>NZ_JXXD01000240.1 GCF_000935215.1 Stutzerimonas stutzeri
CCAGCGCCTTGCGCTGGAGCGCAGCCTCAATCAGGTATTCGCCGAAGCACTGAGCGACGGCGCCTTTGACGTGCTTGACGGCCACTGGATGAAGCTCGAAGTCGCCGACCTCGGCCTTGCCTGGTGCCTGACCTGCGAGCGCGAGCAGCTGCGCATTGCGGCGCAGGCACCGGTGGAGGTGACCATTCGCGGCAACTGGCGCGAGTTCCTGCTGTTGGCCAGCCGTCAGGAAGACCCGGATACGCTGTTCTTCCGCCGCCGGCTGGTTATCGAGGGTGATACCGAGCTGGGCCTGGCGATCAAGAATCTGATCGACAGTCTCGACCCCGACACGCTGCCGAGCTGGCTGTGGAAACTGCTGCAGGGTGCCGGCGAGGAGGTGGCGGCGGCCGGCCGGGCACAGGCGGCCAGAGCCTGACCGATTGTTCCGCCCGCAGCCGTCGCAAACTGCCTGCGCCTGCAAGGCTCAGGCTGGCGGACCGCCCCGGCGCGGCGCAGCAGTGCGGGGGGCGCAGGGCGCGCTACCCGCTGGAACGAACTGTTCCGCGATTCCAGCGACACGCTCAGTCCGTGGGTTTCAGGCCGTGCGCAACTGCATCCGGTCACTGGCGATAATGTCTTTCATGTCATCGAACAGCGCGCTGATCTCCTCCTCGCTGCAGTCTTCCCGATAGCGCTTGCGCAAGCCGTAGCTGCTGAGGGTGATGTGCACGTCGGGTGTCACGCCGTGCTGCGCGAGGCAGGCGCGGGCGCAATGCATCGGGCAGCCGTCGATGGCGAGAATGGGGCGGCCGGAGTTGGCTTTCTTCACCAGCGCTGCAACGCGCCCGCCGACGCCGGCGATGCAGGACATTTCCGCCAGCCCGGCGCGATCGAGACGCACCGCCAGGGTGTTGGCCAGCTGCGCGACATTCGAACAACCGGAGCATGAATAGACCAGGGGCGCAGGCGTTGTGGTGATCATCGCGTTTTCCTGACGGTGGCGTGGCGCGGGTCATTTTCCAAGGCGCGCCGGCGACTGGCTTTGACAGCAATCAAGAACACTGGGGCGTTCTGCCGCAGGTCACTCGTCATAGGCGGCGAGCTTGCGGTTGTCGAGAATCTCGATGCGTCGCCGCTGGACCGATATGGTTCCGGCGTCGATCAGCCGATGCAGGATGCGCGAGAAGGTTTCCGGCTGAATGCCCAGTTTCGACGCGATCAAGCGTTTCGGCACATCGAGCACCACCACGCCGCTGTCGTCCTGCTGCGATTGCGCGAGAAAGCGCACCACGCGATGGCTGGCGTTGGCCAGGGTGAGGGTGTCGATCTCGGTCATACGCTGGTGCAGACGAATGCTCAGGGTGGCGAGGATGTCTAGGCAGATATCCGGGTGCTGCTCGAGAATTCGCCGGTAATGCGGCCCGTTCAGGCTCGCCACCAGGCTGGCCTTTAGCGCGGTGGCGCTGACCGGATAGCTCGGCGTGCCCTTGAACAACAGCGCTTCGGCGAACGATTCACCGGCACGCATCACTTCCACCAGCTTCTCCTGCCCGTCGCAGACTACGCGGTGCAGCTTGATCTGGCCGCTGAAGAGGAAATAGAAGCGGTCGGCCTTATCGCCCTGATGAAACAGCGAGGCCCCCGCAGGCAGGCGCTTCAGGTTGGCAGAGGTGCACACCTCCTGTAACGCCGCCTCGGGCAGTCGGCTGAACAGATGGTGGCGGCGCAATTCCGCGACCAGGGTTTTTTCAGTGAGCATGTGTCCTCCCCCGGATTGAACCGGGTTTATCAGCCTGCATCCTAGGAGTCCGGTGTCCGCCGCTTCCTTGATCACGGACAAGAGTGTCGGCCATGAGCCGTCGGCGCCGTCGGGCGATCACTTGCCTGTGCTTGACGATGATCAATTCGGTAATGAGGTTCCACCTCTAAAGTCACACCATATTGTGTTTCTTGCGAATAAATTCACTACATATGGTTATGGAGGCGTTGATGCCCAGGCAGGCAGAGGTGGCGAAACCGGTTTCACTGCGCAAGCGCGATGGCCGACTGGCGGCGTTCGAAGTGGACAAGATCGAGCGCGCCATCGCGGCGGCGGGCGCGGCGACCGGCGAGTTCGAGTTGGCAGTGGCGCAGGCATTGGCCCAGGCCGTTCGTCAGCAACTGGCCCATCGCACGGCGGTGGAGGTGGAGCAGGTGCAGGACGGCGTCGAGCGTGCCCTGATGGCAGCCGGCTACTTCGATACCGCCCGGGCCTACATCGTCTACCGCGAACGCCATGCGCGTCTGCGCCGAGATCGCAAGGTGGTGGTCGACGTCGCCGCCTCGATGAACGAATACCTCTCCCGCGAAGACTGGCGGGTGCGCGCCAACGCCAACCAGGGCTACTCACTCGGCGGGCTGATCCTCAACGTGTCTGGCAAGGTCACCGCCAACTACTGGCTGGACGAGGTCTACAGCCCGGAGATCGGCACGGCGCATCGCGAAGGCGATCTGCATATCCATGACCTGGACATGCTCGCCGGCTATTGCGCTGGCTGGTCACTGCGGACCCTGCTCAATGAGGGCTTCAACGGGATTCCGGGGCGGGTTGAGGCCGGCCCGCCCAAGCACCTGTCCAGCGCGCTGGGGCAGATGGTCAATTTTCTCGGCACGCTGCAGAACGAGTGGGCCGGCGCGCAGGCGTTCAGCAGCTTCGATACCTACCTCGCACCGTTCGTGCGCAAGGACAACCTTGGCTTCGCCGAAATCCGCCAGGCCATTCAGGAGTTCATCTACAACCTCAACGTGCCGTCGCGCTGGGGCACGCAGACCCCGTTCACCAACCTGACCTTCGACTGGGTCTGCCCGGAAGACCTGCGCGAACAGATCCCCTACATCGGCGGCGAGGAGATGCCCTTCGCCTACGGCGAGCTGCAGGCCGAGATGGAGCTGATCAACCGTGCCTATATAGAAGTGATGCAGGCCGGTGACGGCCTCGGCCGGGTTTTCACCTTCCCGATCCCGACCTACAACATCACCCACGACTTCCCCTGGGACAGCGAGAACGCCGAGCGCCTGTTCGAGATGACGGCGCGCTACGGGCTGCCGTACTTCCAGAACTTCCTTAATTCGGACATGCAGCCGAACCAGGTGCGTTCGATGTGCTGCCGCCTGCAGCTGGACGTGCGCGAGCTGCTCAAGCGCGGTGGCGGGCTGTTCGGCTCTGCCGAGCAGACCGGTTCGCTGGGCGTGGTGACGGTCAACTGTGCGCGGCTGGGCTATCTCTACCGTGGTGACAAGGCGGCGCTGCTCGAACAGCTGGATGCGCTGCTGGACATGGCGCGGCAGAGTCTGGAGGTCAAGCGCAAGGTCATCCAGCACCATATGGATGCCGGGCTCTACCCCTACACCAAGCGTTATCTGGGCACGCTGCGCAATCACTTCTCCACCATCGGGGTGAACGGCTTGCACGAGATGGTGCGCAACTTCACCGACGACACCGAGGGGCTGCAGACCGCTGGCGGTCGCGCCCTGGCGATCGAGGTGCTCGACCACGTGCGGGCGCGGCTGGTGCAGTTCCAAGAAGACACTGGGCACCTCTACAACCTCGAGGCGACGCCGGCCGAAGGCACCACCTATCGTTTCGCCAAGGAAGACCGCAAGCGCTTCCCCGACATCCTCCAGGCGGGTTCGGCCGAGGCGCCGTACTACACCAACTCCTCGCAACTGCCGGTCGGCTTCACCGACGACCCCTTCGAGGCCCTGGAGCTGCAGGACGAGCTGCAGTGCAAGTACACCGGCGGCACCGTGCTGCACCTGTACATGGCCGAGCAGATTTCGTCGGCTGAGGCCTGCAAGAAGCTGGTACGCAATGCGCTGTCGCGTTACCGCCTGCCTTACCTGACGGTAACGCCCACCTTCTCGATCTGCCCGGTGCACGGTTATCTCGCTGGCGAGCACGAGTTCTGCCCGAAGTGCGATGAGGCGCTGCTGCACAAGCAGCAAGCCGAAGCGGCCCTGGCGGTCTGATCTGCGATCCCGTGTCACGCCGCTCCAATAGGTGCGGCGCCGCATAATCAACCCTAAGCAAAAGGAGCGTCACCATGAACCCAGCCAGCCAACTGCCCCAGGACCAGCGCCAACGTTGCGAAGTCTGGACCCGCGTGATGGGCTATCACCGCCCGGTTACCGCTTTCAACCCGGGCAAGCAGTCCGAGCATCGCGAGCGCCTGCATTTCACTGAAGCAGCGGCGCGGTGACCGCAGCACTTCGCGTCGGGGGGCTGGTCCCCCTGACCACGCTGGATTTCCCAGACCATCTGGCCTGCGTGCTGTTCTGCCAGGGTTGCGGCTGGCGCTGCCGCTACTGCCACAACCCGCAGCTGATCCCCGCCTGTGGCAGTGAGGAAAAGCCCTGGCCGGAGATTCTCGCCTTTCTCGAACAGCGCGTCGGCCTGCTCGAGGCGGTGGTGTTCAGCGGTGGCGAGCCGACCCTGCAGACCGCGCTGCCCGAGGCCATCGCCCAGGTGCGGGCGCTGGGCTACAAGGTCGGCCTGCACAGCGCCGGCATCAAGCCGAAGCTGTTCGCCAACATCCTGCCGCTGGTGGATTGGGTCGGTTTCGACATCAAGGCGCTACCCGAGCACAGCAGCGCGATCACCGGCGTGGATGGCAGCGGCAAGGCCAACTGGAAGAGTCTCGAACACCTGCTGGAAAGCGGCGTCGAGCATGAGTGCCGGACCACCGTGCACTGGCAACTGTTCGACGCCGACATGCTGTGGGACATGGCTCAGCGCCTGCGCCGGCTGGGTGTCGAACGCTTCGCCGTGCAGTGCGTGCGCACCGCGCGCATGCTCGACGACAGCCTCGCCGAGAGCCGCGCACCCTACGATCAGCAGCGCCTGTGGGAACGGCTGGACCAGCTGTTCCCTTCGTTCGTTTTGCGAGGTTAGGTGTATGTGGGCCGCAGCGGGCGGCCCACTCAATGCCTCATCGACCTCAGCTCCAGCCCCAGAACTGCAGCCACCAGCCATAGCCCACCAGCGCGCAACCGGCGTTGACGCAGGCGAACGCCAGCAGCCGGCGCAGGCCGTTGCCGCCGTGACGGCTGATCACGTTCCAGGCCAGGTACAGACTCCACGCCACGGCGCCGATCAGCAGCGCGGCGCGAGCCGGTTGCGCCCAGGCCAGCAGGAAGCCCTCGTAGCGCAGCAGCTTGACCGTGGTGGCGGACAGGCCGAGAAACAGCCCGGCGCCACCCAGCGGCACCAGTGCCAATGCGAGGTGCTGGAACACATTGTCGCCACGGCGCATCACCCGCACGGCCGCACGCAGCAGCAGCCACAGCGCGCCGCCAACGAGCAACGAGGCACCGAAGATGTAGGTGAGGATCACGGCGCCATCGAGCCAGGTGAAGGCGTCGTTGGCCTGCGGATAATGGGTCAGCAGCCACCAGGGCGCATTGGCTTCCAGCGGCCAGAAGATGTCGCGATCCACCAGCCATTCCGCCGCGGCCTGCTTGAGGGTGATGAACCAGGGACTGACCGTCCACTGGAAGGCGCCCATCGCCAGACCGATCATGCCGAACAGCAACAGGGTGCTGTCCCAGTGATCGCTTTGCTGCTGACCGCCGACGATGAGGATTTCAGAATTGGGCGAACGGGCGCTCAGCTGCACTGCGCCCCGCTGGCTGCTGCAGCGGCCACAGGCATGGCAATCGGCATTACCCTGCATGCGACGGATGTCGATCAGCGGGGCGCAGTTGGGTGTCGGCAGGTGCGGTTCGCGATTTTCCAGCCAGCGCTGTTCGTCGACCTTGTAGTGCACCGGCGCCAAGCGGGCGAGGAGGGCGAACACGCCGCTGACCGGGCACAGATGGCGGCACCAGACCCGCTTGCCGCGGCCGTAGAGAAAGCCCACCAGCATCGCCGCGACGGTGGAGCCGCCGAGGATCAGCAGTGCCGCCTGGGCGTAGTCATAGACGCTGATCAGCTGGCCGTAGACGGTGGTGAGGATAAAGGCGATGGTCGGCCAGCCGCTCCAGCGCACCCAGCGCGGCGTGCGTTTGTTCAGCCCGCGCCAGCTGATCCATTCGCTGAGCGAGCCTTCGGGGCAGAGCACGCCGCACCACAGGCGACCGAAGAAGATCATCGACAGCAGCACGAAGGGCCACCACAGGCCCCAGAAGATGAACTGCGCCAGTACCGTCAGGTTATCGAGCATGCCGGCCTGGGCCGGCGGCAGATCAAGAAAGGCGGGGATCACCAGCAGCGTCAGGTAGAACCCCACCACCAGCCACTGCAGCGCGCGAATGGCTTTCGCATGCTGGCGCAGCAGGTCACCGAGTCGCGCCAGCCACGGCGCCTGGGTGATCATGCTGGCCTCGCAGCGAGCTGCACCTGCGCCCGCGGTTTGAGCCAGGCCCATGCGGCGAGCCAGTACAGGGCAAGTGTCACCACCGCGGCCAGTGACGGCATGGCGCGGTAGCCGGTGAGGCCGGCGAGGGTGCCGCCCAACGCGCTGCCGTCATCCAGCAGGGCGGAGGTGTCCCAGAGCGGATCGCCGAACACCGTATAGAACACTTCCGGCACGTCCATGCCCATCAGCTGGCCGCTGAAGCGATCCAGCGCGGCCATCAGCAGGGCGCCACCGAGCAGCAGCAAAATCACCTCGCTGACCTGGAAGAAACGCCGCCAGCTGAAGTAGCGGCTGCCGGCCTGCAGGGCTGCATAACTGAGCACTGCGAGGACGAAACCGAGTACACCGCCGATGACGAAGCGGGTGAGGTCCATACCCGCCTGCTGGTTACCGATGCCGTAGAGGAACACCACTGTCTCGCTGCCTTCACGGCCCACGGCGAGCATGGCCAGCAGCAACAGGCCGATGCCGCTGCCCTGGCTGAGCTTTTCCGCGGCGCTGTTCTGCAGGCTGGTCTTCAGCGTGCGGCCATGCTGATGCATCCAGCCGACCATGTGCAGGATCAGCAGGCTGGCTACCAGCAACATCGCGCACTGGAACCATTCGCCACCGCTGCCCGCCAGCCAGTCGCCGGCCTGCAGTACGCCCCAGCCCAGCGCAGCGGCCAGACCGAGACCGGCGGCGACACCGGCCCAGAGCATGCGCAACGCATTGCCCGCGCCTGGTTGCTGGCGCAGCCAGGCATGCAGGATGCCGATGACCAGCAGAGCCTCGACGCTTTCGCGCCAGACGATGAACATGGATTGGCCCATGGGACTCTCCTCAGAAAAGCAACTACTTGGCGACGATCTCGCCTTCGGGAAGATCCATATGGAATTCGTCGAAGAATGGGTAGCGGCCCGGCTTCAGCGGGTGGATCACGACGAAGGAGGTCACCCCGGGTGACAGCACCTTCTCGACGCGTAGCGGGGTGCTCTCGAACTCGGTCGGCCCGCTACCGGCGTTGTGCACGATGATCTTGAAGCGCTGGCGGGCAGGGACTTCGATGGTCGCTGGTTCGAAGTGGCCGTCACGTATGGTCAGCTCGTACGTCGGCAGCGCGGCCTGCGCCGGGCTCGCGAGCCCGACCAGTAGCGGCAGCACGCCGAGCAGCGATTGCCCGGCGCGACGCATCAGTAGCCCCCTTTCTTGCCGATGCCGGCGTAGGTGAACTCGTACGTCAGCTCGCAGCCTTCGAACCAGGGGGCGACGCCGGTTTCCTTGTCGGTGTGGCGACCGAACATGTTGTGCCCCGAGCCTGGCGGCAGGATCTTGTAGGTCAACTGGTACTTGCCTGGGCCGAGCAGCTTGACGTTGTCACCGTAGTGCGGGCCGTCGTTTGCCACCATCGGATGGAAATCGCCTTCGACGACTTCGTCGGAACCCTTCTTGCGCAGCGTGTAGTGGATGCTCAGATATGGCACGAAGCTGCCTTCCTGCCAGCCGTTGCGGTTGTCTTCGGTGGCGCTGATATCGGCCTCGAGATGCACGTCGGACTCGGCCGCGGCACGCATCATGCCCGGTGGGTCCATTTCGACCGGCTGTAGATACACCGCGCCGACCTCCATGCCGCCGCACTGCTGCGGTTCGCCGATGGGGTATTCCTTCGCCTGGGCGAGCGGGGCGAGCGGGGTGAGCAGCAGAGTGGTGATGGCCAGTGTGGCGGGGATGCGCATTGGGAATTCTCCGGAAACAGAAAAGGACGGAGCGAAGATTGCACTTGCGCTTCCGAATGATAATGATTCGCGTCAATTTCCCAAGAAATATTTTGTTACCGGTGTCTGAATGCAAAGCTGTATGCCGCTGCAGACGGCTGTTTGCGGGCGCTGCAGGCTAACTGCGACAGGTCGTCACAGTGGCGCTTGGTGTGGGTGTGCGGGGAGCAGCGACCCGAACCGGCGCCGAACGAATCCTCTAAGATGGTGCACCTTTCGTATCCGGGGACTTCATGCAACCGCCCGTCTCACTCGACGCCCGTACCGCGCGGATTTTGCCGTGGCTGGTGGCCATCGCCTTCTTCATGCAGACGCTGGACGGCACCATTCTCAATACCGCGCTGCCCGCCATGGCGCGCGATCTGGCGGAAAACCCGCTGCGTATGCAGGGCGTTGTGATCGCCTACATGCTCACGGTGGCGTTGCTGATTCCGGCATCCGGCTGGATTGCTGACCGCTTCGGTAGCCGGCGCATCTTCGTGACCGCCATCGTGCTGTTTTCCGTGGGCTCGCTGTTGTGCGCGTTGTCTACCAGCTTCAACCAGCTGGTGGCTTCCCGCGTGCTGCAGGCGCTGGGCGGAGCGCTGATGCTGCCGGTGGGGCGGCTGGTGGTGCTGCGGGCATTTCCGCGCAGCGACTTCGTGCGGATCATGGCCTTTATCGCGCTGCCAGGACTGGTCGGCCCGTTGCTCGGGCCAACCCTGGGTGGCTGGCTGGTGGAGTACGCCTCCTGGCACTGGATATTCCTGATCAATCTGCCGGTGGGCGTGATTGGCTGCATCGCCGCGCTGCGCTTCATGCCCGATCTCAAAGGGCCCGAGCGGGTACGCTTCGATACGCTCGGCTTCCTGCTGTTCGGCGCAGCGATGGTGCTGGTCACCATCGCGCTCGAGGGGCTCGGCCAGATGCACATGTCGCATGCCCGCGTGATGCTGCTGCTGTTCGGCGGCGCAGCTTGCATGGCGGCCTACTGGCTGCGCGCCGGGCGCATCGATGCGCCGCTGTTCAGCCCCAAGCTGTTCCATACGCGCAGCTTTGCGGTGGGCATCTTCGGCAACCTGTTTGCCCGGCTGGGTGGTGGCGCGCTGCCGTTCCTGTTGCCATTGCTGCTGCAGGTGGCGCTTGGCTATTCGCCAGCGCAGGCCGGGATGAGCATGATTCCGCTGGCCTTGGGTGCGATGGCGGTCAAATCCCTGGCCAAGCCGATCATCGATCGTCTCGGTTATCGCCGTCTGCTGATCGGCAACACGCTGCTGCTCGGCTGCCTGATCGCCAGTCTGGCGACCATCGATGGACAAACGCCGACGTGGCTGCTGCTGGTGCATCTGGGCCTGATCGGCATGGTCAACTCGATGCAGTTCACCGCGATGAACACCGTCACCCTGGTCGGCCTTAGTCATGCCGACGCCAGTAGCGGCAACAGCCTGCTGTCGGTGGTGGTGCAGCTATCAATGAGCCTTGGCGTCGCCACCGCCGGTGCGCTGCTGGGAGGCTTCACCGTGGACGACGCGCAGGGCAGCGAGGTGCTGCGGGCATTTCAGCTGACGTTTCTCTGCGTCGGCGGTATGGCGATGCTCGCTGCCGCATTGTTCCTGCAGCTGGAACATCGCGACCCTGGCCATGACGACGATGTGCGGCGACCGGTGGACGTCGGCGAGTAATCCTCTGTCGACCTGTAAGGAATCACGACAGGTGGTCGCAGTGGCGCTGCGTCATGCTGGCACATCGCCGGGCGGCCTGCGTGGTCCATAGCCGTCCTTCACTAGCAGATGGCGGCAATGACCTGCTGCAAATGTTTACCTGTGCAAGTAAACATTATCGACCTGTCGTCATAAGCTACATATCGTTGAGCCTCTGGAAGCGGCATTGCGCCGCAAGCAAAGGAGCGAAACGATGAGTGCAATGAGCCTCGCCTGGCTGCTGATCGGCACCTCGCTGTGCGGCGTGATGGTGCTACTGGTACTGCTCTGGCTGCTATGGATGGGCCGGCAGAGCCAATGCCGAGAACTGGAAGTGCTACGCGAACTGCTGGATGGCCTCGGTCAGGTGATCGTGCGCCTGGAGCAGGACAAGGCTGAGTTGACTTCCGGGCTGCGGGCGGAAAAGGCGCAAGCCGCCCAGCTACGTCGTCAGCTAGAACTGCTACGTCGTTGAGGGTGGTGAGTTTGTTGTTTTAATAAACATATTTCTTCGAAATCGTCCCGCTCGTCGTTATGATGCCGCCTGATTGTTTATAAAAACTACAAATCAGGAGGTTTTCATGCATCCCGTAGTGGTCGAAGTTACCGAGCGCCTGATCGAGCGTAGCCGGCCTACGCGCGAAGCCTATCTCGCCATGGTTCGCGGCGCTGCCAGTGCCGGGCCTGCTCGCAACGGCGCGCAATGCGCGAACTTCGCCCATGGCGTTGCCGGTTGCGGCGCGCAGGACAAGCAGCGCCTGCGGCTGCCGGATGCGGCCAACATCGCCATCGTCACGGCCTACAACGACATGCTCTCGGCGCATCAGCCCTATGAGGACTACCCCGAGCGCCTGCGCCAGGCGCTGCGCGATATCGGCTCGGTGGGGCAGGTGGCCGGCGGTGTGCCGGCGATGTGTGACGGTGTCACCCAGGGCGAGCCGGGCATGGAGCTGGCCATTGCCAGTCGCGAGGTGATCGCCATGAGCACCGCGGTGGCGCTGTCGCACAACCTGTTCGATGGGGCGCTGCTGCTCGGCATCTGCGACAAGATCGTTCCCGGGTTGCTGATCGGTGCGCTGCGCTTCGGGCATCTGCCCGCTGTGTTCGTGCCGGCCGGGCCGATGCCGTCCGGCCTGGCCAACAAGGACAAGGCCGCGGTGCGCCAGCGCTACGCCGAAGGCAAGGCAGGTCGCGACGAGCTGCTGGCGGCGGAAATGCAGGCCTATCACAGTCCCGGTACCTGTACCTTCTACGGCACCGCCAATACCAACCAGATGCTGATGGAGGTCATGGGCCTGCACTTGCCGGGCTCTTCCTTCGTCAACCCGGGCACGCTATTGCGCGATGCGCTGACCGCCGAGGCCGCGCGGCAGGTCACTCGACTGACGCCACAGGGCGGCAGCTTCACGCCGCTCGGTGAGCTCGTCGACGAGCGCGTATTGGTCAACGCCATCGTCGCGCTGCATGCCACCGGCGGCTCGACCAATCACACCCTGCACATGCCGGCCATCGCCCAGGCGGCGGGCATCCAGCTGACCTGGCAGGACATGGCCGACCTTTCCGCAGTGGTGCCGACGCTGGCGCGGGTCTATCCCAATGGTTCAGCCGACATCAATCACTTCCATGCCGCGGGCGGCGTCGCGCTGCTGGTGCGCGAGCTGCTCGCG
This sequence comes from Stutzerimonas stutzeri, assembly GCF_000935215.1. GTDB lineage: Bacteria > Pseudomonadota > Gammaproteobacteria > Pseudomonadales > Pseudomonadaceae > Stutzerimonas. The sequence goes on from NZ_JXXD01000240.1 coordinate 11,478, forward strand.
GCCGGCCTGCTGCACGAGGATGTGCATACCGTGATGGGTCGCGGCCTCAATCGCTACACCCAGGAGCCCTTCCTCGAAGACGGTCGGCTGACTTGGCGTGAAGGCGCTGCGGCGAGCCTGGACGAAAGCATCCTGCGGCCGGTCGCGCGGCCGTTCTCGGCTGAAGGCGGGCTGCGGGTGATGAGCGGCAATCTCGGTCGTGGCGTGATGAAGGTGTCCGCCGTGGCGCCCGAGCATCGCGTCGTGGAAGCGCCGGCGCGGGTCTTTGCCGATCAGCTGGAGCTGGTCGAGGCGTTCAAGGCGGGCGAGCTGGAGCGCGACGTCGTTGCAGTGGTGCGCTTCCAGGGGCCGCGTGCCAACGGTATGCCCGAGTTGCACAAGCTGACGCCCTATCTCGGTCTGCTGCAGGACCGCGGTTTCAAGGTCGCGCTGGTCACCGACGGGCGCATGTCCGGTGCGTCGGGCAAGGTGCCGGCGGCGATCCATGTGTGCCCCGAGGCAATCGATGGCGGCCCGCTGGCGCGCGTGCGTGACGGCGATCTGCTGCGTGTGGATGGGCAGAGCGGCGTGCTTGAGGTGCTGGTCGATGCCGCCGAGCTGGCCGATCGTTCCCCGGCAGCAGCGCCTGCGGCACAGGTGCAGGGCTGCGGGCGCGAGCTGTTCGGCTTTATGCGCTCGGCGTTCAGCTCCGCCGAGCAGGGCGCCAGTGTGTTCACGGCCGGGCTGGAGGCGCTGCGATGACACTGGCGCTGGTCGGAGATATCGGCGGAACCAATGCGCGCTTCGCGCTGTGGCGCGACTCGCAGTTGGAGGCGGTGCAAGTGCTGGCTGCGGCGGATTTCGAAACCCCGGAACAGGCAGTCGAACATTACCTGTCAACGCTCGGCCTGGCGCCGGGCAGCATTCGCGCCATGTGCCTGGCCTGCGCCGGGCCGGTCAAGGGCAAGCAGTTCACTTTCACCAACAATCACTGGCGGCTGACGCGCCGCGACTTCTGTGGTGCCCTGCAGTTGGACGAGCTGCTGCTGATCAATGACTTCGCCGCGATGGCGCTGGGCATGACGCGGGTAGGCGAAGCGGGGCGGCGCATGATCTGTGCTGGCGAGGCCGAGCCCGATGCGCCGGCACTGGTCATCGGGCCGGGCACGGGGCTTGGCGTCGCCGCGTTGCTGCCCTTGGGTGGTGGCAGCTGGCGCGCGCTGCCGGGGGAGGGCGGACACGTCGATCTGCCCGTAGCGGATGCGCACGAGGCGGCGCTGTGGCAGATGCTGTTCGCCCAGCTTGGCCATGTGCGTGCCGAAGACGTGCTCAGTGGCGGTGGCCTGTTGCTGCTCTATCGTGCGGTCTGTGCCCTGGCCGGTTTGATGCCGCGACTGGCGTCGCCGGCTGAGGTCACGGCGGCTGCGCTCGCTGGTGATCATGTCGCGGTGGCGACCCTGGAGCAGTTCTGCGTGTGGCTCGGGCGGGTCGCCGGCAACAACGTGCTCACGCTCGGCGCGCGCGGTGGGGTGTATATCGTCGGTGGTGTGGTGCCGCGTTTCGCCGATTTTTTCGCGGCCAGTGGTTTCGCCCGAGGCTTCGCCAGCAAGGGTTCCATGAGCAGCTATCTCGGCGATGTACCGGTGTGGCTGGTCACCGCTGACTATCCGGGGCTGGAGGGCGCCGGGGTGGCGCTGGAGCAGGCGCTGGCATGCTGACGTGGCGGTATTGGGCGTGGTGATGGCGGGATGTTGTTATAGCAACATCCGGCATCTCGCGCCGGCGCGGTTGCCTTAGCTCGGCTCTTCATCCGCCGGGTAGCGGCTGGCATTGAGGCTTTCCTTTACCTTGCGCAGGTGCGGCTGGAAGTCCACGCCGCGGCGCAGGGTCATGCCGGTGGCGAGCACGTCGAGCACGGTGAGCTGGATGATGCGTGAGGTCATCGGCATGTAGATGTCGGTGTCCTCGGGCAGCGGAATGTTCAGGCTCAGCGTGCTGGCCTGCGCCAGTGGTGAGCCGGCGGCAGTCAGGCCGAGTACCGAGGCGCCGTTCTGCCGCGCGATACGCGCCACCTCCACCAGTTCGCGGGTGCGCCCGGTGTAGGAAATGATCACGAACAGCTCGCCGGTATGCGCCACCGAGGCCAGCATACGCTGCATCAGCACGTCCGAATGCGCGGTCACTGCCAGGTTGAAGCGGAAGAATTTGTGCTGCGCATCCAGTGCCACCGAGGCTGAGGCACCGAGGCCGAAGAAGTGGATCTGCCGGGCCTGGATCATCAGGTCGACGGCTCGGCTGACCAGCTGCGGATCGAGGCTCTGGCAGGCGCTGTCCAGCGAGGCGATGGCCGAGCCGAAAATCTTGCGCGTGTATTCCGCCGGGCCGTCGTCGGGCTCCACTGCCTGGCTGACGTAGGCGGCGCCGCTGGCCAGGCTCTGCGCCAGTTGCATCTTCAGTTCCGGATAGCCGCTGACGCCGAACGAGCGACAGAAGCGATTCACTGTCGGTTCGCTGACCTGCGCGGTCTGCGCCAGGGTGGCGATGCTGAAGCGGGTCGCCTGCTGCGGATTGCGCAGGATCACCTCGGCGACCTTGCGCTCGGCCTTGTTGAGGTCTTCGATGCGGCGCTGGATCTGCTCGAGCAGGTTGTGTACGCGGTCCATGTCGGTCCTGATGCGGCTTGCCAAAGGGGTGGCCTATGCTACTGAGCGAGATGCGGAGCGACCATAGGAATCTTGTTTTGCAGTAAATGTTGTTTTTATTACTACATTGAACTTGAATAACAGGGCATCGCCGTGTATTCATAGTGCAGTTTTAGTAGAAGAACAAACATCATGACGCCACTATCTGTCGAACCCTGCACCCTGGCGCTGTTCGGCGCCCTCGGTGATCTGGCCCTGCGCAAGCTGTTCCCCGCGCTCTATCAGCTCGATCGCGCCGGTCTGCTGCCAACCGAAACGCGTCTGCTCGCGCTGGCTCGTGAGAGCGGCGAGGCGGCAAGCCATCTGGCGATGATCGAAGAACATCTGCGCCGCCATGTCGGCGAACGCGACCTCGATGAAGCCGTGCTGCAGCGCTTCATGGCGCGCCTGGACTACCTGAGCATGGATTTCCGCCGCGCCGAGGATTTTGCCGCGCTGGCGGACAAGGCCGGCAACGCGGATAGCATCGTCGCCTTCTTTGCCACGCCTGCATCTGTCTACGGTGCGATCTGCGCCGGGCTGGCCGAGGCGGGCCTGGCCGAGCGCACCCGCGTAGTGCTGGAAAAGCCCATCGGCCACGACCTGGAGTCGTCCCGCGAAGTGAACGACGCGGTGGCGCGCTTCTTCCCGGAAGACCGCACCTATCGCATCGACCATTACCTGGGCAAGGACACGGTGCAGAACCTGATCGCCCTGCGTTTCGCCAACAGCTTGTTCGAAACCCAGTGGAACCAGAACCACATCTCCCACGTGGAGATCACCGTTGCCGAAACCGTCGGTATCGAAGGCCGCTGGGGCTACTTCGATCAGGCCGGCCAGTTGCGCGACATGATTCAGAATCACCTGCTGCAGCTGCTCTGCCTGATCGCCATGGACCCGCCCAGCGACCTCTCGGCCGACAGCATCCGCGACGAGAAGGTCAAGGTGCTCAAGGCGCTGGCGCCGATTGCACCGGAACAGCTCGGCCAGCAGCTGGTGCGCGGCCAGTACGTCGCCGGCAGCATCCTCGGCCGCCACGTACCGGGCTATCTGGAGGAAGAAAACTCCAACACCCAGAGCGACACCGAAACCTTCGTCGCGCTGCGGGCGGAAATCTGTAACTGGCGCTGGGCGGGCGTGCCGTTCTACCTGCGTACCGGCAAGCGAATGCCGCAGAAGCTCTCGCAGATCGTTATCCACTTCAAGGCGCCGCCGCACTACATCTTCGCCCCGGAACAGCGCCAGCTTATCGGCAACAAACTGATCATCCGCCTGCAGCCGCAGGAGGGCATCTCGCTGCTGGTGATGACCAAGGACCAGGGCCTGGACAAGGGCATGCAGCTGCGCAGCGGCCCGTTGCAGCTGAATTTCTCGGAAACCTACAAGAGCCCGCGCATCCCCGACGCCTACGAGCGGCTGTTGCTGGAAGTGATGAAGGGCAACCAGAACCTCTTCGTGCGCAAGGACGAAATCGAATACGCCTGGAAGTGGTGCGACCAGCTGATCGACGGCTGGCAGCGCGTCGGCGCCCCACCCAAACCGTACGCAGCAGGCAGCTGGGGACCGGCTGCTTCGATTGCCCTGATCAGCCGTGATGGCAGGAGTTGGTATGACGATCTCTAATCTCGATCTGCCGGTGCAGACCCTGGGTTTCAGCCTTGGTGACGCCGAGCAGCTGGCCGGCGAACTGGCGCTGACCGTGAGCAACGCCCTGCGCAGCGCGATTGCCGAACGTGGCGCGGCGACGCTGGTGCTTTCCGGCGGCCGCAGCCCGATCGCCTTCTTCGAGCGCCTCGCGCAGCAGGAACTGGACTGGGCCAAGGTCACCGTCAGCCTCGCCGACGAGCGCTGGGTGCCGGTCAGCCATCCCGACAGCAATGAAGGCCTGCTGCGTCGCCACCTGCTGCAGGGGCCGGCCGCCGCGGCGCGCCTGGTCGGCCTCTACCAGAGCGCGACAAGCCTCGAGCAGGCCGCTGATCGTGCCGATGCCGTATTGGCTGAACTGCCGCCAATCGACGTGCTGGTGCTGGGCATGGGTGAAGACGGCCACACCGCCTCGCTGTTCCCCGACAGCCCGAATCTGCAGCAGGCGCTCGACCCGCGTGGCACGCGGCGCTGCCTGCCGATGCAGGCGCCGACTGTGCCGCGCCAGCGCCTGAGCATGACCCTGGCGCTGCTGGCCAGCGCGCGGCTGACGCTGCTCGCCCTGCATGGTCGCGGCAAGCTGGCCACGCTCAATCAGGCCTTGGCTGGCGAGCCCTACGAAGCGATGCCGATTCGCGCCTTCCTCGCCCGTCCCCTCGAAATCTACTGGTGCCCCTGAGGCCGCAAGGAATTTTCCATGACATCTATCCAAACCAGCGTCGACGCCATGACCGACAAGATCGCCCTGATCGACCAGTGGTGCAGCGCCGCGCGCATCCTGCCGGTGATCACCATCGAACGTGAGGCGGACATCCTGCCGCTGGCCGATGCTCTGGCCGCCGGCGGCCTGCGCGTGCTGGAAATCACCCTGCGTTCGGCGCTGGGCCTTGGCGCGATTCGCCTGCTGCGCGAGCAGCGCCCGGAGCTGATGGTCGGCGCCGGCACCGTGCTCGACGCCAACATGCTGGAGCAGGCCGAGGCCGCCGGGGCGCAGTTCATCGTCTCGCCCGGCAGCACCCCGGCGCTGCTCGAGGCCGCGTTGCAAGGGCCGCTGCCGCTGCTGCCGGGCGTCGCCAGTGCTTCGGAAATCATGCTCGGCTACGCCATGGGCTATCGCCGCTTCAAGCTGTTCCCCGCCGAGATCTGCGGCGGCGTGGCAGCACTCAAGGCGCTGGGCGGGCCGTTCGGTGACATCCGCTTCTGCCCGACCGGTGGCGTCAATGCGCGCAACGCGCGGGACTACCTCGCCCTGACCAATGTGATGTGTGTCGGCGGCACCTGGATGGTCGATGCCAAGGCCGTGCGTGCCGGCGACTGGGCCGCCATCGAAAGCGCCACGCGCCAGGCCCTGCAGGCGCTGGACAGTGCGCCGGCGGCCGAGCTGCCACGTGACTTCGACCTGCGCGCCGAGCGTGCCGAGCAGCGCGAGCTGTAACAGTCCCATCCCCTGCGGCGGGCGAAGGGCCGCCGCCTCTTTCACCATCTTCTCGCTACCTGGAGGTTGCATGAGCAACGCGCGCCCGCTTTCCGAGCTTTTCCCCCGTCTGGATGAGATTCCCGAAGCCTATCGTCCGGATGCACCGGTTACGCAGCGCGATTATCTGGTCGATGGCGAGCTGATGAACTGGGACGGTCCTTTGGCCGAGGTACGCAGCCCGGTGTTCCTGCGTGAGGCGGACGGCAGCGAGCGCCAGGTAGTCCTGGGCAGTACGCCGCTGCTGGATGCCGACGCCGCGCTGCGTGCGCTGGACGCCGCTGTCGCCGCCTATGACTACGGTCGCGGTGCCTGGCCGACCATGCGCGTGGCCGAGCGCATTGCCCATGTCGAGAGCTTTCTGGCGCGCATGCGCGAACAGCGCGACGCGGTGGTCAAGCTGCTGATGTGGGAGATCGGCAAGAACCTCAAGGACTCCGAGAAGGAGTTCGATCGCACCTGCGATTACATCGTCGACACCATTCACGCACTGAAGGAGCTGGACCGTAGCTCCAGCCGCTTCGAACTGGAGCAGGGTACGTTGGGGCAGATCCGTCGGGTGCCGATGGGCGTGGCGCTGTGCATGGGGCCGTACAACTATCCACTCAACGAAACCTTCACCACGCTGATCCCGGCGCTGATCATGGGCAACACGGTGGTGTTCAAACCGGCCAAGTTCGGCGTGCTGTTGGTACATCCGCTGCTCGAAGCCTTCCGCGACAGCTTCCCGGCCGGCGTCATCAACGTCATCTACGGCCGTGGTCGCGAGACGGTCAGCGCACTGATGGCCAGCGGCAAGATCGACGTGTTCGCCTTTATCGGCACGCACAAGGGCGCCGCCGATCTGAAGAAACTTCACCCGCGCCCGCACCGCCTGCGCGCCGCGCTGGGGCTGGACGCGAAGAATCCGGGCATCGTCCTGCCGCAGGTCGATCTGGACAATGCGGTGGAAGAGGCGGTGACCGGCGCGCTGTCGTTCAATGGCCAGCGCTGCACTGCGCTGAAGATTCTCTTCGTGCATGAGGCGGTGCTCGATGGCTTCCTCGAACGCCTTGCTGCGCGGGTCAACGCCCTCAAGCCGGGCATGCCCTGGGAGCCGGGCGTGGCGCTGACGCCGCTGCCGGAGCCGGGCAAGACCGATTACCTGCATGCGGTGCTGGAAGACGCCGTGGCCAAGGGCGCGCGGGTGATCAACGCCGGCGGTGGCGAGTCGCACCAGACCTTCTTCCAGCCGGCCGTGCTGAGCCCGGTGGATTCGTCCATGCGTGTCTACCACGAAGAGCAGTTCGGTCCGCTGGTGCCGGTGGTGCCGTATCGCGAGCTGCAGGAGGTGATCGACTACGTCACCGCCTCCGACTACGGCCAGCAGCTGTCGATCTTCGGCAACGACCCGGCGCAGGTCGGCGAGCTGGTCGATGCTTTCGTCAACCAGGTCGGCCGCATCAACATCAACGCCCAGTGCCAGCGCGGACCGGACAGCTATCCGTTCAATGGTCGCAAGAATTCCGCCGAAGGCACGCTGTCGGTACATGACGCCCTGCGCGTGTTCTCCATCCGCACTCTGGTGGCGACCCGCTTCAACGAGGCCAACAAGCAACTGGTCGACCAGATCATTCGTGACCGCCAGTCGAGCTTCCTGACCACCGATTACATCTTCTGACGGAGCCGTGCCATGGCGTCGCCCGTGCTCGCCCAGCCGCTGTTGCTGGGCATGATGCGCCTGCTGGAATACCCCGAGCTGGGTGAACCCCAGGCACTGCTGGCGTTCATCGAACGCTGTGTCGAGCGCGGGCTGAACGGTTTCGACCATGCCGATCTCTATGCTGGCGGGCGCTGCGAGGCGCACTTCGGCGCGGCGCTGCGCCTGGCGCCGGGGCTGCGCCAGCGTCTGCAGATCATCGGCAAGGTCGATATCGTGCCGGCGGAGCAGGATTGCTCGCGCTGGCAGGTCAAGCACTACGACACCAGTGCCCGTTATCTGCGCGAGGCGGTGGACGGCAGCCTGGCGCGTCTGGGTGTCGAGCGGCTCGACGGTTTTCTGCTGCACCGGCCGGACCCGCTGTTGCAGGTCGACGAGGTGGCGGACACGCTGAACGACCTGATCGCCAGCGGCAAGGTCGGCTGGGTAGGGCTGTCAAACGCCGAGGTGTTGCATTGCCAGGCATTGGCGCAACGCGTGCCGCTGCGCTGCAACCAGATCGAGCTCTCGCTGCAGGCCCAGCACTGGGTATGGGATGGCAGCCTGCATGCGCTGCAGGCTGCCGGCCTGCAGGTACTGGCCTGGTCGCCCATGGGCGGAGGACGCTTCGGTGAGCGCTTGTGCAGCGCACTCAGTGAGGTCGCCGCCGAGCTGGGCGCAACGGCCAATCAGGTGGCGCTGGCCTGGCTTCGGGAATTGCCCGGCCGCCCGTTGCCGATCCTCGGCAGCCTGCGCTGGGGACGGATCGAGGAGGCGCTGCTGGGCGCTGAATTAGCGCTGGACCGCCCCGCCTGGTTCTACCTGAGCGAAGCGGCCCGCGGGCATGAGGTGGCGTAGGCAGGGGCTCATCTGTCCGCTATCCAAGGTGGAAAATGCTTCGCAGTTTTCCACCCTACGGGGTGGTTCGTAGGGTGGATGACGCTTCACCCATCCACCGCGTGGCATTCGCGATGGGACCGCATCGGCTACATCTTTGATGACCATACCCACGCTCCGGCGCGGACACGGGAGCTGCTGATGGTTCCACGCTGGAGCATGGGACCAACATCGATCTCCGTTCAGCAATCAGTAAACCTGCGATCGACGGGCGCTGCGAGTGGTCCAAAACAGTGCGCCGCTGTGCTAGGGTCGCGTCCGCCGCGGGACGACCCGCTGGCATGTCGACTCGTGCGGGGACGACCCTGCAGTTGATGGAGTCATCGTCATGCATTCGGCCTGGATCATGCTGATCGTAGCCGGCCTTCTGGAAGTGGGTTGGGCCATTGGCCTCAAGGCTTCCGAAGGCTTCACCCGCCCGCTACCCAGTGTGCTCACCATAGCGGCCATGGCTGGCAGCTTTTTCCTGCTCGCGCGTGCCATGCAGGTTCTGCCGGTGGGCACCGCCTACGGCATCTGGGTCGGTATCGGCGCATTGGGTACCGTGCTGCTGGGCATTCTCATCTTCGGCGAAAGCGCCTCGCCCGCGCGGCTGGTGAGCGTGCTGCTGTTGCTGGCTGGGCTGGTTGGTCTGAAGCTGAGCGCCTGAGGAGTCTCTGCGGCGCTCACTCCCGAACGTGTGCCCGTCAGTCCTGCAGCTTCAGATGCGATATATCCGGCACCACGGCGGTGGTGTCGCGCGGCTTTTCGCCCATGTCGCTGCCCACCGGGGCAAGGCTGAACTGAGAAAGGTCCACGCGCGGCGCCTCTGGCTCGGGCCGGACGTCCTGCAGGTCGACGCCGATCGGCGCAATACCGAAGTCCGGTGCCTCGACGTCGGCGAAGGCTGCCATGTATTCGTCACGCGGCGTCACCTTGAGTGTGGCCGGGGCGTCGCTCGTTTTTCCTGCGCTGCTCTCGGTGCTGGCCGTGCTGGTCGCCGTCGATGCCGGAGGCGGCGCCAGTTCGATTTCCTCCACATCGACGGGCAGCGGTTTGAGTTCTACCTGCGCGCCGGCACGCTCCATCGCCTGGCGATATTTTTCGGCCGCGGCGAAGTCCAGATTCTGCTTGATCACGATGCGCCGGCCGGAGAACAGCAGCGCGATACGCTGGGCGTCGGCCTGGAACAGCTTGGTCAGGTTGGCCTCGACCTGCTCGAGCTTGGCGCCCGGGAGCAGTTGGCCGGAAAAGGCGATCTCGTAGAGACTCATGGTGCGGTTCCTTTTGTAACCGATGCCAGTGATCGTGGAGGCGGCGGGGCGCCTCGGGACGGAAACGTAAGCGAGGTGGCGATGATCTGGCAAAGCGCAAACTGCTGCACTCGCCGGTGTCACAAGTTTGCATGCCGCCATAGCGTCAGGGTAGCGGTGCGAACAGGGCGTCGATGTCGCGTTCGCCAAGCTGCAAGCTGCCGTCGACTGCACCTTCGAGCACACCGGCCGCGAGTTCGGCCTTGCGCGCCTGCAACTCGCGGATGCGCTCCTCGACGGTGCCGCGGCTAATAAGACGATAGACGAAGACCGGCTTGTCCTGGCCGATGCGATAGGCGCGGTCGGTCGCCTGGTTCTCCGCAGCGGGATTCCACCAGGGATCGTAGTGGATCACCGTATCCGCCGCCGTCAGATTGAGCCCGGTGCCACCGGCCTTCAGGCTGATCAGGAACAGCGGCACTTCGCCGGCCTGGAAGCGCTCGACCGGCGTGCGTCGATCATCGGTCTCACCCGTCAGCTTGACGTACTCGATGCCGCGCTTGTGCAGCGCCTGCTCGATCAACGCCAGCATCGAGGTGAACTGGGAAAACAGCAGCACCCGTCGGCCTTCGCTCATCAGCTCGTCGAGCATCTCCAGCAGGCTGTCGAGCTTGCCGGAGCTGCTGCCGCGTGCGGCTCGTGCCGACTCACCCTTCAGCAGGCGCAGGTCGCAGCAGACCTGACGCAGCTTGAGCAGCGCCTCAAGGATGACCATCTGGCTGCGCGCGAGTCCCTTGCGCTCGATCTCGTCGCGCACCTTGCGATCCATTGCCAGCCGCAAGGTCTCGTAGACCTCGCGCTGGACGTCATTCAGTTCGACCCAGTGGACGAACTCGTTCTTGGCCGGCAGCTCAGTGGCTACCTGTTCCTTGGTGCGCCGCAGCAGGAACGGCCGAATGCGAGCGCGCAGATGCGCCAGTCGTGCATCGTCGCCGTGTTTTTCGATCGGGTTGCGGTACTCCTGGGTGAAGCTTTTGGCGTCTCCAAGCCACCCGGGCATGAGGAAGTGGAATAGCGACCAGAGCTCGCCGAGGTGATTCTCCAGCGGTGTGCCGGTCAGGCACAGGCGCTGTCGGGTCTGCATTTCGCGTACGGCCTGGGCCGCTTTGCCGGACGGATTCTTGATGTGCTGCGCCTCATCGAGAATGAGTAGGTGCAGCGGCTGCTCACGCAGTGCGGCTATGTCGCGCGTCAGCAGCGCATAGCTGGTCAGCAGCAGATCGTGCTCGCCAAGTTCGCCGAAGTGTTTCTGCCGGGTGCTGCCCTTGAGCGTCAATACCCGTAGCTGCGGGGCGAAACGGCTGGCCTCGTCCTGCCAGTTGGGAATCAGGCTGGTCGGCATCACCACCAGCGCCGGACGATCGAGCCGTCCTGCCTGCTTTTCGGCGAGGATGTGGGCGAGGCTCTGCAGTGTCTTGCCCAGCCCCATGTCGTCGCCGAGGATGCCGCCTGCGCCCAGCTCACGCAGCGTCTGCATCCAGACCAGGCCCTGCTGCTGGTAGGGCCGCAGTTTGCCAGCGAGCCCGGTTGGGGGCGGGCAGGCCTTGATGTCAGGGTTGCGCAGGCGCCCGGCGAACTCACGCAGTCGTTCACCGCCTTTCCATTGCGGTGCCAGGCTGTCGAGCCCAGCCAGGCGCGCGCCGTCGGCCTTGCTCATACGCAGCGATGGCCCATCCATCTGTTCGCGCATGTAGAGTTCACCGAGGGTCGCCAGAATCGGCTTGATGCGCCCCAGCGGCAGCGTCACCTGCAGCGCCTGCTTGTCGTGTTGTCCCGGCCGGTCCAGTTGCACGCGCAGCTGCTCCTCATCGCTACGCAGCGCGATGGCGCGAGGGCTGAGCAGTTGAGGGTTCTGGCGGATCAGCCGCAACAGGACCGGCAGCATGCCGATGCGCTGCCCGTTGACGATGATGCCGAGATCGAGATCGAACCAGTCGTCATCAGCTGACTCGTCAATCTGCGCGTACCAGCTGTCGATGGCGGTCAGGTCGTAGGCGAAGCCGGGATGGATATCGATCTGCCAGCCTTCTCGGCGCAGTTCGGGCAGTTGCTCCTGAACGAACCTGAGCCAGGCATCTTCGCCGGGCAGCTGGAACATCTCCGCCGACTCCTTCGGCAGCGCCAGGCTCTGGCGCAGCGCCGGCCGGAAGCCCAGTTGTTCAAGTTGTCTGCGCAGTGCCTGTTCGGCCTGAGGGTGGCGTGCGATCAGCTGCAGCTCGTTGCCGACCAGATGACGGACACGTTCGCCGTCGCGTTTGCCATGAATACATGCCTCCCCGTAGAGGAACGACAGGCCGGCGCGATGCTGATGGTCGCTGACCATGCGCTGGTTGCCCGGCTGGTAGTTGATTGCCAGATGACTGCCGAGACTGAGCAGCGGTACGGGCGGCAGATCGTCGATCAGTCGTTCGTCGCGAGGCGCCAGCGGAGGGCTCATCTGCCAGGTCCTCTGTGTCGGGATGCGGCAAGGCAGGTCAGCCTACTGTGGGCCGGATATCGGTGCGAAGTGCTCATAGTGGCTTCATTTCGATAAGCAGCCCGAGGCTGTCATGGTCGATGTAGGTCAGCCGGCCAGGGATCAGGCGAACCCGCTGCGTCAGGCGCTCGCTGGTGAGCAGTTGGCCGTACTCGCCGAAGCGGTTCACCCAGAAGGTCATGTCGGTCTGCATATAGCGCCCGGGTCTGACCCTCAGCAGACCCTGAATCGGGTAGTGCTCGAAATGGCGTTGCCCCTGGTGCAGTGCAATGGTCGGCGCATCTTCGCTGACTGCTTGCTGCCAGGCCCGTTGCAACAGTACCTGGTAGCCCTGGTCCGGCGTAAGCCTGGCGGCGACATGCTCGAGGGTTGGTTGGCGTTCGGCGCGCCTGTCCAGCACCTGCGCACTATCGGCCCAGTCGTAGGGCGCGTGCTGGCTGGCTTCCAGTGGCGGGGCGTGGCGAAACAGGATCAGCTCGACGCGATATAGCGCCTCGGCGTGAGCCTGAGGCGCCAGCAGCGTCAGCAGCAAGACCAGATAGCGAAGTGGCATCTACGATCCTTGCTCATTGGGCGCCAGCCGCTCGAGCAGCGCTTCCAGCGTATTGAAGCGTTCCTCCGGGCGTTCCATCGGCACCTGGAATTTGAACAGCGTGGCGCCTTCGAACTTGTAGCGATTCGGCTGACTCTGGATCAGCTTGATCAGCACCATCGGGTCGACCGAGGTGTCGGCCGAGAACTCGATGCGCCCACCCTGCGGGCCTGCGTCGATCTTGGTAATGCCGAGCTTTTCCGCCTGCAGCTTGAGCAGCGTCAGGCGCACCAGGTTCTTCGTCGGTTCCGGTAGCAGGCCGAAGCGGTCGATCATCTCCACCTGCAGTTCTTTCAGCCCGTCTTCGTCGGCCGCATTGGCAATGCGCTTGTAGAGGATCAGGCGGGCATGCACATCCGGCAGGTAGTCTTCCGGGATCAGGGCTGCCAGGCGCAGGTTGATTTCCGGCCCGCCGCCGAGCGGCTGCTCCAGATTCGGCTGCTCGCCCTTGCGGATCGCCTTGACCGCGCGCTCGAGCATTTCCATATAAAGGGTGAAGCCAACCGCCTGGATCTGCCCGCTCTGACCCTCGCCGAGCAGCTCGCCGGCGCCGCGGATTTCCAGGTCGTGGGTGGCGAGGACAAAGCCTGCACCGAGGTCCTGGGCATTGGCGATGGCTTCCAGGCGCTTCTGCGCGTCATCGGTCATTGCCTTGCGGGTCGGGGTCAGCAGATAGGCATAGGCTTGGTGGTGGCTACGGCCTACCCGGCCACGCAGCTGGTGCAGCTGCGCCAGGCCGAACTTGTCGGCGCGCTCGATGATGATGGTGTTGGCGCTGGGCACGTCGATGCCGGTTTCGATAATGGTCGAGGCCACCAGCACGTTGAAACGCTTGTGGTAGAAGTCGCTCATGACCTGTTCGAGGTCACGCTCGCGCATTTGCCCGTGGCCGATCGCGACGCGTGCCTCCGGCACCAGTGCCTGCAGGTCGGCGGCGCATTTCTCGATGGTCTTCACATCGTTGTGCAGGTAATAGACCTGGCCGCCGCGCAACAGCTCGCGCAGCAGCGCCTCCTTGATCACGGTGTTCTGCTGTTCCATGACGAAGGTGCGAACCGACAGCCGGCGCGCCGGCGGCGTGGCGATGATCGACAGGTCGCGCATGCCGGCGATGGACATGTTCAGCGTGCGTGGAATCGGCGTGGCGGTCAGCGTGAGAATGTCCACCTCGCTGCGCAGCGCCTTGAGCTGTTCCTTCTGACGCACGCCGAAACGGTGTTCCTCATCGATGATGACCAGGCCCAGGTTGCTGAACTTGACGTCATCCTGCAGCAGCTTGTGGGTGCCGATGAGAATGTCGATCTTGCCCTCGGCAAGCTCGGCGATAGCGTTCTGCACTTCCTTGGCGGACTTGAAGCGGCTCATCACCTCGACCCGCACCGGCCAGTCGGCGAAGCGGTCGCGGAAGCTGTTGTAGTGCTGCTGAGCGAGCAGGGTGGTCGGCACCAGTACGCCAACCTGCCGGCCGCCATGGACGGCGATGAAGGCGGCACGCATGGCTACCTCGGTCTTGCCAAAGCCGACGTCACCACAGACCAGACGATCCATCGGCTTGGCCGACAGCAGGTCCTCGCGTACCGCGTCGATGGCGGCCTGCTGATCGGGCGTTTCTTCGAACGGAAAGCCTGCGGCGAACGTTTCGTAGTCGACCTGCGGGTCCTTGAAGGCATAACCCTCGCGTGCGGCGCGGCGGGCGTAAATATCCAGCAGCTCGGCCGCGACATCGCGGACCTGCTCGGCCGCCTTACGCTTGGCTTTCTGCCAGGTTTCCGAGCCGAGCCGGTGCAGTGGCGCGAGCGCGTCGTCGCTGCCTGTATAGCGGGCGATCAGGTGCAGGCTGGCGACCGGTACGTAGAGCTTGGCGTCCTCGGCGTACTGCAGCAGCAGGAATTCCTGCGCCTGGCCTTCGATCTCCAGGGTGACCAGGCCCTGGTAGCGACCGACACCGTGATCGATGTGCACCACCGGCGAGCCTTCGCGCAGCTCGGTGAGGTTCTTGATGACGTTCTCGCCACCGTCGCGACTCTTCTCGCGTCGCCGGCGCTGCATGACGCGCTGACCGAACAGCGGGCTTTCCGCAACCAGTGCGACGTCGTCCAGTTGCAGGCCTTCGTCGAGCGGGGCGATGGTGATCGCCAGGCGCTCCTGGCTGGCGAGGAATTCCTCCCAGCCTTCGACTTCTTGCGGGCGCAGCTTCAGACGGGCGAGCAGCTCGAGCAATACTTCGCGGCGGCCGGCTGATTCGGCAGTAAACAGCACACGCCCGGCATATTCGTCGAGGAAGCGTCGCAGCTTGCCCAGCGGTTCGCTCGCCTTGGCCTCGATTGCCAGTTCCGGCAGGGCCTGCGCGGTGAAGCGTTCGCGGCCGATGCCAGGCTCGACATCCTGTTGGCTGGCGACCACACGCGGCCAGAGCTTGAGCCGAGCGAAGCAATCCTCCACCGGCATGAACAGTTCGGCCGGCGGCAGCAGCGGTCGCTCGGGGTCGACGCGGCGTTCTTCGTAGCGATTGCGAACGTCGCTCCAGAACTGCTCGGCGGCCTGCTCGATGCCGGGCAGGGAGAACACCTGGCTGTCTTCAGGCAGGTAGTCGAAAAGCGTCGCGGTTTCTTCGTAGAACAGCGGTAGGTAATACTCGATGCCCGCTGGGGTGATGCCGGTAGAGAGGTCCTGGTAGATCGGGCAGCGGCGGAAGTCGACGTCGAAACGCTCGCGGAAACGCGCGCGGAAGCCGGTGACTGCCTCCTTCTTCAGGGGGAACTCGCGTGCTGGCAACAGGCGGATCGACTCGACCTTGTCGATCGAGCGCTGGTTCTCCGGATCGAAGGTGCGCAGTGTCTCGATCTCGTCATCGAACAGGTCGATGCGGTAGGGCAGGGGGCTGCCCATGGGGAACAGGTCGATCAACGCGCCGCGCACGGCGAACTCGCCGTGCTCGTACACGGTGTCCACGCAGCGATAGCCGGCTGCTTCCAGGCGCAGGCGCATCTGCTCCACATCCAGCTTCTGCCCGACGTCCAGCACCAGGCTCGAACCCAGCAGGAAGCGCTTTGGCGCCAGCCTGTGTAGGGCGGTGGTGATCGGCACTACCAGCACGCCGTGGCTCAGCTCCGGTAGCTGGTAGAGGGCGGCAATGCGCTGGGAGACGATGTCCTGGTGCGGCGAGAAGATGTCGTAGGGCAGCGTTTCCCAGTCAGGAAAATGCAATACCGCCAGCTGTGGCGCGAAGAAGGCGAGTTCTTCCTGCAGGCGCTCGGCGCTTTGGCTGTCGGCAGTGAGCAGGAGCGTGAAGCGTTTGGCGTTGCTGGCTGCTTCGGCAATCGCCAGGCTTAGCGCAGCTCCTGGAAGATTGCCCCAATGTTGCTTGCCGCTGGCGGCAGGCAGGGGGGGAAGGCGCAAGACGGACACGAGTGGGCGTGGCTCCGATCAAAAAATAGGCCGCCGGGATTGTAACTATCGAGGCGGTTGGCTGTCAGTGTTTCGTCCGCTGCAGATTGCCGGCGCTAGGGTGCGCCGTCATAATGTAGCCCCTTTTCTCAGCCCCTACATGTTGGAAGGAACTGCCCGTGACTCAGAAGCCCGACCAGTGTCTTGGTGAATGGATTGACCGCGAAGCGCTCGCCGAAGCGATGATTCCGCTGATTGGTCAGCTGTATCGCAACAATAACGTGGTGACTTCGATCTACGGCCGTGGCCTGATCAATCGTTCGGTGATCGCCATCCTCAAGGCACACCGTTTCGCCCGTCACCGCATCGCCGACGAAACCGAGCTGTCGGTGCACGACACCTTCCAGATCCTCAAGACGATGAGCGAAATGAACCTGGGCGCCGCTTCGGTGGACCTGGGCAAGCTGGTCGCCAAGTACAAGGAAGCGGGCAACGGTCGCAATCTCGAGCAGTTCGTCCGTGAAGAGCTGGCTGAGGTGGCCGACAAGCGTCACGCTGCAGCTGGTCACAAGGGCACTGACGTGGTTCTCTACGGTTTCGGCCGTATCGGCCGTCTGCTGGCGCGTATCCTGATCGAGAAAACCGGTGGTGGCGACGGCCTGCGCCTGCGCGCCATCGTCGTGCGCAAGGGCGCGGACAACGATCTGGTCAAGCGTGCCAGCCTGCTGCGTCGCGACTCGGTGCATGGTCCTTTCGATGGCACCATCACCATCGACGAAGAGAACAGCACCATCACCGCCAACGGCAACCTGATCCAGGTGATCTACTCCAACGATCCGTCCTCGGTGGATTACACCCAGTACGGCATCGAGAACGCGCTGCTGGTCGACAACACTGGCAAGTGGCGTGACGCCGAAGGCCTGGGTCAGCACCTCAAGTGCCCGGGTGTTGCTCGCGTCGTATTGACCGCGCCGGGCAAGGGTGAGCTGAAGAACATCGTGCATGGCATCAACCATGGCGACATCACCGCCGATGACAAGATCATCTCCGCTGCATCCTGCACAACCAACGCCATCGTGCCGGTGCTCAAGGCGGTGAACGATCAGTACGGCATCGTCAACGGTCACGTGGAAACGGTGCATTCGTACACCAACGACCAGAACCTGATCGACAACTTCCACAAGGGCAGTCGTCGTGGTCGCAGCGCTGCGCTGAACATGGTGATCACCGAAACGGGTGCCGCCACCGCTGCAGCCAAGGCGCTGCCGGTGCTCAAAGGCAAGCTGACTGGCAACGCGATCCGCGTCCCTACGCCGAACGTGTCCATGGCAATTCTCAACCTGAACCTGGAGAAGGCCACCAGTCGCGAAGAGATCAACGAGTACCTGCGCCAGATGGCCATGCACTCGGATCTGCAGAAACAGATCGACTTCGTCAACTCGCAGGAAGTTGTATCCACTGATTTCGTCGGATCGCGCCATGCCGGCGTGGTGGATGCCGAAGCGACCATTTGCAACGACAACCGTGTCGTGCTTTACGTCTGGTACGACAACGAGTTCGGCTACAGCTGTCAGGTCGTGCGGGTGATGGAAGACATGGCAGGGGTTAACCCGCCAGCCTTCCCGCGCTAAACGCTGCGGACGGTGAAATCGAAACGGGAGCCTCGGCTCCCGTTTCGCTTTTCTGGG
Source organism: Stutzerimonas stutzeri (assembly GCF_000935215.1). Classification (GTDB taxonomy): domain Bacteria; phylum Pseudomonadota; class Gammaproteobacteria; order Pseudomonadales; family Pseudomonadaceae; genus Stutzerimonas. The sequence continues at coordinate 29,266 of NZ_JXXD01000240.1, forward strand.
CGGTAAGTAATAGCGCGAGCTGCCGGGGTTGAGCGGCCGAGCGGTGGGCTCGATTTCGTGCGCCGCTAATTTTGCTTCTCTTGTTTCGAGTCAAAAATCCGCAATGCTTGGGTGGTCAGTCAAGGTCCGCGACCTCTATAATCGGGCGGATTTTTTACCTGGGTCCGCGACATGGTGTCGCGTCAATAACGTATTGGCGCGCGCGGCGCAATCCTACTTTGCGCCATGCCGCTGGGCCTGCAAAAAAAGCTTTCTAAAATCAGTGGTTAGGCAAACCGATGATCAATATAAAACGAGGGCTTGATTTGCCCATAGCCGGTGCGCCGGCGCAGCGTATCGAGGCCGGCAGGCCCGTGCGCAGCGTCGCCGTCGTCGGCTTCGACTATCCGACCATGAAGCCAACCATGGCTGTTCAGGTCGGTGATCGGGTTAAGCTGGGGCAGATCCTTTTTTCCGACAAGAAGTCCGAAGGCGTGCATTACACCGCGCCCGGCGCCGGTGTCGTCAGTGCAGTTCACCGCGGCGAAAAGCGCGTGCTGCAATCGGTGGTCATCGACCTCGAGGGCGATGAAGAGGTCACCTTCACGAGCTATTCGCCAGCCCAGCTGGATGGTCTGAGCGGCGAGCAGGTGCGTGAAAACCTGCAGCAGTCAGGCCTGTGGACCGCGCTGCGCACGCGCCCGTTCAGCAAGGTGCCGGCCGTCGATGCCACGCCTGCCTCGATTTTCGTGACCGCGATCGACACGCATCCGCTGGCAGCCGATCCGGCGATCATCATCGCTGAACAGCCTGAAGCCTTTGAAGCCGGACTCAAGGTCCTGACTAATCTGGCCAAGGTGTTCCTGTGCAAGGCGCCAAATGCCTCGTTGCCAGGCGAGTCCCTGGCCAAGGTTCAGGTCGAAAGCTTCAACGGTCCGCATCCTGCCGGGCTGGCTGGTACCCACATCCATTTCCTTGACCCGGTAAGCGCCAGCAAAAGCGTCTGGACCATCGGTTATCAGGACGTGATTGCCGTGGGCAAGCTGTTCACCAGTGGGCGTTTGTCGGTGGAGCGCGTTGTCGCACTGGCCGGCCCGGTGGTCGAGCAGCCACGTCTGGTACGTGCCCGTCTCGGTGCCAACCTCGACGAACTGACCGCTGGTGAGTTGCAACCCGGAGCCAATCGCGTCGTTTCCGGCTCGCTGCTGGGTGGTCGTACCGCCCATGGTGCGTTCGCCTACCTTGGTCGCTACCACCAGCAGGTTTCCTGCCTGCGTGAGGGCAAGGAGCGCGAAATGCTCCATTACATGCGCCCGGGCGTCGACAAGCATTCGATCCTCAACATCTATATCTCCAAGCTGATGGCCGGCAAGAAGTTCGCCTTCTCTACCTCCACCAACGGCAGCCCACGGGCGATGGTGCCGGTAGGTAACTACGAAGAGGTCATGCCGCTGGACGTCCTGCCGACCCAGTTGCTGCGTGCACTGATCGTGGGTGACACCGAAGTGGCGCAGAAACTCGGTTGCCTGGAGCTGGATGAAGAAGATCTGGCGCTGTGCAGCTATGTCTGTGCCGGGAAATACGAATACGGCCCGATCCTGCGGGACAATCTGACCCGCATCGAGAAGGAGGGTTAAGGCATGGGCATTCGCGCATTCCTCGACAAGATCGAGCATCATTTCGAAAAAGGCGGCAAGTACGAGAAGTGGTACGCGCTTTACGAAGCGGCCGACACTTTCCTCTATCGTCCCGGCAGCGTCACCAAGACCACGGCCCACGTGCGCGACGGCATCGACCTCAAGCGCATGATGATCACCGTCTGGATGTGTACCTTCCCGGCGATGTTCTTCGGCATGTGGAACACCGGCTACCAGGCCAACCTGATCTTCGCGCAGAGCCCTGATCTGCTCGCAGCTCAAGAAGGCTGGCGCTTCGGTCTGATCGGCGCACTGGCGGGCTTCGATCCGAACAGTCTCTGGGATAACTTCATCCAGGGCGCAGCCTACTTCCTTCCGATCTACGCGGTGACCTTCATCGTCGGTGGGTTCTGGGAAGTGCTGTTCGCTTCGATCCGCAAGCACGAGGTCAACGAGGGCTTCTTCGTTACATCCGTGCTGTTTGCCCTGATCCTGCCGCCGAGCATTCCGCTGTGGCAGGTCGCGCTGGGTATCAGCTTCGGCGTGGTAATCGGCAAGGAAATCTTCGGTGGTACCGGCAAGAACTTCCTGAACCCGGCGCTGACTGCGCGGGCGTTCCTGTTCTTTGCCTACCCGGCACAGATGTCCGGTGACGGCGTCTGGACTGCGGTCGATGGCTATGCCGGCGCAACTGCGCTGAGCCTCGGCTTCGTCGGCGGTATCGAAAACGTGATCGACAACGGCATCACCTGGATGGACGCCTTCGTCGGTACCATTCATGGCTCGATCGGTGAAACCAGCACGCTGGCGATCTTTATCGGCGGCGTTATCCTGATCGGTAGCAAGATTGCCTCCTGGCGCATCGTTTCCGGTGTGATGCTCGGCATGATCGGTCTGAGCTTCCTGTTCAACCTGATCGGTTCGGACACCAACCCGCTGTTCGGCATGCCCTGGTACTGGCACATGGTCGTCGGTGGCTTCGCCTTCGGCATGATCTTCATGGCGACCGACCCGGTGTCGGCCTCCATGACCAATACCGGCAAGTGGGTGTTCGGCATCCTGATCGGTGTGATGGTCGTGCTGATCCGCGTGGTCAACCCCGCCTTCCCGGAAGGCATGATGCTGGCGATCCTGTTCGCCAACCTGTGTGCGCCGCTGATTGACCATTTCGTCATTCAGGCCAATATCAAGCGGAGGCTGGCACGTAATGTCTAGTCAGAAAGAATCCACCGTTCGCACGCTGACGGTAGCCCTGTTGGTCTGCCTGGTGTGCTCCATCTTCGTGGCTGGCGCCGCCGTGGCGCTTCGCCCGACTCAGCAGGAAAACCGTCTGCTGGACAAGCAGCGCAGCATCCTGGCGATCGCCGGTCTGGGCGAGGCGGGCATGTCCGGTAATCAGGTCAAGCAGTTGTTCAACGAGCGCATCGTCGCCCGTCTGGTCGATCTGGAAACCGGCAAGTTCAGCGATGAATTCGAAGCCAAGACCTTCGATCCGCTCGCCGCTGCCAAGGACCCTGCGCTGTCCCAGGCGCTGCCTGGGGAGCAGGATATTGCCTCGATCAAGCGTCGCGAGCGTTACAGCACCGTTTATATCGTCGAAGGGCAGGGCGAGGGCGAGATCGATACGCTGATCCTGCCGGTTCGTGGCTACGGTCTCTGGTCGACGCTCTATGGCTTCATGGCAGTCGAGGGTGACCTGAATACCGTTGCCGGCTTCGGCTTCTACCAGCACGGTGAAACCCCGGGCCTTGGCGGTGAGGTCGACAATCCGAAGTGGCGCGGCATGTGGCCCGGCAAGGAACTGTACGACGACAACGGCAAACTGGCGGTGCAGATCGTCAAGGGCGGTGTCGACCCTCAGAGCCCGAAAGCCGACCACCAGGTCGATGCCCTGGCCGGTGCGACCCTGACCAGCAACGGCGTCAACTCGCTGTTGCACTTCTGGTTGGGCGAGAACGGCTTCGGTCCATTTATCGCTAATCTGCGCGCTGGGGAGGCTTGATCATGTCGCAACCCACTGTCAAAGAAGTTCTGCTCAATCCGATCTTCAATAACAACCCCATTGGCCTGCAGATTCTCGGAATCTGCTCGGCGCTGGCGGTCACGTCCAACCTGAACACGGCGCTGGTGATGTCAGTGGCGCTGACGCTGGTCACGGCGTTCTCCAACCTGTTCATCTCGATGATCCGCAGTCAGATCCCCAACTCGATCCGCATGATCGTGCAGATGGTGATCATCGCCTCGCTGGTGATCGTGGTTGATCAGATCCTCAAGGCCTATGCCTTCTCGTTGTCCAAGCAGTTGTCGGTGTTCGTCGGTCTGATCATCACCAACTGTATCGTGATGGGACGTGCGGAAGCCTTCGCCATGCAGAACCCGCCAATGCTGTCGTTCTTCGACGGTATCGGCAACGGTCTGGGCTACAGCGCCATGCTCATTGCGCTCGGCATCGTTCGCGAACTGTTCGGAGCTGGCAAGCTGATGGGTTACACCATTATTCCAGTTGTGAACGACGGTGGTTGGTATCAGCCCAACGGCTTGCTGCTGCTGCCACCTTCGGCGTTCTTCCTGATCGGTCTGTTCATCTGGGGCATTCGCACCTGGAAGAAGGAACAGGTCGAGAAGCCTGCCTTCAAGATGGCGCCGCAAGTCTCGAACAAGGAGGCTTACTAATGGAGCACTACATCAGCTTGTTCGTCCGTGCGGTGTTCATCGAGAACATGGCGCTGGCGTTCTTCCTCGGCATGTGTACCTTCATCGCGATTTCCAAAAAGGTGGAAACCGCCATCGGCCTGGGTATCGCGGTCATCGTGGTGCAGGCCATTACCGTGCCTGCCAACAACCTGATCTACACCTACCTGCTGAAAGCCGGTGCGTTGTCCTGGGCAGGATTGCCAGATGTGGACCTGAGCTTTCTCGGTCTGCTCAGCTATATCGGCGTGATCGCGGCCATTGTGCAAATCTTGGAAATGCTGCTGGATAAGTACGTACCTAGCCTCTACAACGCACTGGGCGTATTCCTGCCGCTGATCACCGTGAACTGCGCCATCATGGGCGGCACTTTGTTCATGGTCGAGCGTGACTACAACCTGGGCGAGAGTGTCGTCTACGGGTTCGGCTCCGGCGCATCCTGGGCGCTGGCCATTGCTTTGCTGGCCGGTATTCGCGAGAAACTGAAATACAGCGATGTTCCGGATGGGTTGCAGGGGTTGGGTATCACCTTCATCACCATCGGACTGATGTCGCTGGGCTTCATGTCTTTCTCTGGCGTACAGCTGTAAGGACGGAACGAACTGATGAGTTACGAAATTTTCCTCGCCATCGGTATGTTCACCGCCATCGTGCTTGCGCTGGTGGTGATCATCCTGGCTGCACGCGCCAAGCTGGTATCCAGCGGTGACGTGTCAATCGAAATCAACGGTGAGCGTACGATTACCGTGCCCGCCGGTGGCAAGTTGCTGCAGACCCTGGCCGCCAACAACATCTTCCTCTCGTCAGCCTGTGGTGGCGGCGGTACCTGCGCGCAGTGCAAGTGCATCGTCGAGAGCGGTGGTGGCGAGATGCTGCCTACCGAGGAGTCGCACTTCACCCGTCGTGAGGCGGGCGAGGGCTGGCGCCTGTCCTGCCAGACTCCGGTCAAGGCGGACATGAAGATCGAAGTGCCGGAAGAAGTCTTCGGCGTGAAGAAGTGGGAATGCACCGTCGAGTCCAACCCCAACGTCGCGACCTTCATCAAGGAACTGACACTCAAGCTGCCGGAAGGCGAGAACGTCGACTTCCGCGCTGGTGGTTATGTGCAGCTCGAGTGCCCGCCGCATGAAGTGCGTTACCGGGACTTCGACATTCAGGAAGAGTATCGCGGCGACTGGGACAAGTTCGACCAGTGGAAGTACGTGTCGAAGTGCGACGAGACCGTTATTCGCGCCTACTCCATGGCGAACTATCCGGAAGAGCGTGGCCTGGTGAAGTTCAACATCCGTATCGCCTCACCGCCGCCAGGCCGTGACGATATTCCGCCGGGCAAGATGTCATCCTATGTCTTCAGCCTGAAGCCGGGCGACAAGATCACCGTTTACGGACCGTTCGGCGAGTTCTTCGCCAAGGACACCGACGCCGAGATGGTGTTCATCGGCGGTGGTGCGGGGATGGCACCGATGCGCTCGCACATCTTCGACCAGCTCAAGCGCCTGAAGTCCAAGCGCAAGATGAGCTTCTGGTATGGCGCGCGCTCCATGCGCGAGGCCTTCTACGTGGAAGAGTACGACCAGTTGCAGGCGGAGAATCCGAACTTCCAATGGCATCTGGCCCTGTCCGATCCGCTGCCGGAAGATAACTGGGATGGCCCGACCGGCTTTATCCACAACGTGCTGTACGAGAACTATCTGAAGGATCATCCGGCTCCGGAAGATTGCGAGTTCTACATGTGTGGCCCGCCCATGATGAATGCATCGGTGATCAAGATGCTCACCGACCTCGGCGTCGAGCCGGAGAATATTCTGCTCGACGACTTCGGCGGCTAGCATGACCCGAGCGTCACTGCAGGCTCTCCATGCTGTCGTGTACCTCCGGCCCGTCATCGCTGTCGCTCTCGCGGCAGCCCTGACGGGCTGTCTGTTTCAGGACAGGGTCGAGGTCATCAGCGGCCCAACGATGGGCAGCACCTATACCGTCAAGTACGTAAGCAGCGGCGACGTCCCCTCCAGGGAAGAGCTGCACGGTGAGGTCGAGGCCATTCTCGGTGACATCGATAAACAGCTGTCCACCTACCGTAGCGATTCCGACGTCGAGCGCTTCAATGCGCTGCCCGCCGGAAGCTGCGAGCCGATGCCGGATACGGTGCGCGAATTGGTCGCAGCGGGCGATCAGCTATCGGCCGACAGCGATGGCGCGTTCGATCTTACACTCGAGCCATTGCTGAACCTTTGGGGCTTCGGTCCGCAAGGTCGTGGCGAACAGGTTCCATCCGCGGCGGATATCGAGGCGGCGCGGGCGTTGACCGGCCATCGGCATCTACGTATCGATGGCGATCAGTTGTGCAAGACGGTGGCGCTGCAGCTGGACTTCAACAGTATTGCTGCCGGTTATGCGGTTGATCGCGTTGTCGATCGTTTGAAGGCGCTCGGCGTAGAGAGTTACCTCGTTGAGATCACTGGCGAGCTCAAGGCTGAGGGCCGCAAGCCCGATGATTCACCGTGGCGCATAGCCATTGAAGCGCCCAGGGATGACCAGCGGGTTGCGCAGAAGATCGTCGAACTCGATGGTCTGGGCGTATCCACCTCCGGCGACTATCGAAACTATTTCGAGCAGGACGGCCGGCGTTATTCACATACCCTGGACCCGCAAAGCGGCAGACCGATCGAGCATCACCTCGCTGCGGTGACGGTCATCGATAAATCGACTTTGCGTGCTGACGGGTTGTCTACCGCGTTGATGGTGCTCGGCCCCGAGCGGGGGCTGGCACTGGCAGAGCGTAATGCGATCGCCGCGTTCTTCGTCGTGCGCGAGGGGCAAGGCTTCGTAACAACGAGCACCAAGGCTTTTGACGAGCTGTTCGGTGCGGGAGTAGAGCAATGACTTGGTTACTGGTTTTTCTGGTGATGCTGCTTGTGGTATTCGGCATGGCCATCGGCGTGATCATGGGCCGCAAGCCCATCGCGGGTTCCTGCGGGGGTATCGCCAATCTGGGCATCGAGAAGGAGTGCTCCATCTGTGGCGGTAGCCGCGAGAAGTGCGAAGAAGTGAACGAGGCGAAGAACGCGGGTAACGCCGATCTCGCCTACGACGCCACCAAGCGTTGATGTGAACCTTTGCGCGTCCAGGCAGCCCTGAGCGGGCTTGCCTGACCGGGCTCCTGATGGGCACGGCGCGCGCAGAGCTTGAAAGAAGTGGCTGGTTTGCGTCCTTGGACATCGGCGAATTCGTTGACAGCAGCGGCGTCTCCCGCTGCGTTTTCAGGAGTGTATATGGCGGTCTATAACTACGATTTGGTGGTATTGGGTTCCGGTCCAGCCGGGGAGGGCGCGGCAATAAATGCCGTCAAGGCGGGACGCAAGGTCGCCGTGGTAGATAACCGTCCGCTGGTTGGAGGCAACTGCACACACCTGGGCACCATTCCGTCCAAGGCCTTGCGCCATTCGGTACGGCAGATCATGCAGTACAACACCAACCCGCTGTTCCGCCAGATCGGCGAACCACGGTGGTTCTCCTTTCCGGACGTGCTGAAGAGTGCCGAGAAGGTCATCAGCAAGCAGGTCACTTCCCGCACGAGTTACTACGCGCGTAACCGCATCGATACCTTCTTCGGGACTGCCAGCTTCTCCGATGAGCAGAGCGTCGAAGTGGTTTGCCTCAATGGCATGGTGGAAAAGCTGGTTGCCAGCCAGTTCGTCATCGCCACCGGCTCGCGCCCGTATCGACCGGCTGATATCGACTTTAATCACCCGCGTATCTACGACAGCGACACCATTCTTACTCTCAGTCACACGCCGCGCCGGATGATCATATACGGGGCCGGCGTCATCGGTTGCGAATATGCATCGATCTTCAGCGGTCTGGGCGTGCTGGTCGACCTGATCGACAACCGCGAGCAGCTGCTCAGCTTCCTCGATGATGAGATTTCCGATGCGCTCAGCTATCACCTGCGCAACAACAACGTGCTGATTCGCCACAACGAAGAGTACGAGCGGGTCGAGGGGCTGGAGAACGGCGTCATCCTGCATCTCAAGTCGGGCAAGAAGATCAAGGCAGACGCATTCCTCTGGAGCAACGGACGTACCGGCAATACCGACAAGCTCGGGCTGGAGAACATCGGGCTCAAGGCCAACAGTCGTGGTCAGGTCCAGGTTGATGAGCACTACCGCACCGAGATCGGCAATATCTACGCTGCCGGCGATGTGATCGGTTGGCCGTCGCTGGCCAGTGCCGCTTATGACCAAGGCCGTTCGGCAGCGGGCAGCATCGTCGAGAATGACTCCTGGCGTTTCGTCGATGACGTACCGACCGGTATCTACACCATTCCCGAGATCAGCTCGATCGGCAAGAATGAGCGCGAACTGACCCAGGCGAAGATTCCCTATGAAGTCGGCAAGGCGTTCTTCAAAAGCATGGCGCGGGCGCAGATTTCGTTCGAGCCAGTGGGCATGCTGAAGATTCTCTTCCACCGCGAAACGCTGGAAGTGCTCGGTGTGCACTGCTTCGGTTATCAGGCTTCGGAGATCGTGCACATTGGCCAGGCGATCATGAACCAGAAGGGGCCGGCGAACAGCATCAAGTACTTCGTCAACACCACCTTCAACTACCCGACAATGGCCGAAGCCTATCGCGTCGCTGCGTTCGACGGGCTCAACCGGCTTTTTTGAGAAGCTCCGGCCGCTGGCCTGAGGCGGCTGGAGAGGGCGGCGACTCCCGTGATTGGCATTGGCCTAACCGGGAGAGCTTCTGATCAGGTGAGGGCGAATCCGGCAGCGACCTGCGCTGCCGGATCGTGCCGCGGTGTGTTGGCTGTCAGGATCGCGATAGCGTACTGACAGCCAGGCCGGGGTAGTCGGTGATCAGGCTGTCGACGCCGAAGTCGGTCAGGCGGCGCATCAGGGCTGGTTCATTGACTGTCCACACCGATACATGCAGGCCCTGTTTACGCGCTTTTTCCAGACGCTCCGGGGTGCACAGCGTCCACTTCAATGCCAGCAGGCTGCAGCCATATTGACGGGCGACCTTCAGTGGGTCTAGCCAGTTGTACTCGGCTACCAGCCCGCGTGATATCTCCGGCGCCAGCCGGTTCAGCGCACGCAGGACTTCACGAGAACTCGACGTGACGGTGATGCGATCGAGCAACCGATGCTGTTCGGCCAGCTCCTTGATTGCCATGACCGTACGCGCGGCGCGCACCCGTGAAGCACTCTTGACCTCAAGCTGCCAGTGCTCGAAATCGCATTTTTCGAACAGCTCGCTCAGCCTCGGAATAGGGCAGGGTGTCTTCCAGCCAGGCCCGCCTTCCCGGGCGTCGTAGTTCACAAGCTCGTCGGCATCATGTTGCACGACTTTTCCCCGGTGACCGGTGGTGCGCTTGAGTGTCGGGTCGTGGATGACCATCAATTCGCCGTCGCGGGAAAGATGCAGATCCAGCTCGCAGCGGCGCACGCCGTGCTGGAGGCATTGCTCGAAGCTCACCAGGGTGTTTTCTGGCGCTTCGCCCTTGGCGCCGCGATGGCCGTAGATGAGTGTCACGGTTGCAAGTCTTCCTTAGGGGGTGATGGGGTGCGTTGATGATGGCGCACGCTGTTGATCACCCGGTCGCCTTCGAAGTACACGGAAAACTCCCGGTAATCCCAGCGGGTGATCGGCGGCTGGCCGACGGCGGGTCGCTCTTCATCGGCCAGGCCGAAGCGGTCCAGAACCTGGTTCTTCGAGTCGCCACGACTAGGCATGGTCATTTCCGGCAGGCCTTGTTGACCAACAGGTATCCGAATGTCTTCGGCGAACAGGGGTGGACTGAATGTCAGTACGAGCAGCAGAGTCGCCAGGCGGCGCATCGGTCAATCTCCTTGCAGGCTTTCCAGGGCCAGGCGCCGCTCCAGCGCCTGTTTCTGCAGGATATGTCGTGCGAGCAACTGTCGCTGTGCATCAGTCAACGCTTCGAACTCTGTGCCGATATCGTAACGCCCGTCATCCATCGGCGTGCAGTAGATGACCCGCGCGGCCAGCACAAGGCCAAGCCCCTGGGGCAGCAGAATCAGCTTCAGTGTGAGCCCCTCTCCTTCAGCCTTGGGCTGCTCGCTGGCGAAGCTGATACCGCCTTCGGACAATATCACCGGCTGCGGTGCGCCCTGATCCTTCAGCAGATCCTGCGCCAGTGCCTGGCCCAGGAGTTCGATTCGTTTGTTCTGCACCTTCAGGTAATTGGCCAGCGTGCGATTGCTCTCGGCAATCTGCCGCAACAAATGCTGCGCTTCGAAATCAAGTTGGTGCAGCTCGCCGAGCAGGCTGAAAAGCGGCGGTAGGGGCGCTGCGTCGGCCTCCTGGCCTTGGTCGGCCGGGATGATTTCCAGTGCCACACGATCCTCGATACGGTAGTATTCGCGGCGTTCTTCAGTGTCTTGTGTCGGCATGGCGATACCCGGGATGCAGTAATGGCCAGAGTGTATCAGGCCCCGCGGTGACGTCAGCTGCATGTTGTTTTTTCCCCCGCCAGCGAACCCGTCGATCTTATGTTCAGACCGCTGTCCGTCTTTATCGGCGCGCGTTACACCCGCGCCAGACGTCGTAGCCTCTTCGTCTCCTTCATCTCCCTGACATCCATGATCGGTCTCGCCCTGGGTGTGCTGGTGATGATCGTCGTGCTTTCCGTGATGAACGGCTTTGATCACGAGATGCGTACCCGCGTCTTGGGCATGGTGCCGCATGCGACGATCGAAAGCCCGACGCCAATTGGCGACTGGCAGACACTTGGGAAGCGCCTCAAAGGGCACTCCCAGGTCGCGGCGACGGCACCTTTCATTCAAAGCCAGGGGTTGCTGACCCATCAGGGGCAGGTGACCAAAATCCTGATCAACGCAGTGGACCCCGAGGCTGAACGGCGGGTTTCGATCATCGATCAGTTTTTCCGCGAGGGTTCGCTGGACGATCTCGCCGCAGGCGAGTTCGGCATCGTCATCGGTGACAAGGCTGCGACCAAGCTCGGTGTCGGCGTGGGGGACAAGATCACCTTCGTGGCGCCCGAAGTCATCGTGACTCCAGCTGGGGTGTTCCCGCGCATGAAGCGTTTTACCGTGACCGGAATCTTTCATGTCGGAGCCGGCGAGATCGATGGCTACGTTGCGCTGGCGAACATCGCTGACATAGCACGGCTGCAGCGCTGGAAGCCGGACCAGGTCCAGGGAGTTCGTCTGCGTTTCGACGACCTGTTCCAGGCGCCCCGCATTGCCTGGGAGCTGGCCGGCCAGCTCGGCGATGATTTCTATTCCCGTGACTGGACCCGCACCCATGGCAACCTGTACCAGGCGATTCGCATGGAGAAGGCCATGATCGGACTGTTGTTGCTGCTGATCGTGGCGGTGGCGGCGTTCAACATCATTTCGACGCTGGTGATGGTAGTAACCGACAAGCGCGGCGATATCGCCATTCTTCGCACGCTGGGCGCGACGCCGAAACAGATCATGGCGATATTCATGGTCCAGGGTACGGTGATCGGCGTCGTCGGCACCTTGGTCGGGGCGCTGCTGGGCATGTTCGCGGCAGTCAATGTCAGCAGCTGGATCGCTGCCCTGGAACGCCTGATCGGACATAAGTTTCTCAGCGCCGACGTCTATTTCATCGACTATCTGCCGTCACGGCTGATGGCGGCCGACGTCATCCAGGTCTGTGTTGCCGCGCTGGTCCTGAGTTTCCTCGCGACCCTGTATCCGGCCTGGCGCGCTGCGCGCACCCAGCCGGCAGAGGCGCTACGTTATGAGTGAACAGGTTATGAACGAGCTTTCTTCGCAAAAGCACGCGGTGCTGAGCTGCCGCAATCTTGGCAAACGCTACGAGCAGGGTCCGGAGTCGGTGGAAGTGCTGTCCGGCCTGCAACTCGAGTTGTTCCCGGGGCAGCGCGTCGCCATCGTCGGCAGTTCCGGCTCGGGCAAGAGCACCCTGTTGAACCTGCTTGGCGGGCTGGATACGCCCAGTGAGGGCAGTGTCTGGCTGGCCGGTGAAGAGCTTTCGGCGCTCAACGAAAAGGATCGCGGGTTATTGCGTAACCGCGCGCTGGGCTTCGTTTACCAGTTCCATCACCTGCTCGCCGAATTCACTGCACTGGAGAACGTCTGCATGCCGTTGCTGATCGGCCGGACGCCGATCCCGGAAGCGCGGCAGAAGGCCGCTGCGCTGTTGACGCGTGTCGGACTCGGGCATCGCCTCGAGCACAAGCCGGCGGAGCTCTCGGGCGGTGAACGCCAGCGTGTGGCGATTGCACGGGCGCTGGTGAACGAGCCGGCGCTGGTACTGCTCGACGAACCTACCGGAAATCTTGACCATCACACGGCGCAAGGCATCCAGGACCTCATGCTGGAGCTCAGCAAGTCGTTGCAGACCGCCTTCCTGGTGGTTACCCATGACCGTCAGCTTGCCGCGCAGATGGATCAGATCCTGCGGTTGGAAGACGGACGTCTGGTGGTCGAATGATGTTCAGGCCTCTGAGTGTCTTTATCGGCAGCCGCTACACCCGTGCCAAGCGGCGCAACCATTTCATCTCGTTCATCTCCCTGACCTCGCTGATCGGCCTGGCACTTGGCGTGTTGGCGATGATCATGGTCCTGTCCGTGATGAACGGATTTCAGCGCGAGATGAGCTCGCGCATTCTCGGGATGGTGTCCCACGCCACCGTCATCGGTGATCAGCCATTGGACGACTGGCAGGCCGTCGCGTCGCGCCTGTCGGCGCATCCTCAGATTGTCGGCAGCGCACCCGTCACCCAGCTCGAAGGCATGCTGTCATTCAAGGGCAGCATGCAGCCGATTCAGATCAGCGGTATCGATCCGCAGGCTGAGGCGGATGTTTCCATCGTCGGTGATCGGTTGGTCGGAGGCAGACTGGATGCGCTGAAACCGGGTGAGTTCGGCGTCATCATCGGCTTGATGACCGCCCGGCGCTTCGGTCTGAAGCTGGGCGACAAGTTGACGCTGATCGTGCCGGAAGTGAGCTCCTCGCCCGGTGGAGTCACGCCTCGCATGCAGAGGCTGAATGTGGTTGGCGTTTTCAAGGTGGGCGCCGATCTGGACGGCAGCCTGGGGATGATCCACCGCGCCGATGCTGCGCAGATACATCGTTGGGCGCCGCAGCAGGTGCAGGGCGTGCGGCTCAAGCTGAGCGACCTGTATCGGGCGCCGGAAGTGGCAGCGCAGGTGGCTGAAATGCTCGGTGATGGCTACCGCGTGGAGGACTGGTCTTATACGCAGGGCAGCCTATTTAACGCGATGAAGATGGAAAAGACCATGATTGGCCTGTTGTTGATGCTGATCGTTGCGGTGGCGGCCTTCAATATCATTGCGACGCTGATCATGGTCGTTGCCGACAAGCGGGCCGATATCGCGATTCTGCGCACGCTTGGCGCGACTCCACGGCAGATCATGGCGATCTTCATGGTTCAGGGCAGCATCATTGGCTTCAGTGGCACCGTGATAGGCGTGATTCTGGGCGTACTCGGTGCGCTGAACGTAAGTGCTCTGGTGGCATGGCTGGAAAAAGTGTCAGGCCAGCATATCTTTAGTTCCGACGTCTACTTCATCAGCACCCTGCCATCGGAGCTGCGTCTGGAGGACGTCGTGCTGGTATCGGTCGCGGCGCTGACCTTGAGCTTCTTGGCTACGCTCTATCCGGCATGGCGAGCCGCGCAGACCCAGCCGGCCGAGGCACTGCGCTACGAGTGATGGCCGTTAGCGCCGGCCGTTCTGTCGCCGGCGCCAGCTGCGCCCGACCCACCAGCGCCAGTAGGCCTGAGTTAGAACGTAGCCGAGAATGGCGAAAACGACGCCCGAAACCAGCGAGCCCAGATACAGCGGCTGCCAGTTGTGCTGCAGCATGTGACTTACCCAGGCCAGGCTCAATTCTGCCGGCATGTCAGAGGCCGGTGTATCCAGCAGCCAGGTTCCGACCTTGTAATTGCAATAGAACACCGGAGGCATGGTCAGCGGGTTGGTCAGCCAGACCAAACCTACCGCGATGGGCAGATTGGCTCTCGCGGGAAGCGCACAGACGGCCGCCGCGAGCATCTGCATGGGCATCGGAATCATCGCCCAAAACAGGCCGATAGCCATGGCTCGCGCCACCGAGTGCCTATTGAGATGCCAGAGATTGGGATCGTGAATCAGCGCGCCGAGAAAACGCAGGGACTTGTTAGTCTTGATGCGATCGGGGTGCGGCATGTAGCGTTTGAAAAAGCGACGCGGCATGAAGGTTCTCTGGCAGGCTGCAGCCCGGCGATTATGCCTCGAATCGCGATGCGGCGCTGACAGGAGTTTTGTGACATTAGGTCTACGCCCGCGACAAATTGACCATCCGCCCACAGCGGTCCCGGAATGGATTCCAGGAGTCGAAAAAGCATGCGCACATGGATGTTGGCGCTCGCGGCAGGCCTCGTCTTGCCCCGTTTCTTACCGGCGTTGCCCTCTGTCTGGATCTTGTGCGTGCTTGGCATGCTGGGGGGCTTGCTGCTTTCGCGTCGGCGCTGGGCGTCGTCCGGGTTGCTTCTCCTCGGGTTCGCCTGGGCATGCTGGCAGTGCCAGAGTGCCATTGATGATCGCCTGCCCGTTTCGCAAGATGGCCGGACATACTGGATCCAGGGGACGGTCAGTGGATTGCCCACCAGCACGGGCGATGTCGTGCGCTTCGAGTTGGAGGATATCGAGTCGAGGCATGCTGGGCTGCCGTCGAAGGTGCGTCTGTCCTGGTACGGCGGCCGGCAAGTGCGGGCCGGCGAGCGCTGGCGGCTTGCGGCTCGACTGAAACGTCCGCGTGGCCTGGTCAATCCGCATGCGTTCGACTACGAAGCCTGGTTGCTGGCGCGTCGCATTGGCGCGACTGGTTCGGTCAAGGCGGGAGAGCGCCTCTTCGCGCCGTACTCCGTGAATAGTTGGCGCGACCGCTTGAGGCTCCGTCTGATGGAGGTCTCCGCGTCCGGTCGACAAGGCGCGATCGCGGCACTGGTGGTCGGTGATGACTCCGGCCTGAGTCGTGAGGATTGGCAGGTGTTGCAGGACACCGGCACGGTGCACCTGATGGTCATATCCGGACAGCACATCGGCATGCTGGCTGGCTTGCTATACGGACTGGTTGCGCTAGCAGCTCGATGGGGCTTCTGGCCCAGCCGTTGGCCCTGGCTTCCATGCGCATGCGCGTTGGCTCTCGCTGGTGCGCTTTCCTATGGATGGCTCGCGGGGTTCGATGTGCCGGTGCGTCGTGCGTGTCTCATGGTCGCCGTGGTCCTGCTCTGGCGCTTGCGCTTTCGTCATCTGGGTGTCTGGCAGCCGCTGTTGCTGGCGCTGAATGGTGTCCTGCTGGTCGATCCCCTGGTCTCGTTGCAGCCGGGGTTTTGGCTCTCATTCGGGGCCGTTGCGGTGCTCGCGCTGGCGTTCTCCGGTCGGCTCGGCCGATGGAAGTGGTGGGCGACGCTGACGCGCGCCCAATGGGCAGCTTCCCTCGGCCTGCTGCCTCTGTTACTGACGCTGGGACTGCCGGTCAGCGCCAGCGGGCCTTTGGCCAATCTGATTGCCGTACCCTGGATAAGCCTCACCGTTCCCTTCGCGCTGCTCGGTACGTTGCTTCTGCCGTTGGGCGCTATCGGCGAGGCGCTACTCTGGTTGGTCGGCACCTCGCTGGCGCTGCTGTTCGAGCTGCTGTCCGCCATGGCTACCTGGCAACCCGCCTGGCTGGCGGTCGATATACCCATCTGGGCCTTGCTGATGATTGGGCTGGGTGTGCTGTTGATGTTATTGCCGTCAGGTGTGCCGGTGCGTGCGCTCGGACTGGTGCTCCTGGCGCCGTTGGTGTATCCCCCGTATTCCGAAGTAGCCGAAGGACGGGCGCGGGTCTCGGTGCTGGATGTGGGGCAGGGGCTTTCGGTACTGGTGCGGACCCGGGAGCACGCGTTGCTCTACGATGCGGGACCGAGGCAGGGTGATTTCGATACCGGCGAGCGTGTCGTGTTCCCGTCGCTGCGAAGCCTGGGCGTGAAGAGGCTGGACATACTGCTGCTGAGCCATGCGGATAACGATCATTCCGGTGGCGCTCAGGCGATCCGTCGACTGCTTCCGGTCGCGCGGACCGTCAGTGGGGAGCCGCAACGACATGCGACCGATCTGAATGCCAAGCCCTGTGAAAACGGTGCCGAGTGGCGGTGGAACGGCGTGCGTTTCAGTCTCTGGCAATGGCAGGCGGCCCGGGAGAGCAATCAGACGTCATGCGTTCTGCTGGTCGAGGCCAATGGCGAACGGGTGCTGCTTACCGGCGATATCGATCAGGCCGCGGAGCAGGCGTTGCTGCTCAGCGGACAGGACGTAAAGGCGCAGTGGTTGCTATTGCCTCATCACGGCAGCCGCAGCTCATCGTCGGAGCCATTCCTGCGAGCGGTGGAACCGAGCGCCGCGCTGATCTCGCGCAGCCTGCACAACGCTTTCGGTCATCCTCATCCGACTGTGACCGCTCGCCTCGAAGCGTCCGCGATCGACATTTACGACACCGCCTTGCACGGCGCGATCCGCATCGATCTCGGCGATTTCTCGGGGGCGGAGATACAACGTGCGGAACGTCGGTTCTGGCGGGAAAAATGAGAACGGCGGCCGTCGGCGACCCCTCGACCCTATGCTAGAGTGGCGCCACTTTTTCGAGGGGGATTCATCTCGTGTGGGAGCTGGTCAAAGCAGGCGGCTGGATAATGCTGCCAATCATCCTGTGTTCCATCGCCGCCGCCGGCATCGTTGCTGAGCGCCTGTGGACGCTGCGCCCGAGTCGTGTCACGCCGCCGCATCTGCTTGGCCAGGTGTGGAAGTGGATCAAGGACAAAAAACTCAGCAACCAGAAACTCAAGGAACTGCGCGCGGATTCGCCTTTGGGTGAGATTCTTGCCGCCGGCCTCAGCAACTCCAAGCGTGGTCGCGAGATCATGAAGGAATGCATCGAGGAAGCCGCGGCCAGGGTCGTTCACGACCTCGAGCGTTACCTCAACGCGCTGGGCACCATTGCCGGCATCGCGCCCTTGCTCGGGCTGCTGGGTACGGTGCTGGGCATGATCGAAATCTTCAGTGCCTTCATGGACTCGGGCATGGCCAATGCGCCCCTGCTCGCCGGCGGCATCGCCAAAGCGCTGATCACCACCGCGGCGGGCCTGATGGTCGGTATCCCAGCGCTGTTCTTCCATCGTTTCCTGCAGCGTCGCGTCGACGAGCTGGTCGTTGGCATGGAGCAGGAAGCGATCAAGCTGGTGGAGGTGGTGCAGGGTGACCGCGATGTCGATCTCGGTGAGGACAAGGCGTGAAATTCCGTCGCAAACCCCGGGAGAACGTGGAGATTGGGCTGGCACCGCTGATCGACGTGGTGTTCATCCTGCTGTTGTTCTTCGTGGTCACCACGACCTTCACCCGTGAAACGCAGCTCAAGGTCGATCTTCCGGAAGCCGCCAGCGGTACGCCGCCGCAGGATGCCGAGGTCCGCCAGCTGGAAGTGCTGATCGACGTGGCCGGCAATTATTCGCTCAACGGCAAAGCGCTCTTGAAGAGCGACCTCAATTCGCTGATGGCGGCGTTGAGCAAGGAATCAGGGGGCGACAATCGGCTGCCGATGGTCATCAGCGCCGATGGCAAGACCCCGCATCAGGCGGTGATCACCGCGATGGATGCCGCCGGCAAGCTGGGCTTCGGCCAACTGCGCATCACCACGGTCGAGGCGCAGGCCTCTCCCTGATGTCATTCGCCGATCGCCTGCAACGCGCCTGGTATCAGGGGCATCCGGCCCTATGTGTGCTGGCTCCGCTGGAGCTACTCTATCGGCGCGTGGTCGAGGCAAAGCGACGGCGTTTTCTCAAAGGTGAAAGCGCTGCCTATCGCGCACCAGTGCCGGTCATCGTGGTGGGTAACATCACCGTAGGTGGAACAGGCAAGACTCCACTGATTCTCTGGCTGATCGAACATTGCCGTAGCCGCGGGCTGCGCGTCGGCGTCGTCAGCCGTGGCTACGGTGCCAAGCCGTCGGCGCTGCCCTGGCGCGTTCAACCCGAACACTCGGCGGAGCAATCAGGCGACGAGCCGCTGTTGATCGTGCAGCGTACCGGCGTACCGCTGATGATAGATCCCGACCGATCACGCGCGGTACGGTGCCTGCTGGAGACCGAATCGCTTGACCTGATCCTTTCCGACGATGGCCTGCAGCACTATCGGCTGGCCAGGGACCTCGAACTCGTACTGATCGACGCGGCACGCGGGCTGGGCAACAGGCGCTGCCTGCCGGCTGGCCCCTTGCGCGAACCGGCCGAACGCCTGAATAGCGTGGATGCTGTGCTGGTCAACGGCACCGATTCGGATACCGCCGACGGCTATGCGTTCAGCCTCAAGCCGGTCGCGCTGGTCGAACTGTGCTCCGGCGAGCGCTGGCCACTCGATCACTTTCCCGCCGGCCAGCTGCTGCACGCGGTGGCTGGCATCGGCAACCCGCAGCGTTTCTTCACCACGCTCGAAACGCTACACTGGCGTCCGATTCCGCACCCCTTCGCCGATCACGCCGCCTACAGCCAGGAGCAGCTGGAGTTCAGCCCAGCCCTGCCGTTGGTGATGACCGAGAAGGATGCGGTGAAATGCCGGGCATTCGCACCGCCGGGTTGGTCATATCTTCAGGTGCACGCCGTACCTTCTGCGGCTTTCGTCACCTGGTTCGACGGCCAGTTGGCGCGATTGCTGCCCGATCACTCTTAAGCCGCTCGCACTGCCATCGCAGTCGAACGCTTCCAAGGACTGCGCATGGATACCAAACTGCTCGACATACTGGCCTGCCCACTATGCAAGGGGCCGCTGAAGCTGACCGATGACAAGTCGGAACTGATCTGCAAGGCCGACGCCCTGGCGTTTCCCGTGCGCGATGGCATCCCGGTGATGCTCGAGAGCGAGGCCCGTACGCTGGACGTGGATGAGCGCCTCGACAAATGAGCACTGCCTACACTGTCGTGATTCCCGCCCGCTATGCCTCGACCCGCCTGCCTGGCAAGCCGTTGCAGGACATTGCCGGCAAGCCGATGATCCAGCACGTGTGGGAGCAGGCAAGCAAGAGCACGGCTCAGCGCGCGGTCATCGCCACCGACGACTCACGCATCGTCGATGCCTGCTCGGCATTCGGTGCGCAGGTTGTTTTGACCCGCCCCGACCACAACTCCGGCACCGACCGGCTGGCTGAGGTGTGCGAGCAGCTTGGTCTGCCGAGTGACGCCATCGTGGTCAACGTGCAGGGCGACGAGCCGCTGATTCCCCCGGCAGTCATTGATCAGGTTGCCGCCAATCTGGCTGCGCACCCCGAGGCGGCCATCGCCACGCTCGCCGAACCATTGAGCGATGTGCAGGCGCTGTTCAATCCAAACGTGGTAAAGGTGCTCTCGGACACCAATGGCCTGGCGCTGACCTTCAGCCGGGCGCCGCTGCCCTGGGCAAGAGATGCGTTTGCCGCCGATCGCAGCGTACTGCCTGTTGGCGTGCCGTACCGCCGGCATATTGGTATCTACGCCTATCGCGCCGGTTTCCTCGCTGATTTCGTTTCCTGGGGTCCTTGCTGGCTGGAGGACACCGAGTGTCTGGAGCAGTTGCGCGCGCTCTGGCACGGCCAGCGTATTCATGTTGCAGACGCGGTACAGGCACCGCCTGCGGGGGTGGATACCGCGGAAGACCTGGAGCGGGTCCGTCGTCTGCTGGGCGGCTGAGATGAGAATCCTGTTCGTCTGCATGGGCAACATCTGCCGCTCGCCCACCGCCGAAGGCGTGTTTCGCCAGCGCGTCGAGCAGGCTGGGCTCGGCAGTCGGATCGAGATCGATTCTGCTGGGACCGGCGATTGGCATGTGGGCAAGGCTCCGGACTCGCGTGCTTGCGCCGCAGCCGGCAAACGCGGCTATCGGCTGACAGCGCTGCGCGCGCGCCAGGTGCAGCCGGAAGACTTCCTGCGTTTCGACCTTATTCTGGCGATGGATCACGACAACCTGGCTCGACTGGAGGCCTTGCGCCCCGAAGCGAGCAGGGCGGAGCTTGATCTGTTGCTACGCCGTTACGACCTGGCGCGTGGCGTGGTGCCAGACCCTTACTACGGCGAGACAGATGGCTTCGAGGAAGTACTGGATCTCCTCGAGGAGGCCTGTGATGCGCTGCTCGTGGAATTGAAGGGACGACTGTGAGCCTGACCCTAGAATCAAACCGATCACTCAAGGCATTCAACACGTTCGCTGTCGATCAGCGTGCGCGCTACTTCGCGGCCGCTCATAACGATGAGGATGTTCGTGACGCGCTCGCCCAGGCGCGTCGGCTCGACGTTCCGCTGCTGCCGATCGGAGGAGGCAGCAACTTGCTGCTGACTCGTGACGTGCCGGCGCTTGTCCTGCATATGGCCAGCCGTGGCAAACGCATCGTCGATGAGTCTGCCGAGCAGGTTCTGGTCGAGGCGGAGGCAGGCGAGCCCTGGCACCCATTCGTGCTCTGGACGCTGGAGCAAGGCTTGGCGGGCCTCGAGAATTTGAGCCTGATACCAGGTACCGTTGGTGCATCACCAATCCAGAACATCGGTGCCTACGGTGTCGAGATCAAGGACGTATTTGCAGGGCTCACTGCACTGGATAGTGAAACTGGGATCATCCGTGAGTTCAGCGAGGACGACTGCGCATTCGGTTATCGCGACAGTCTGTTCAAACAGCAGCCAGGGCGTTTTCTGATTCTGCGAGTGCGTTTCGCGTTGCGTCGCCAGGCAGCGCTGCATCTTGAGTATGGGCCGATCCGCCAGCGTTTGGCGGAGCAGGGGATTACCGTACCTTCCGCGCAGGATGTGAGCCGAGCTGTTTGTGCCATCCGCAGTGAAAAGCTGCCGGATCCACAGCAGCTGGGCAATGCCGGGAGTTTCTTCAAGAATCCGCTGGTGCCGGCTGCCGCTGCTCAGACGCTGCGCGATCGTTACCCCGAGCTGGTCGGTTATCCGCAAGCCGACGGTCAAGTGAAACTGGCGGCTGGCTGGCTGATCGAGAAGGCTGGCTGGAAGGGATTTCGTGACGGCGACGCAGGGGTTCATCGGCTGCAGGCGTTGGTGCTGGTCAATCATGGCCTGGCCACGGGGGTGCAGCTGCTGGACCTGGCGCGACGTATCCAGGTCGATGTGCTGGAGCGCTTCGGCGTCAGCCTTGAGATCGAGCCAAATGTGCTCTGACTACGACTCGTACGGTCAGTTTTGGCTGCTTTAAAGCCAGGCCGTGCGGTGTTGTAGATATCTGGTTCTGGTCGCTCGCGTCCTTCTTGAGTTGTACTGATCGCGCACTTCGGTTCGCCTAGCGCGGGCAACGAAGCAGAATCTGTGATGTGCATCGGATGTAAGCGAGCTCAATTTCGACCTGCAGCCGGTCCGGCTTCTCAAGCTCGCAGTGACGGCTTTTTCGGGGAGAGATGGGGCAGTGAGTAGCCTTGCTGACTGCGCCGCACCCCTTCTGCCATGAGCGTTCTCCCGATGAATAAGACGAAGGTGTAAACCTTATTCAGGACGGGACAGTGCAAAAAAAAAGGGATGCCGAAGCATCCCTTTTTTGGCCAGCGGTGTTTAGCCTTGCGGCTTCTCACGGTTATCTGGCTGGTCACCTTCTGCAGCTTGTTCCGACTCCTGGGGTGATGGCTGAACCACTTCCTCAGTTGTCGGTGCTTCTGGCTTCTGCTCGTCTACTTCAGCGGTCGACACCTGTGCTTGTTCGGCGGACTCGTCAGCCTCGGCGAGCGGCTGCTCGTGGAGGGTGGTGACTGGCTCGGCGAACTGCTCAGGCTGGGCGTCGGCAGGCACCGGCTCCGCAACTTGTTCAACTTGCGCTTCGACGACTGGCTCGCTGGCGACGATCTCCGGGCTGGCCAGAGGTTGCTCCGCTGCGGCCTTGGCGTCGGCTTCTGCCGCTTCCTTGACCAGACGCTCGGCTTCACGCTGACGGCGACGGACCTCGCGCGGATCATTAGGCGCGCGTCCGCTAGGCGTCAGTACTGGCGCCAGGGTCGGTGCGACTTCGACTTTCTCGACCACCGGCTCCGGGGCAGGCTGTGGGGTGTCGTTGGCTTGGACGACCTGTGGTGCTTCGCTCGGCGCAACTTCGGCAGCGTGTGTCGATGTCTCGTCTGCAGCTTCGATAGCTATCGACTGCTCGGCCACAGTGCGCTGCTCGTCCGTACTTTCCACGCTTGGCGCATGCTCGACAATCGTCGCTACACCATCGGTGCTGGTTTGAATCACGGCGTCATCAGCGAGCTTGGCCTGTGGAGCCGCTTCGGTGTCGGCGGTGTTCGCGGCCAAGGCGGCGGCTGTTGCTGCTATGGCGATTTCCTCGGTTTTCACCGGGGCGTTGCTCTCGTCGACCTCGTCGATTTCGTTACCGTTGGCGTCACGCTGACGCTCACGGCGATTGCTGCGACGACGCTGGCCGCGGGAGCGGCGGCGTGGGCGGTCGCCGTCGTTGCCTTCGCTGCCCTCGTTGGAGTCCTGGGTGTCCTCGGCTTCGTTCGCATCCTCGGTTTGCTGCAGCAGCTCATCGGCGGCTACCGGGGCTTGCCGTTCGGCGCGCGGCTTGCGCTCTTCGCGCGGGGCGCGTGGTTGCCGCTCGGCCTGCTCTTCTTCTGCTGCTACAGCGATCGGAGCTTCGTCGATTGGTGCTCGCAGTTCGCGCTTGCGCTCCTCGCGGGGCTTGCGGTCCTCGCGTGGGGCTCGCTCGCGGCGCGGCTGGCTTTCGGCAACTTCGGCCTGTTCACGGGGTTTGCGTTCCTCGCGTGGTGGGCGCGGCTGGCGCTCTTCGCGGGGCTGACGCTCCTCGCGAGCTTGGCGCTCCTCACGGGGCTGACGTTCTTCGCGCGGCTTGCGCTCCTCATCACGGCCACCGCGCGAATCGCGGCGACGGTTCTGCTGGCGTCCGCTGCGGCGCTCGTCATTGCGCTGTGGGCGCGGCGAGGCGGGCTTCTTCTCGACTTCGGCTGTGGCTTGCGGTTCTTTCGTCTCGCCTGCGAACAGTCCGACCAAGGATTTGATCAGGCCCTTGAACAGACTTGGTTCCTGCACCGGCGCGGCAACGGGTGCTTCGGCTGGCGCTGCGGCGGCTGCCGCCGGTGCGGTGCGCTGCGGTGCGGTCTTGACCGCCGCTTCCTGGCGAACCAGGGTGCGTGTGGAGCTGACCGGCTGAGCTTCTTCGGCCTCGGTCGGGCTCATTTCGTAGCTGGCTTGGCCTGCCATGATTTCTGGGCTGTCGTCACGCAGTCGCTGAACTTCGAAGTGCGGCGTTTCCAGGTGATCGTCCGGCAGGATGAAGATGCGCGCACGGGTGCGCAGCTCGATCTTGGTGATCGCGTTGCGTTTCTCGTTGAGCAGGAATGCTGCAACCTGGAACGGCACGCGGGCGCGAACCTCGGCGGTGCGGTCCTTGAGGGCTTCTTCTTCGATCAGGCGCAGAATCGCCAGCGACAGCGATTCGACGTCACGAATGATGCCTTGGCCGTTGCAGCGTGGGCAGACGATGCCGCTGGTCTCGCCCAGAGAGGGGCGCAGACGCTGGCGGGACATTTCCAGCAAACCGAAGCGCGAGATGCGGCCGACCTGGATACGTACACGGTCGGCTTCCAGTGCTTCGCGCATCTTCTCCTCGACTGCGCGCTGGTTCTTGGCCGGGGTCATGTCGATGAAGTCGATGACGATTAGTCCGCCGATGTCGCGCAAACGCAGCTGGCGGGCGATTTCCTCGGCTGCCTCCAGATTGGTCTGCAGGGCGGTTTCTTCGATGTCGCCACCCTTGGTGGCGCGAGCCGAGTTGATGTCGATGGATACCAGTGCTTCGGTCGGATCGATGACGATGGAGCCGCCGGAAGGCAGTTTTACTTCACGCTGGAAGGCCGTCTCGATCTGGCTTTCGATCTGGAAGCGGTTGAACAGCGGTACGGAATCTTCGTACAGCTTGATCTTGCTGGCGTACTGCGGCATCACCTGCTGGATGAAGCTCAATGCCTCGTCCTGTGCTTCGACACTGTCGATCAGCACTTCGCCGATGTCCTGGCGCAGGTAGTCGCGGATGGCGCGGATGATGACGTTGGATTCCTGATAGATCAGGAATGGCGCGGGGCGATCCTGGGACGCATCCTTGACTGCGGTCCAGAGCTGCAACAGATAGTCGAGGTCGCACTGCAGCTCTTCGCTGGAGCGGCCCAGGCCGGCAGTGCGGACGATCAGACCCATGTCAGCGGGGATATCGAGACCATTCAGGGCTTCACGCAGTTCATTGCGTTCTTCACCTTCGATGCGTCGCGAAATGCCACCAGCACGCGGATTGTTCGGCATCAGGACCAGATAACGGCCGGCTAGACTGATGAAGGTGGTCAGTGCAGCGCCTTTGTTACCGCGCTCTTCTTTTTCGACCTGAACGATGACTTCCTGGCCTTCGCGCAGGACGTCCTTGATGTTCACGCGGCCTTCAGGCGACTTGCTGAAGTATTCGCGAGAAATTTCCTTGAGGGGGAGGAAGCCATGGCGCTCGGCGCCGAAGTCGACGAAAGCAGCTTCGAGACTAGGCTCGACGCGGGTGATCTTGCCCTTGTAGATGTTGGCTTTTTTCTGCTCGCGGGCACCTGATTCGATGTCCAGATCGAACAGACGTTGGCCGTCGACCAGTGCGACACGCAACTCTTCGGGCTGAGTTGCGTTAATTAGCATTCTTTTCATGTAGTACCGTCGGTTTCCGTGGCATCCGGAAACGGCGTTCGGCACACACGACTCTCGCGGTCGGTGTCAGGTGAGTCAGGAATGGTTGTAAAGCACTCCAGTGTCCAGCGATGTGCGGCCAAATGGGCCGGCGTCGCGACGACGTCTCCTGCTTGCTGTCGGAACAGAAGCAATGGTTCGGGAGGAGGAATCAGGCATCGGTAGCGGACGGAATGAAGCGTCTGTGAAAGCCTTTGCTACGCAATCCGATGCTGTGCATCTCCACCCAACACGCATACTTTGAAAATCGGGTGCCGCTCGCAGAATCCGGGGAGCGGGTTGTCGATTATCGCGATTCCCATAGGGGGCACGCATCATGTCTTCAAGGCTTGTTTCGCAACTTCTCCGCTACTTGAGGGAAGCTCCGTCGGACGGCCTCACGTCCTAGAACATTTTTTTGCCGGTCTGGGTTGGCGGTATCGCTGGCATCCCTGGACCTGACCGCTTTTGGCGGCGTTCGCGACTATAACAGCAATGTTTAAGTGCTTCAATTCCATGAAAATTGATATGATGCCGCGATGACCAATACCCCCTCCCAGACCTCCGGTGTGCAAATACTCGAGGTCGCGCCGGAACTTGCCGGCCAGCGCATTGATAACTTTCTCCGCAACCAGCTCAAAGGCGTGCCCAAGACGTTGATCTACCGCATCTTGCGCAAGGGCGAGGTGCGTGTGAACAAAGGGCGCATCAAGCCTGAGTACAAGTTGCAAGCCGGTGATCTGGTGCGCGTGCCGCCGCTGCGCCTAGCCGAGCGCGACGAGCCTGAGCCGCTTGCTCAAGGACTGTTGGAAAGGCTGGAAAAGGCCATCGTGCACGAGGACAAGGCGCTCATCGTACTGAATAAACCGGCCGGCATAGCTGTGCATGGTGGTAGCGGGCTCAGCTACGGGGTGATCGAGGCTTTGCGGCAGCTGCGCCCTGACGCCAAGGAGCTTGAATTGGTGCATCGACTGGATCGCGATACCTCCGGTCTGCTGATGGTCGCCAAGAAGCGCAGCATGTTGCGCCACCTGCATCAGGCGTTGCGCGGTGACGGTGTAGACAAGCGTTATATGGCTCTGGTGCGTGGCCGCTGGGAAACCTCGAAGAAGCAGGTCAATGCGCCGTTGCTGAAGAACACGCTGCGCTCTGGTGAGCGAATGGTCGAGGTGACCGAGGATGGCAAGGAAGCGCTGACATTGTTTCGCGTGCTTCGTCGCTTTGGTGACTTCGCAACACTAGTGGAGGCCAAGCCAGTTACCGGTCGCACGCACCAGATTCGTGTGCACGCGCGCCATGCCGGGCACAGCATCGCCGGCGACAGCAAGTACGGTGATGAGGAGTTCACTCGCGAGATTCGCGAGCTAGGCGGCAAGCGATTGTTCCTGCATGCATACGCGCTGAAGGTTCCGCTGCCTGATGGCGGTGAGTTATCCCTGGAGGCGCCCGTCGACGAAATGTGGGCGCGAACGCTGGAGCGTCTCGGTGAGTGAGTACCGGGTTCTGATATTTGATTGGGATGGCACGCTGGTCGACTCGATCGGGCGTATTGTCGAGTCGATACATGTTGCGGCGCAAAATTGTGGTTTGCCGGAGGTCGATGATGCCTCGGTCAAAGGCATCATCGGGTTGGCCTTGCCGGAAGCGATTGGCGTGTTGTATCCGGATCAGGCGGATGTCGCGCTGATCGAGGATTTTCGTCACTGCTATAGCGAGTATTATCTGTCCCTGGAGACCCAGCCTTCAGCTCTTTATCCGGGAGTCGCCAAGGCGCTATCCGAGTTCCGTGACGCCGGGTATATGCTCGCTGTCGCGACTGGAAAGGGGCGTCGCGGCCTTGATCGCGTTTTGGCTGGGCAGGGGTGGGAGGACTTCTTCGATATCACCCGTTGTTCGGACGAGACGGCAAGCAAGCCCGATCCGCTGATGATTCACCAGATTCTTTCTCACTGCGGTGCTCGTCCGGAGCAGGCGCTGATGGTCGGTGATTCGGTGTTTGACCTGCAGATGGCTCATCGCGCGGGTGTGGATGGCGTAGCTGTCGCTTATGGCGCACAACCACTGCACATCCTGCAGCAGTGCAAGCCGCGCACTGTGATCAATCATTTTTCGGAGCTTGGTGATTGGCTGCGCTCCTTGGCGGTTTCTGAGGTGAATGCAAATGTCGGATGAGTGGAAGGCTCCGGTAGACGAGTCCAAGAATGATCGTAACAGCTGGAAGCTGCTGGAGAAGACGCTGCTTGCAGGGGTTCAGGAGCAGCGGCGCGCTAGGCGCTGGGGTATCTTCTTCAAGTTATTGACCTTCATTTACCTGTTCGGCGCGCTGGCCCTGTTTTCCCCGGCGCTGCAGTTTGGTTCCAGCAAGGGCGCGGAGGGTAGTCATACGGCGGTCATCAATGTGCGCGGCATGATCGCGGATGAAGAGCCTGCCAGCGCCGATAACGTCGTCGGTGCCTTGCGGGCGGCCTTCGAGGACGCCAATACCAAGGGTGTGGTGCTGCGAATCAATAGCCCGGGGGGCAGTCCGGTGCAGTCGGGCTATATATATGACGAAATCCGGCGTTTGCGCGGCGAATATCCGACCATCAAGGTCTATGCGGTGATTACCGACCTGGGGGCGTCGGGTGCGTACTACATCGCTAGCGCCGCGGACGAAATTTATGCTGACAAGTCCAGTCTGGTGGGGTCGATCGGTGTAACCGCGGCCACCTTTGGCTTCGTTGAAACCATGGAAAAGCTCGGCGTCGAGCGGCGTGTCTATACGGCGGGTGAGCACAAGGCTTTTCTGGATCCGTTCCAGCCGGAAAAGCCTGAGGAGACCCAGTTCTGGCGAGGCGTGCTGGCTACCACCCATCAGCAGTTCATCGACAGCGTCAAGCGTGGTCGCGGCGATCGCCTTCAGGAGGAGCAGCATCCGGAGTTGTTCTCAGGTTTGATCTGGTCTGGGGAGCAGGCATTGGAGCTCGGGCTGATCGATGGTTTGGGAAGTGCGGCGCATGTCGCGCGCGAGGTGATCGGTGAGCCCGAGCTGGTGGACTTCACTGTCAAAGAGTCGCCGCTGGATCGTTTTACCAAGAAACTTGGTGCTGGCGTCGCCGAACGCTTGGCTGTTCTGGTTGGGGTGCAGGGGCCGGTGTTGCGATAGCAGCCGGCTCGCGCTCACGGAACGTCGTAGCCTGCGTTCAGTAGCATGTCCACCAGGCGGATGAGCGGAAGGCCTACCAGGCTGGTAACGTCCTCGCCTTCGGTGGCGCGGAAAAGACTGATGCCTAATCCTTCAGCCTTGAAACTGCCCGCGCAATCGTAGGGCTTTTCGATTCTCAGATAGCGCTCGATTCGGGCTTCATCTAGTTCTCTGAAGTGTACGGTGAACGGTATGCAGTCGGTCTGAATTCTGCCTGTCGCGCTGTCGAGGAGCGCCAGTCCGGTCAGAAATCGGACGCTGTTGCCGCTGGCGGATTGCAGTTGCTGTTTTGCCCGTTCGAACGTGTGCGGTTTGCCGATAATCTTCGAGTCCAATACTGCAGCCTGATCGGAGCCGATAATCAGGTGATTCGGATACTGCTCGGCAAGTGCTCTGGCCTTCTGCTCGGCGAGTCGGTTTACGAGTTGTTCGGCGCTTTCTCCGGGTAGATAGGTTTCATCGATATCCGGGGCGCAGCTTTCGAACGGTAGTCCCAGCCGGGAGAGCAATTCCTGTCGATAGGGTGAGCTGGATGCAAGCAGCAGGCGGCGCATGATTCCTCCTTTATATATAGGTGCGAGATTGTATGCGTTGCGTCGTGAAGCTGGGCGGAATTCCTTTGACAGGCTGCGGGCGCGTCCCTAGAATGCCGCGCTTATGTTGAAAGGACCGATACCACCGCACGTTGATCCGCGCAAGCTAGCCGACCGAGCGGCCACCCTAGCCGGTGAGCTGCAATTGTCGCAGCTGAAGCGGCTCGCCGATCCTCTTGAGGATGATCAGGGTGTGGTGCGCGCCAGTTTTGCCTTTGGGCGCGACGAGCAGCGTACTGCGGTTATCCGTAGTCAGCTCGACGTTGAAGTCAAAATGATTTGCCAGCGTTGTCTGGAGCCGGTTGTTCTGCCGATTCACAGCGAGTGCGATTACGCGGTTGTGAATGAAGGGGCGAGCAGCCAGCACCTGCCCAAAGGGTATGACGTGCTGGAAGTGGGAGAGGATCCTCTGGATCTGCTGGCGCTGGTCGAAGACGAGCTGTTGCTCGCTCTGCCGATTGTTCCACTCCATGACCCTGAAATTTGCCAGCCGCCGGTTGGGCCAGATGAGCCTGAACCGAGTGAGGACGAGGTAACGCGGTCCAACCCGTTCAGCGTACTGGCGCAGTTAAAGCGTGACCCAAACGTTTAGGAGTTGATCCAAATGGCTGTTCAGCAGAACAAAAAATCCCGTTCCGCCCGTGACATGCGTCGTTCCCATGACGCTCTCGAGCCGAACGCTCTGTCCGTGGAAAAGAGCACCGGTGAAGTTCACCTGCGTCACCACGTGTCCCCGGACGGTTTCTACCGTGGTCGCAAGGTGATCGACAAGGGCGCTGACGAGTAATCCTTGTCCGCTCCGGTCATCGCGATCGATGCAATGGGTGGGGACTTCGGTCCCCACTGCATTGTTCCTGCCAGTCTGTCCTGTCTGGCTGAAAGCCCCTCGCTGCATCTGGTCCTTGTCGGCCAATCTTCCCTTCTCGAACAGCTTGTCGCCCAGCATCCTGGGGTCGATCGTTCGCGCCTGAAAATCGTCGATGCGTCTGAAATCATTGGTATGGCTGAACGCCCGGCTCAGGCTTTGCGTGGCAAGCCACGCTCTTCCATGCGTATTGCCCTCGAGCAGGTTCGCGACGGTAAAGCCAATGCTTGTGTAAGCGCCGGTAACACCGGCGCGCTGATGGCATTGGCGCGCCAGGTTCTGAGAACGCTGCCAGGTATCGATCGGCCGGCGATGGTGACAGCGCTCCCTACGCAGGCTGACCCATGCCTGCTGCTGGACCTGGGCGCAAATGTCGATTGCCCACCCGAGCAGCTTTTCCAGTTTGCTGTCATGGGGGCTGTGGCGGCCGAATCGCTGGGACGACAGCAGCCTAGGGTCGCGCTGCTGAATGTCGGTACCGAAGAGATCAAGGGCAATCAGCAGGTCAAGCAAGCCGCGCTGCTGTTGCAGCAGGCCGCTGATCTCAACTATCAGGGCTTCATCGAGGGGGATGGTCTGTATCGCGGTGAAGCCGACGTGGTCGTATGCGATGGCTTTGTCGGCAACATATTGCTCAAATCCAGCGAGGGCTTGGCTGGGATGCTGGTCGCCAGAGTCGAGGCGCTTTTCAAGCGTTCGCTTGGCGCGCGCATTGTCGGTGCTGTCGTATTGCCGTTGTTGCGCCGTCTGCGGGCGGATCTCAATCCGGCTCAGTACAACGGTGCGAGCTTTCTCGGGCTGCAGGGAATTGTCGTCAAGAGTCATGGTAGTGCCGGCGCGGACGGCTTCAAAGCAGCGATCCGGCGCGCGGCGCAGGATGTCGAGCATGATCTCCCTGGGCAACTGAGGAGCAGGCTGGGGCATTTTCTGCGGCCGCCTCATCCGTACGATGATGTGGATGATGTGACCGCAGGTGGTGGCCAGCCATCCAACTGAAATTCGCGACGCCGGTCCCTGGCGTATTCTTCAGACGAACAGAACCACAAGAGAGTCGTTTCATGTCCGCATCACTTGCTTTCGTCTTTCCCGGTCAGGGGGCTCAGTCCCTTGGCATGCTGGCCGAGCTGGGTGCCCAGCAAAGCGTGGTCGTCGATACTTTTGCCGAGGCATCTTCGGCGCTCGGGTACGACCTTTGGGCGTTGACCCAGACCGGTCCGGAAGAACAGCTGAATCAGACCGACAAGACCCAGCCGGCGATTCTTGCCGCCTCCATCGCAATCTGGCGTTTGTGGCAGACAGAAGGCGGCGCGCAGCCCGCATTCGTTGCCGGACACAGCCTCGGTGAGTACTCCGCTCTGGTGGCGGCGGGCAGCCTGCCGTTCGCTGACGCCATCAAGCTGGTTGAATTGCGCGGTCAATTGATGCAGCAGGCAGTGCCGGCCGGGCAGGGCGGCATGGCCGCCATTCTCGGGCTGGAAGATGCCGATGTATTGGCCGCCTGTGCCGAGGCCGCGCAAGGTGAGGTGGTCAGTGCGGTCAACTTCAACGCTCCGGGTCAGGTGGTGATTGCCGGCAGTGCGGCGGCGGTAGAGCGCGCGATCGAAGCGTGCAAGGCCAAAGGTGCCAAGCGTGCGATGGCTTTGCCGGTGAGTGTCCCCTCTCATTGCGATCTGATGCGTCCGGCTGCCGAACGCTTCGCTTCCTCGGTGGAGTCGATCGAATGGCAAGCGCCGCAGATTCCGTTGGTGCAGAACGTCAGCGCAGCAGTCGTCGCGGATCTGGAAGTGCTCAAGCGTGATCTGCTGGCACAGCTCTACAGTCCGGTGCGCTGGGTCGAGTCCATGGTTGCTCTGGGAGACCGTGGCGTCACCTCGCTGGTCGAGTGCGGACCCGGCAAGGTTCTGTCGGGCCTCAACAAACGCTGCGTCAAGGGCGTCAGCACCTACAATCTGGATACCCCCGAGGCCTTCGCGGCCGCTCGTGCCGCATTGGCTTGAACAAGGAGAATGCTATGAATCTGCAAGGTAAGGTGGCGTTGGTAACCGGCGCGAGCCGCGGTATTGGCCAGGCCATTGCCCTTGAGTTGGGCCGCCAGGGCGCGATCGTAATTGGTACTGCGACCACGCCAACCGGCGCCGAGCGCATCGCCGAGACACTGAAGGAAAACGGTATCGAAGGCGCTGGGCTGGTGCTCGATGTTGGCAACGATGAATCTGTCAGCAGCACTCTTGAGCACATTCAGCAGCATCTCGGACAGCCGGCAATTCTGGTCAACAATGCCGGTATTACCCGCGATAACTTGATGCTGCGCATGAAGGATGATGAGTGGCATGACGTCATCAACACCAACCTGAATAGCCTGTATCGCCTTTCCAAGGCCGTGCTGCGCGGCATGACCAAGGCTCGCTGGGGTCGAATCATCAATATCGGTTCGGTGGTTGGTGCCATGGGCAACGCCGGACAGGTAAACTACGCGGCAGCCAAGGCCGGTCTGGAGGGTTTCAGCCGTGCATTGGCTCGTGAGGTCGGTTCTCGTGGTATCACGGTGAATTCCGTGGCGCCTGGTTTCATCGATACCGACATGACTCGCGAGTTGCCGGAAGCCCAGCGTGATGCGCTCGTGGGGCAGATTCCCCTGGGGCGTCTCGGTCAGGCCGAAGAAATTGCAAAGGTCGTTGCGTTTCTCGCTTCGGACGGCGCTGCCTACGTCACCGGTGCTACCGTTCCGGTGAATGGCGGCATGTACATGAGCTGAGTGTGACGCCCGACGCAGGAGGACAGTCTTAGAGGCTGTCTTTAAATTAGCTATAAAACCGCAGCTGGTTTATAGACAGAAGGTTGAAGGCGGCGTCATGCTTGCCTGCTTCCAGCTTGAAATGCGGAAAACGCTTTCTATACACTACCGCGCAAACCAGCTGCCTGATTTTTCCATAGGAGTGAAAACAAGGTATGAGCACCATCGAAGAACGCGTCAAGAAAATCGTTGCCGAGCAACTTGGCGTTAAAGAAGAGGAAGTAACCAACAGTGCTTCCTTCGTCGAAGACCTGGGTGCCGACTCTCTTGACACCGTTGAGCTGGTGATGGCTCTGGAAGAGGAATTCGAGACCGAGATCCCGGACGAGCAAGCTGAGAAGATCACCACCGTTCAGGAAGCCATCGATTACATCAACGCGCACGCGCAGTAAGTTGTAATCTGCTTCAGAAACAGGAACAGCCGCACTGCCTTTGAACGAGGTAGTGCGGCTTTTCTTTGAGAGGGATTCATCCAGGTCGCGGGGGCTCCATTGCACCCAACCGGGGATGGTTCCTGTCTTGGCGGGAACCGAGCCAAGTACGTTTAGGTATAGGAGTAATCGCTGTGTCGCGTAGACGCGTCGTAGTCACCGGGATGGGCATGCTATCGCCACTGGGTAACGATGTGCCAAGCAGCTGGCAGGGAATTCTCGCCGGCCGCAGTGGTATCGGCCTGATCGAGCACATGGATCTTTCTGCCTATTCCACTCGTTTTGGCGGGTCGATCAAAAGCTTCGATGTCGAGCAGTATCTGCCGGCAAAAGAGGCACGCAAGCTCGACCTCTTCATTCAGTACGGCCTTGCCGCGAGTTTCCAGGCGGTGCGTGATTCCGGGCTGGAGGTCACTGACGCCAATCGGGAGCGCATCGGCGTCGCGATGGGGTCCGGTATCGGCGGCCTGACCAATATCGAAAACAGCTGCAAGGCACTTATCGAGCAAGGTCCGCGGCGTATATCTCCCTTCTTCGTGCCGGGCTCCATCATCAACATGGTGTCTGGTTTCCTGTCGATCCATCTGGGATTGCAGGGCCCCAACTATGCGATCGCTACCGCCTGTACCACGGGCACCCACTGCATTGGCATGGCCGCCCGTAACATTGCCTATGGCGAGGCGGATGTCATGGTGGCCGGCGGTTCCGAGATGGCTGCCAGTGGGCTTGGTATTGGAGGCTTTGCGGCAGCACGCGCACTGTCCACCCGCAACGATGACCCGGCGGCTGCGAGCCGGCCCTGGGACAAGGGGCGCGACGGTTTCGTCCTCTCCGATGGTGCCGGTGCGCTGGTGCTGGAGGAGCTGGAGCATGCCAAGGCCCGGGGGGCGCACATCTACGCCGAACTGATCGGTTTCGGCATGAGCGCCGATGCGTTCCACATGACCTCGCCGCCCGACGACGGCGCCGGTGCTGCGCGCTGCATCCGCAATGCGCTGAAGGACTCCCAGTTGAATGTCGATCAGGTGCATTACATCAATGCACACGGCACCTCGACTCCCGCAGGTGACAAGGCCGAGGCTGCTGCTATTCGCAGCGTATTCGGTGATCACGCCTATGAGCTGTCGGTCAGTTCGACCAAATCAATGGTCGGCCACCTGCTGGGTGCTGCCGGTGCGGTGGAAGCGATCTTCAGTGTTCTGGCTATTCGTGATCAGGTCGCGCCGCCGACCATCAATCTGCATGAGCCGGATGAAGGCTGCGACCTCGATTTCGTTCCGCACGAGGCCAAGCCCCGACCGATCGAAGTGGCGGTGTCCAACTCGTTCGGTTTTGGCGGAACCAACGGTTCGCTGGTATTCCGCCGGTTCGCCGAGTGACATTGAGCTGGCTGAACGGGGAGCCCTGTGATGGGCTGCCCATTCATGATCGAGGACTGGCCTACGGCGATGGGCTGTTCGAGACTATTCGCGTCGCAGGTGGCCAGGCGCGGTTGGTCGAACGCCATCTGCAGCGGCTGCAAGATGGGTGTGAGCGCCTCGCCATTCCCGTTGATGCAAATCTGCTGCGCAATGAGCTGATGCGCTTCTGCCGGGCACTGGGGCAGGGCGTCGCCAAGCTCATCGTCACGCGTGGCGCCGGACAGCGTGGTTATGCAACGCCACAGCCGTGTCAGCCGCAGCGTCTGCTGTTAGGCTCGTCCTCTCCAGCTTATCCGCCACAGCATGCTGAAACCGGCATCAGGCTGTTTCCGTGCGAGACCCGGCTTGCCGAGCAACCGCGACTCGCCGGCATCAAGCATCTGAATCGCCTGGAGCAGGTGTTGGCGCGTGCCGAGTGGCATGATCCGGTCTACGCGGAAGGGTTGATGCGCGATATGTCCGGCCGGGTGGTGGAGGGCGTTTTCAGCAATCTGTTCATCGTGGAAGCCGGCAAACTGCGTACCGCGCCGCTGACGCGTTGCGGAGTCGCTGGGGTCATGCGTGCGGAGATCATTGCGCGCGCAGCACAGCACGGGCTCCCGGTCGTGATCGACGACATCAGCTATGCCGAGCTTGTGCAGGCCGATGAGGTATTCCTCTGCAACAGCCTTTACGGCATCTGGCCCGTGACAGCTTTGGCCGAGTGCGTCTGGCCCGTCGGTCCGCTGACCCGTAAACTGCAGTCCGTTGTCGCCGACCTGTTGAGTGATTCGTGATCCGTAAAATTCTTGTTCTGCTGCTGACAGGGTTGCTGTTGGCGGCGATTGCGCTCGGGCTGTTCACCTGGAAACAGCATGCTGCGCTCGAGCAGCCTCTGGCCGTTACCGACGAGGCCCTGCTGCTCGACGTGCGTCCGGGCGATACGCCCAGTGGCGTGCTTCAGCGGTTGGAGGCCGAAGGCGTACTGGAGGATGCCTTCTGGTTGCGTTTGTATTGGCGATTGAACCTGTCCGGGCAGAGCTTGCACACCGGCGAGTATCGCCTGTCCCCCACTATGACGGCGCGGGACATGATCGGGCTTTGGCAGCGTGGCGAAGTGGTGCAACACAGTCTGACCCTGGTCGAGGGCTGGAACTTCCGGCAGTTGCGTAGCGCCCTGCAGAATCAGCCCAAGCTTGAGCAAACCCTGGATGGTTTGACTGATGCCGAAATCATGTCGCGCATAGGTGCATCTGGCCAGCACCCGGAAGGGCGCTTCTTCCCAGATACCTATCGTTTCACCCGTGGCACATCCGATGCAGACCTCTTGCGCCGTGCCTACGCCCGGCTGGAGCAGGTCCTCGAGGAGGAGTGGCAGCAGCGCGCCGAAGGCCTGCCTTACAAGGACGCCTATCAGGCGCTGATCATGGCCTCGATCATCGAGAAGGAAACCGGCGTGCCCGGCGAGCGTGGAGAGATTGCCGGCGTCTTTGTGCGCAGGCTGGCGCGGGGCATGCTGCTGCAGACCGACCCAACCGTTATCTACGGCATGGGTGAGAAGTACAAGGGCCGGATCACCCGCACCGATCTGCGCACGCCGACACCCTACAATACCTACACCAATGCCGGCCTGCCGCCGACCCCGATCGCGATGGTCGGGCGCGAGGCGATCCACGCCGCGCTGCATCCGGCGGATGGCACCAGTCTCTACTTCGTCGCCCGTGGCGATGGCAGCCATGTTTTCAGCGATACGCTCAATCAGCACAACCGTGCGGTGCGCGAGTATCAGCTCAAGCGCCGTGCCGACTACCGCTCCAGCCCGCCGCCACGGCAGGCACCGGCGGACAACGGAAACGTACAATGAAAGGGCTCTTCGTGACCCTCGAAGGCCCTGAAGGGGCCGGTAAGAGCACCAATCGTGAATATCTCGCCGAGCGCCTGCGCGCATGTGGCGTGGATGTCGTGCTGACCCGTGAGCCCGGCGGGACGCCGCTGGCCGAGCGTATCCGCGAGCTGCTTCTCACCCCGGCCGACGAGCCGATGGCGGTGGATACCGAGTTGCTGCTGGTCTTCGCCGCACGTGCTCAGCATCTCGCGCAGGTCATACGCCCGGCACTGGAGCGCGGGGCGGTGGTGCTCTGCGATCGTTTCACCGATGCCACCTATGCCTATCAGGGCGGGGGTCGAGGGCTCTCTATCGAGCGGATCGCCCAGCTGGAAGCCTTCGTGCAGGGTGAGCTGCGACCTGATCTGACCTTGATCTTCGACCTGCCGGTCGAGGTGGGGCTGGCCCGTGCTGCGGCGCGCGGTCGTCTGGATCGCTTCGAACAGGAAGGCCTCCGCTTTTTCGAATCGGTACGGCGCGCCTATCTGGAGCGCGCCAAGGCTGCGCCGTCGCGCTATCGAATCATCGATGCAGGGCAGCCATTGAATGTCGTGCAGCAGGATGTACAGGCCCTGATTCCCGACCTGATGGGGCGCCTCGATGGCTGACGTCCTCCCCTGGCAGGCGGAGCTCTGGCGGCAGCTGGCAGGTCGTACGCAGCATGCTCACGCTTACCTGCTGCACGGTCCTGGCGGCATCGGCAAGCGGCAGCTAGCCGAGCAATTGATGGCGTTGCTGCTTTGCCAGCGGCCCGTAAACGCCACGGCCTGTGGTGAATGCAAGGCTTGTCAGCTGTTGGCTGCACATACGCACCCCGACCATTACATCCTCGAGCCGGAAGAGGTCGACAAGGCCATACGGGTCGACCAGGTGCGTGATCTGGTCGGCTTCGTCACCCAGACTGCGCAGCTGGGTGGCCGCAAGGTGATACTGCTGGAGCCCGCCGAGGCGATGAATCTCAATGCGGCCAACGCATTGCTCAAGAGCCTTGAGGAGCCCTCCGGCGATACGGTACTGCTGCTCATCAGTCACCAGCCGAGTCGCCTGTTGCCGACCATCAAGAGCCGTTGCGTGCAGCAGGCCTGCCCTCTGCCGGGACGGCAACAGAGTCTCGACTGGCTGGCTGGACAGCTCCCCGAGCTGGCAGCGGAGCTGCGTGAGCAGCTACTGACACTGGCGGCGGGGTCACCTCTGGCCGCCTTGAAGTTGCATGAGCAGAAAGTACTGGACTTGCGCGCGCAGGTTGTCGACAGCGTGAAGAAGCTGCTCAAGCAGCAACAGTCACCCAGTCAGCTGGCTGAGGGCTGGAATGCGCTGCCGCTGATCCTGCTGTTCGACTGGTTTTGCGAGTGGACGCATCTGATCCTGCGGTATCAGATGGCCGGTGATGATGCTGAGCTCGGTGCAGCCGATATGCAGAAGGTGTTGCAGTACCTTGCGCAGAAGTCAGCGCAACACAAAGTGATGGCGCTGCAGGACTGGCTGCTCGAACATCGGCAGAAAGTGCTAGGCAAAGCCAACCTCAACCGTGTATTGCTTCTCGAAGCGCTGCTGGTGCAGTGGGCAACGCTGCCCGGCGCGGGCTAGAATCGACTGGAATTTTCGTTAGGAACACCGCATGAGCCTGCCAGCAAATCTTGGTCCGCGTAATGGCATCCTGTCCCTGACCATCAAGGACAAGTCGGTGCTCTATGCCGCGTTCATGCCCTTTATCAAGCATGGGGGTCTGTTCATCCCGACCAACAAGAGCTACAAGCTTGGCGACGAAGTGTTCATGCTGCTCAACCTGATGGACGAGCCGGAAAAGATTCCCGTTGCCGGCAAGGTCGTCTGGATCACCCCAAAGGGTGCCCAGGGCAGTCGCGCCGCGGGAATTGGCGTGCAGTTCAACGAAGGCGACAGTACCGCACGCAACAAGATCGAAACCTATCTGGCCGGTGCGCTCAAATCCGACCGCCCGACCCACACGATGTAACGCTCTGAGTCACTGAACGTCATCCCTCGCCAGACGGCAGGGTGTTCGTTGGCCTTTCCTGACAACCGGCCATTTGCTCTACAATCGCCCCTTTTTCGCGATAGCAAGTAGTGCATTTCATGCTGGTAGATTCCCACTGTCACCTTGACCGACTCGACCTGACCGCACATGACGGTTCACTGGATGCCGCGTTGGACGCTGCGCGCTCGCGCGGTGTCGGGCATTTCCTCTGCATCGGCGTTAGCGCCGACAACGCAGCGGCGGTCAGATCGCTGTCCGAGCGCTATGCCGACGTGGATTGCTCGATCGGTGTTCATCCTCTGGATCTCGAGCCGACGAGCCAGCCGGTGCTGGACTGGTTGCTTGGCGAGCTCCAGCACCCGCATGTGGTTGCCATTGGTGAAACCGGTCTGGATTACCACTACGAGCCCGAAGCTGCGCAGATGCAGCAGCAGTCCTTCCGGCTGCATCTTGAAGCAGCCAGGCTGACCGGCAAACCGGTCATCGTGCACACCCGGGCTGCCCGCGCCGATACGCTGGATCTGCTGCGTGAGGCGGCGCTGCCGCAGGCGGGTGTATTGCATTGCTTTACCGAGGACTGGGACATGGCCAAGGCTGCGCTTGATCTCGGTTTCTATATCTCTCTGTCGGGGATCGTCACGTTCCGAAATGCCGATGCGCTGCGCGATGTGGCCCGCAGAGTGCCGGCTGATCGCTTGCTGGTCGAAACCGATTCGCCGTATCTGGCGCCGGTTCCCCACCGTGGCAAAGCCAACCTGCCGCAGTATGTGCGGGAGGTCGCCGAGTTTGTTGCGGAGTTGCGTGGCGTTCCGTTCGAGGCGCTGGCTGAGCAAACCACTGCCAACTTCAAGACATTGTTCCCGCTGGCCCGGGTGCGCAGCTGACGTCGCCGCCGCGCAGGATTGATGCTTTCCAGCACGTCCGGTGCGCTGCCTTCTTTCTCGCCGACACGAGCGGCGCTTTTCTTGCCCTGAAGATCCACAAGGTGGCGTATGACCGCTGAAACGCTGCACACCGGACCGCTCCAGCGCGGTCTGAAGAATCGCCATATCCAGCTGATCGCCCTGGGCGGAGCGATTGGAACGGGACTGTTCCTGGGCTCGGCCGGAGTTCTGAGAAGTGCCGGCCCGTCGATGATCCTGGGTTATGCGATCGGTGGCTTCATCGCTTTTCTGATCATGCGCCAGCTGGGGGAGATGATCGTCGAGGAGCCGGTCGCAGGGTCGTTCAGCCATTTCGCACACAAATATGGCGGCGGTTATGCGGGGTTCCTTTCCGGCTGGAACTACTGGGTGCTGTACGTGCTGGTGGGCATGGCCGAGCTGACGGCGGTCGGCAAGTACGTACAGTTCTGGTGGCCTGATATTCCCGCCTGGGCCACAGCCGCTGCGTTCTTCGTGCTGATCAATCTGATCAATCTCAGCAACGTCAAGGCCTTCGGTGAGGCCGAGTTCTGGTTTGCCATCGTCAAGGTCGCCGCCATCGTCGGCATGATCCTGCTCGGGCTTTTCCTGCTGGTCAGTGGCCAGGGGGGCGAGCAGGCAAGCATCAGCAACCTGTGGACGCACGGTGGCTTCTTCCCCAACGGCTTCAGCGGCATGCTGCTGGCGCTGGCGATCATCATGTTCTCCTTCGGTGGACTGGAACTGGTCGGCATCACGGCGGCAGAAGCAGCGGAGCCAAAAACCGTGATTCCCAGGGCGATCAATCAGGTCGTCTATCGCATTCTGATCTTCTACATAGGCGCGCTGACGGTGCTGCTGGCGCTGTATCCCTGGGACGCGCTGTTGCAGACGCTGGGCTCCGCGGGCGACCCCTACAGCGGTAGCCCCTTCGTGCAGATATTTTCGCTGATCGGCAGCGATGCGGCGGCGCATCTGCTGAACTTCGTCGTGCTGACGGCTGCGCTTTCGGTCTACAACAGCGGCGTGTATTGCAACAGCCGCATGCTGTACGGCCTGGCAGAGCAGGGCGATGCGCCGCGCAGCCTGATGAAGATCAATGCCCGCGGTGTCCCGGTGCTAGCGGTGGGCGTCTCGGCCCTGGTTACCCTGCTCTGCGTGGCGGTGAACTACCTGTTTCCGCAGGGCGCGCTCGAACTGCTGATGTCCCTTGCTGTGGCTGCGCTGGTAATCAACTGGGCGATGATCAGCCTTGCGCACCTGAAATTTCGTCGTGCCATGCAGCGCCAGGGCGTTGAGCCGAGCTTCAAGGCGTTCTGGTTCCCGCTGAGCAATTACCTGTGCCTGGCCTTCGTCAGCGGGATCCTGATCATCATGCTGTGGCTACCCGGCATCCGCATGTCGGTGTTCGCGATTCCGGTCTGGGTCGGGTTTCTCTGGCTGTGCTACCGGCTGCGGACTCGTTTGCTGGCGCAGCCCCAGACCTGAGAGCAAAAAAAACCCGGTTTCCAGGGAAGCCGGGCCAAGACCATTAGGAGTATGAAATCGCAATCCTAGCGACCTCATCTGGCTGGGCAGTGGGGGGATTGCCCGGCCAGTTACTCAAGTATTAACGCTGCTCCGCGGGTTTGCCGGCGGATTTCCCTGATTTTTAAACGCATTTGGAATACAAGTCTCGCTGGCTGATCGCCTTCAGTGCGCAGCCAGGTCATGCAAAAGGCCTAGCGTTTCGTCTATGACGTGCTCCGGCGTGTAGAAATGTGGCGAGAAGCGAATGCCGCCGCCGCGTTGTGCACACACCACCTGTTCAGTCTTGAGTCGCTCGAACAGAGCGGCATTGGGCCAGCCGTCGAGGCGGAACGTGACGATGCCGGAGCGTCTCTCCGCTTGGCCTGGCGAGAGGGTTTCTACTCCTTTCAGCTTGCTGATCCCGTGAGTCAGCCACTCGATTCGCTCGTCCAGCGATCGGGCGACTTGCTCCATCCCCACGTCCTCCAGCAGCGACAGGCTGGCTTCGAGTGCCATTGCCCCCAGCATGTTCGGGCTGCCGCACTCGAACCGCCTGGCACTGCGTGCGGGCTCCCAGTCGCTACGGTCGTAGTCGCCGGCGTGCTCCAGCATGTGCCAGCCGTACTCGTGCAGTTTCAGTTGCTCGCGTAGGTCGCTGCGACAATAGAAAACACCGAGTCCTTCCGGGCCGAGCATCCACTTGTGACCATCCGCCATGGCGAAGGCGCAACGGTTCTGCTGGACATCGAAGGGCAAGGCGCCCAATTGCTGGATTGCATCGATGCACAGAAGCACGCCGCGTTGCTCGCAGCCTTCGCCCAGGCGCGGAAGATCCAACCGCATGCCGCTCGCATATTGCACGGCGCTGATCGACATCAGGCGTACCCGAGGACCACACGCTGCAAGGAGGTCAGCCTCGGGATCGACACCCTTGAGACTGACCTGAATGACTTTCACGCCGAGCGGCCGCAATGCCTCCCAGACCACTCGATTGGACGGAAACTCCTCGTCGCTGATCACGATCTGATCACCGCTTTTCCAGTCCAGCCCGAAGGCGACGAATGAGAGCGCTTCGGAGGTGTTCTTGACCAGCGCCACATCGGCACTGCTCGGCGCGTTGAGCAGTCGCGTCAGGCGTTGGCGCAGGCTGCGTTCCACCGTGAGCCATTCGGGGTAGTCTCGCGCGCCCAAGGTTGCATTCTGCTCGGCAAAGGCGCTCACGGCCCGAGCGGCCCGCCTGGGCCAGGGAGCGACGGCAGCATGGTTCAGATATCGCAAACCGACTATTTGCGGGAATTCGTCATTTATTTGAATCATGGTTGGATGTCCCGTGCATTTCATGACCGGTTAGGCATAATGGCTGCCTCGTTTTTCACCTCAAGCAGCCTTCCTATGCAGAATGAACCTCGTAAGGTCCGCGAATTTCGTCGCCGCGAACAGGAAATCCTCGATACCGCGTTGCAGCTTTTTCTCGACCAGGGAGAGGACAGCGTTACTGTCGAGATGATTGCCGATGCGGTCGG
The DNA here is from genome assembly GCF_000935215.1 of Stutzerimonas stutzeri. Classification (GTDB taxonomy): domain Bacteria; phylum Pseudomonadota; class Gammaproteobacteria; order Pseudomonadales; family Pseudomonadaceae; genus Stutzerimonas. Next base: position 71,410 of record NZ_JXXD01000240.1, read on the forward strand.
TATCGGCAAAGGCACGATCTACAAGCACTTCAAGTCCAAGGCAGAAATCTACCTGCGGCTGATGCTGGACTACGAGCGCGACCTGAACCAGATCCTCCACTCTCCCGACCTGGACCGCGACAAGGAAGCGCTTTCGCGCGCCTACTTCGAGTTCCGCATGCGCGACCCGCAGCGCTATCGGCTGTTCGACCGCCTCGAGGAGAAAGTGGTCAAGGGCAATCAGGTGCCGGAAATGGTCGAGCAGCTGCACAGCATCCGCGCCTCCAACTTCGAACATCTGACCCAGTTGATCAAAGGCCGTATTGCCGAAGGCAAGCTGGAAGACGTGCCGCCGTATTTCCACTATTGCGCCGCCTGGGCGCTGGTGCATGGTGCGGTGGCGCTGTACCACTCGCCGTTCTGGAGCAACGTGCTGGAAGATCAGGACGGCTTCTTCCAGTTCCTCATGGATATCGGCGTACGCATGGGCAACAAGCGCAAGCGTGACTGAATTGGCGGCAGCGTGAAGATTGAACAGGCGTGGACGCAATGAACGTGAGCGAGTTTCCCATCCGCTACATCGAGCCGGTATTTCGGCCGCCCAGCGAGGCGCATTCGCTGATCCTGCCGGTGACCAATGGTTGTTCCTGGAACAGCTGTACCTTCTGTGATTAGTTACCCCGATACGTGGTCCAAAACCTCAACTCAAAAGCCCACATCCAGCATAGATATCCGTGATATTTATTTGGTGAGGGCTTGGTGGTACGAGTTTAAGAGCTAGATTTACCCCAAACGAGTACATAAACCTAAGAAATATCGTAGGGCCGCTCATGCCAACTGTCCTCGAATCGTCTCATCGTGAGTTCAGAACCTTTGTGGCTGATTCGACAGGCATTCAGATTATCCTGCCGGTTATCGTCACCGAGCATGGCGTTCTGGATCAGTTCGCTCGATACATGCACCTGAACCGGATCAAGAGCCGTTCCTGGCAGGAGTCTGCGACTTTCGCGTTGCAGTTGCTGTTGGAATACATGGAGGCCAACCAGGGCTTCTATGACACTCCGAGAGCGCTGTTCACGGCGTTCTCGGACGCGCTTTACACCGGCACGGTGTCCAATAGCTGCGACCCTTCAGGCCTGTGGTGGCAACCAAGGCAACCGGACGATGCCGGTAAGCTGATCGGCCATGTCACGCGATTTAGCGATTGGCTGGCTGTCGTCAACGAAGACGCCAAGCTGCAACTCAATCACTGGCGGCATGCGACTAGGCACGAGGAACGGCTGAATTGGGCTGCCTATTCGCACCGCAGAGATAACGCCTTTCTTACCCACCTCTGGCGTTCCACGTCGCAGACGAAGCAGTCCAGAGCCGTGCGCTCAAGGACGATGCCTGTTGAACGGCAAACGCCCACCAAGGCATTTCCAGAGGAACACTTCGAGCTGCTGGTATGCGAGGGTTTCCGCAGGCGGTCACGAGATTCACGAGGGCCTATAGACCTTCGAAATGTCCTGATTACCTACCTCATGCACTACGGCGGATTGAGGCTGTCCGAAGCGCTCACGCTTTGGAGTGATGACGTTAGCTTAGAGGCCGGGGAGGTCATCGTACGTATTTATCACCCTGAATACGGGCTGGCACCTGGCGGTAAGTCCAACCGCGCTGTTTACCTTCAAAGCCAATACGGCCTGCAACCCCGCAACCGGCTGGTCAAAGCGATCGACCCGCTGTTCCTCGGGTGGAAGAACGGCCTGATAACCGACCCGCACCGACGCTGTTTCGAGGTCTTCTTCTTCCCCCATGAAGCCGGGCAGATTTTTGCCGAGTTGTGGCGTGACTATCACCTGAAACAGCGGTTAAAGCCGAAGGCCAGCGAAGGTCATCCCTATGCCTTTACCAACCGCGACGGTCAGCCTTACTCACACCGAATGTTCCGCAAGGCTCACAAGTTGGGTATTGAGAGAATCGGGTTAGCGTACGAGAAGATCGAGGGCACAACCCCGCACGGCCACCGTCATGCCTATGGCCAGCGCCTGGCTCGGGGTGGCGCCGCCCCGCTGTTGATCAAAAACGCCATGCACCATGCGTCGATCACATCGAGTCAGACCTACACGCAGCCCACGACAGCGCAAATGCGCCAGAGTCTCCGAGACCTGGAGGAGCGGCTGCGCTTGCAGTATGCAGATGATTCCCACGACCCTTGACCAAGGACTGATGCCGATGCCAACCAAGAAGAATTTTTATACCTACGCCGAGGCACAGGTGGCAGCCCAGGCGTTGGGCATCAAGAAGCATTCCGACTACAAAAAACGCTACCGCGAAGACCTGCGACTGCCGTCCAACCCCAGTCAGTTCTATGTCGACGCCGGCTGGATTGACTGGTACGACTTCCTCGGCAATGAACGGCCCGACTTCTACACGACCTACGCGGAGGCCCAGGCGGCAGCCCGGGCGCTGGGCGTCAAGAGGCAGCCCGAGTACACCAAGCGCTACCGTGAAGACCCGCGACTGCCGTCCAGCCCCGATGAGTTCTATGCCGATGCCGGCTGGATTGACTGGTACGACTTCCTCGGCAATGAACGGCCCGACTTCTACACGACCTACGCCCAGGCCCAGGTGGCAGTCCGGGCGCTGGGCATCAAGAACCAGCCCGATTACAAAATACGCTACCGCGAAGACCCGCGGCTGCCGTTCAACCCCAGTCAGTTCTATGCCGACGCCGGCTGGATTGACTGGTACGTCTTCCTCGACAATGAACGGCCCGACTTTTACCCGACCTACGCCGAGGCCCAGGCGGCAGTCCAGGCGCTGGGCATCAAGAGGCAGTCCGAGTACGCAAAGCGCTACCGCGAAGATCCCCGGCTGCCGTACTCCCCCGATGAGGTCTATGCCGACGCTGGATGGATTGACTGGTACGACTTCCTCGGCAATGAACGGCCCGACCTCTATCCGACCTACGCCGAAGCTCAGGCGGCAGCCCAGGCGCTGGGCATTAAGAATCAGCCCGACTATAAAAAGCGCTACCGCGAAGACCCGCGGCTGCCGTCCAGACCCAGCCAAACCTATGCCGATGCCGGCTGGATGGACTGGTACGAGTTCCTAGGTAATGAACGGCCCGACTTTTACCCGACCTACGCCGAGGCCCAGGCGGCAGCCCAGGCGCTGGGCATCAAGAATCAGCCCGACTACAATAGCCGCTACAGCGAAGACCCGCGGCTGCCGGCCAGGCCCGGTAAGATCTATGCCGACGCTGGCTGGGTGGACTGGTACGAGTTCCTCGGTAATGACAATCCTAGCGCTGCGCTAGCCGACTACCCACTTATGTGGGCAAATGTTGAGCGGTGGCTGAAGACCCAAACGAACATCTCCACAAAGAAATCCGCGATCAGGTTTTTTGTGGGCGGTTTCTATCGGGTTCAGAGGTTTCCCGACGAACCCAGGTACCTGCTGCTACGCGCTAATCCATTCCCCATCGAGGCCTATCATCAGTTCATCGAGGCCCAAGCCGAGTCCCTAAAAAGGCCTTATCACGCTGCTATCACGGCCTTTTTCGGCTGGCTTTTGGATGAACACTGCACCGATGCCGACGCGGACGAGCGCATTGTGCTTGCTGAGTTCCGGAACCCCTTTCAAACGTTGCTGGCCGGCTTTGCAGATAGCTTGCAGGCCTACCGGCCCAACCAGTCCACCAAGCCGCCGCTCGGTTATGAATACATTCTCCGGGCGCGCAATTTCCTCGTGCCGAACGGCGAACAGGTATTGCAGACTAGGCCCAGCCTGAGGGATTTGCCGCACCTAGAAGACTTCTTTGCGACCCGCGCCGACTGGATTTATGTGGACGAGTCGCTGATCGACCGCGACGATCCGAACTGCATCTGGCGCGTGGTCAAGGCTGACCGCAAGATGAAAGACAAGCGCGAAGTCGTGAACAGCTATCAGATTTGGTCGCCTGTTCGTTTTGTGGCGCTCTACACGCTGTTGCGTTTTGCGCTGCGCGGCCAACAGATTCTCTGGCTGGACAGCGGCGAGGCAGATAAAGAGATAGCCGTTCTCGATGCTGAGCATGGCGGTGTTCGCTGGGAGAAGAACATCGGCCCCCTGGCTGGGAAAGGGAGCAAGAAGCGTCGCCCGCAGGCTGCGGTACAGCGCGGCGACAAGGGCGCGCCAAAGCTCTATGTGACTACCAACAAGACCGGACGCCAGGAGGGTGGCTACGAAGTTGAGTGGATTCCTGATGATTTGCTCTATTGGTTCCTCTTGCTGCGAGACTGGCAAGCCAAGTACAACCCGCTGAAAGAGCCGACGCGCTGGTCTGATATCAAGCTTCGTGCCGAAACCAATGAGAAGATTTTGCAGGCACGTGGCACCCAATGCTTTCTGTTCCGCACGGACGCCTCGGGTCAGCCGGCATTCACCACAACGGCTTTCACTCATACTTTGCCGGAATTGCTCTACACGATTCAGCGCACTGGCGAAAACCTTGCCAGCGAAAGTCCCGGCTCCAAAGCGAACAATAAGCGCTATATCAGCCCCTACACACCGCACAGCCTGCGTGTCAGTCTGATCACGGCGTTCATCGCAGACGGCGAAGCGCCTATTCACCTTATCTCCAAGCTTGTTGGTCATGCCTCGCTAGTGATGACGATCTACTACATCAGGCTGAACAACGATCAGATGCGCCGCACCATGGGCGAGACTGAGAAGCGGGCCGCACAGATCTCAACTCAGCGCCATGCCGAAGCGGTAAGCACACAGGGATTACAGCCGCTTCGCCATCAACTGATTGCAACGGACGGAAATCGCTTGCTGCTCGAATCTGACGTGCCGAACTCGGCCTGCGTGGTATTCGATCACGGCATCTGTCCCATGTCAGGCGCTGCATGCCAAATCGGCGGCGAGGCTGTGGCCGAGAGAAAAGTTGAAAGTCTTTATGCCCCTGTCGAGGCGGGCTATCTCGGGCAGAAAAATTGCCCGCGATGTCGGTTCTTTGTCACCGGGGTTCCGTTCCTTGGCGGCCTGGTGGCGCTGGCCAACGAACTCGCGTTGGAGATTCACGCGGAAAGCGCACGTTTTCAGAGCTACGCGGCGGAGGTCGGTCGGCTTGAACAGGACTGGTATGACGCCTGCCAGGCCAATCAGCCGGACACTCAGCACTCGATTCGAAAGCAGGCGAGCGCCAACCAGCAACTCAGCGCCGGGAAGCTCGACGGCCTGCTGACTGACTATGCAGCCCTCAATCACTATGTCCAAGGCTGCCTGAAACTCATCAAAGAAGGCGAGCAGAGCGGCGAAGGCGAGAATGGCGTCAGACTAATCGCCGGTGGCGATCTTGCCGAAGTCGGTGTCGCTTTTGAAGAGTCCAAGACCAACTACCATTTGCTGGCCGAAATCTGCCAGAACGCGACTATCTATCGGTCGGCCAATCCCTCGCGCGCCGTGCCGCTGATCGCCCAGGCCATCGACCGTATGGCCGAGAACAACGGCTTGGCACCGACCATGTACAGGCTTGATGACGAACAGAAGCTGGTCGTTGCCAACGAGATGAACCGGATTCTCCTTCAGCGTTTAGGGTCCTGGGAAAAGATCGACGACCTGTTTTCGGGCGACCTGATGCTGCTCGACATCGACGCTCACGAGCCGGAGCTGACGCGCATTTCGACCGAGATCAAACAGCTTCTCTCTAATCCCAATCGCGTGTGCCAGTTGACCCACGAGGCTTCTATTAATGAGTGACCAACTTGTTTCGCCGCAGGACACCTACGGTCGGCTGATGAACGAGGCCAGCGATAGCCGCCGTAAGCGCAGCCTGGAAGCCATCAACGAAGCGTGCCGGCTGCTGCATGAGCGGCATTCCTCGGACTTCTCCTACAAGACCATCATCACCCTTGGCAAAGACCGTGGGCTGCCGGTTCCCGGCGAAAAGTCCATCGTCAATGCGACCGGCGCGCATTACCGGGAACTGATCCAGTCTTGGAGACTCGTGTCGCTTCCCAAGGCCAGTAAGACAAAGGCTGATCCAAATGATTGGATCGAACACATCCAAGACCCAGTACTGCGCATGAGCGTGAGGCTGCTCGCCAAAGAGTTGCGGGCGCTCAAGGCCAAGGAGTCGCGGAAGGCTAAGTACAGTGGCGCACCGATCATCCTGGGAAGCACAGCGGGACAAGCCGTTTCCACTCGGCCGCTCTTGAATGATGCTGAGTTGGCAGCGTTGAAAGCTGCGATTGATCCGGCGTCGCTTGGCCTAGTGGGGCTGTCGATTGGCAGCAGGGGCGAATTGGTGGATGTGAAGAGAAGGACGATCCACAAGCCGGGTTTCCGTGATGCCATTGAAAAAGTTCTGGCTGTGCAGGTGAAGTGAAAACCGCCATCTAAGTTAGACTCGTGTTTTTGCGCGTATTCCAAGGAGCAGTAGCTTGAACACGGAAAACCATTCCCAGACGGCCGCTTTTCTCTGGTCCATCGCAGACCTGCTGCGCGGTGACTTCAAGCAGTCGCAGTACGGCCGCATCATCCTGCCGTTCACTTTGCTGCGCCGGATGGAGTGCGTGCTCGCGCCGACCAAGGATGAGGTCATCAAGCAGACCTTTGCGCAGGAAGGCCGTCCCGATACCGTGCGCGAAATGATCCTGCTACGCGCCGCGGGCCAGCAGTTCTTCAACGCCTCGCCGCTGACCCTCGGCACGCTGTCCGACACCCAAACCGCCGCCGACCTGATGAGCTATGTGCAGGCGTTCAGTAAGGACGCCCGTGAGATCTTCGAGCACTTCCACTTTGAAGACTTCGTTCAGCAGTTGGAAACCGCCAACCTGCTGTATCAGGTGGTGCAGCGCTTCGCCGCCACTGACTTGAGCCCTGAGCGCATCAGCAACTTCGGCATGGGCATCATCTTTGAAGAGCTGATCCGCAAGTTTGCGGAAAGCTCCAACGAAACCGCCGGTGAGCACTTCACCCCGCGCGATATCGTGCACCTCACCACATCCTTGGTTATCACCGATCAGGACCACAAGCTCGCGCCCAACAGCATTGTCACCATCTATGACCCAACCGCCGGCACCGGTGGCTTTCTGTCTGAGGGTGATGAATACATCCAGTCCATCAGCGAGAAGGTCAGCGTGTCGCTGCACGGCCAGGAGCTCAACCCCGAGTCGTATGCCATCTGCAAGGCGGACATGCTGATCAAGGGTCAGGACGTGGCCAGTATCAAGCTCGGCAACACCCTGTCCAACGACCAACTGGCCGACAAGCGCTTCGATTTCATGCTCAGCAACCCGCCGTTTGGCGTGGAATGGAAGAAAGTGCAGAAGCAGATCACCGACGAGCACAGCCACAAAGGCTTCGACGGTCGCTTCGGTCCCGGCCTGCCGCGTGTGTCCGACGGTTCGCTGCTGTTCCTCCTGCACCTGGTCAGCAAGATGCGTGACCCGCGCGACGGTGGCTCGCGCATCGGCGTCATCCTCAACGGCTCACCGCTGTTTACCGGCGGCGCAGGCTCGGGTGAGTCGGAGATTCGCCGCTACCTGCTGCAGAACGATCTGGTCGAAGCCATCGTCGCGTTGCCCACCGACATGTTTTACAACACCGGCATCGCCACCTATGTGTGGATTCTCTCCAACCACAAAGCCGCTGCTCGCCAGGGCAAGGTGCAGTTGATCGACGGCAGCCAGCACTACGCCAAGATGCGCAAGTCGCTGGGCAGCAAGCGCCAGTACATCACCGAGGATCAAATCAGCGAGCTGGTGCGCCTGTATGGCAGCTTCGAGCAAACCGCGCAGAGCAAAATCTTCCCCATCGACGCCTTCGGCTACCGGCGCATCACCGTCGAACGCCCGCTGCGCCTGAACTTCCAAACCAGCGCCGAACGCATCGCCAAGGTGCTGGACGAAAAAGCTATCCAGAAACTCGAACCCGCCGCCCAGCAGCAATTGCTCGCTGCCCTGCAAGCGATGGACGCCAGCCCGTTGCACCGCAATCGCGAGCAGTTCAGCAAGCTGCTGAAAAAAGCCCTCAGCGCGCACAACGTCAGCCTCAGCACGCCGGAGCTAAAAGCCCTGATGAGCGCCCTGAGCGAGCGCGACCCCGAGGCGGATATCTGCACCAGCAAAGGCCAGCCGGAAGCGGATGCTGGCCTGCGCGATAACGAAAACGTGCCGCTGGGCGAATCGGTGTACGAGTACTTTGCGCGCGAAGTCATCCCTCATGTACCGGATGCCTGGATCGACGAAAGCAAAACCGATGCGCTGGATGGCGAAGTCGGCATTGTCGGCTTCGAGATTCCCTTCAACCGCCACTTCTACGTGTTCCAGCCACCGCGCCCGCTGGCCGATATTGACCGCGATCTGAAAGCCTGCACCGACCGCATCAAGCAGATGATTGAGGGGCTGTCGGCATGAGCTTGCTTGCATACCAGCAGATGAAACCGTCAGGTATCGAGTATGTGGGCGACATTCCAAATGACTGGTCATCAAAACGACTCGGCGATCTTGTTAGCTTTGCTCAGGGCAAGGCACACGAGCCATATATTGATGATGATGGCGACTATATTTGCGTTAACTCTAGGTTCGTTTCTACCTCGGGGCAAACCATTAAGACATGCAGTGTTAATCTAACGCCTGCTTCGTTAAACGACATATTGATGGTGATGAGCGACCTGCCTAATGGGCGGGCACTTGCTCGGGCATATTACGTCGGTGATCACGGTAAGTACGCCGTGAATCAGCGGGTGTGCCGAATCACGGCAGAAAGGGCACATCCTCGCTTCTTGTTTTACTTGTTAGATCGTCACCCTGGGCTTATGCAGAATGACGATGGCGTGCATCAAACCCATCTTTCAAATGCCGATTTTCAAAAATTAAAGCTCTGTCTGCCATCAGCTTCCGAGCAATCCCAGATCGCCCGCTTCCTCGACCACGAAACCGCCCGCATCGACGCACTGATCGAAGAGCAGCAGCGCCTGATCGCGTTGCTCAAGGAAAAGCGCCAGGCCGTGATCTCCCACGTCGTCACCAAAGGCCTCGATCCCACGGTGCCGATGAAAGACTCCGGCGTGGAGTGGCTGGGCGAGGTGCCGGCGCATTGGGTGGTAAGCAAGTTTGGGTATATTTCTTCTGTTGTCAGAGGAGGCTCACCACGACCAGCCGGTGATCCAGAACTGTTCAATGGTGATTATTCACCTTGGGTAACAGTTGCAGAAATAACGAAAGACGATGAAATTTATCTGGATGAAACAGAGACGTTTCTGACAAAGAAAGGCAGCGATCAATGCCGGGTTTTTTCTAAGGGCACTTTGCTGCTTTCAAATAGCGGAGCGACCTTGGGTGTTCCGAAAATACTGATGATCGACGCAAATGCTAATGACGGAGTTGTTGGCTTCGAAAATATCTCTCTGGACAAAGAGTATTCATATCTCTATCTGGCGACCCTGACTGAGGGGCTTAGGGATAGGGCTGCTGGCTCGGGGCAGCCGAACTTGAACACTGATATCGTCAAATCAATTGATGTACCTATCCCCCCAAGCAACGAGGTGACTGAGATTGTTGCCGCAGTAAAAAAGCTAAGAGCACAGTTTAATTTCTTAAGCAAAGAAGCTGTAGAGGGCATCAAGTTGCTCCAAGAACGCCGCTCCGCCCTAATCTCCGCGGCCGTTACCGGCAAAATCGACGTGCGCGGTTGGCAGCCACAGTCCAGCGCACCAATTCCCGAATTAGCACAAGAGGCCGTGTAATGGCGGACAGCAAGGAAGCTCAGTTTCAACAAGACATCATCGACGCCCTGGCCGCCCAAGGCTGGCTAGTCGGCACAGCCAGCGGCTACGACCGCCGCACGGCGCTGTATACCGAGGATGTGCTGGGCTATTTCAAAGAAGCCTGGCCGGAGCGTTGGGACAAATTCGCCAAGGCCAACCCGAATAACCCGGATGAAGTGCTGGTGCAAAAGCTGGTGCGCGAACTGGAGCAGAGCGGCACCCTGGATGTGCTGCGTCATGGTTTCAAACATTTGGGGCAACGACTGGAACTGTGCAGCTTTCAGCCCGACCACGGCATGAACCCGGACACCCTCAAGCGCTACCAATGCAACCGCCTGCGTGTGGTGCCGGAGGTGTCCTATTCGCCGCATACGCGCGATGTGGCTAACGGTGGGCAGAGCTACAACCCACGGCTGGACCTGGTGCTGTTCGTCAACGGCATCCCCACCGCCACGCTGGAGCTGAAAAGCGAGTTCAAGCAGTCGGTGGAAAACGCCAAGCGCCAATACCGTTACGACCGCCCGGTAAAAGACCCACTCACGCGTAAACCCGAGCCGCTGCTGACCTTCAAGCGCGGCGCGTTGGTGCACTTTGCCGTGGGCCAGAACGAAGTGGCGATGACCACCAAACTGGCGGGAAAAGACACCTTCTTCCTGCCTTTCAACCTCGGCAGCGCGGAAGGTGGCGCGGGCAACCCAATGCCGGAGGATGACAGCCACTACGCCACCGGCTACCTGTGGCAACGCCTGATGCAGCCGGATGCCTGGCTCAAGGTGCTGGGGCGCTTTTTGCACCTGGACAAGAAAACCAGCGAAGGCTTCGACGGCACGCCGGTGACTAAGGAGACGATGATCTTCCCGCGTTACCACCAGTGGGAAGTGGTCAACCAGCTGATCAACACCACCCGCGCCGAAGGGCCGGGCAAGCGCTATTTGATCCAGCACAGCGCCGGTTCAGGCAAGTCCAATTCCATTGCCTGGACCGCCCATCAACTGGCCTCGCTGTACGACGCTGACGGCCAACGCCTGTTCAACTCGGTGATCGTGATTACCGACCGCACCGTGTTGGATAAGCAGCTGCAGGACACTATCTACCAGTTCGAGCATGCCCAGGGCGTGGTCAAGCAGATCAACCGTGAAACCAGCAGCCAGAGCAAATCCGAGCAACTGGCCGAAGCGCTGGCCGAGCAGACGCGCATCATCATCGTCACCATCCAGACCTTCCCGGCGCTGTTCGATGCCCTGGACAAGTACCCCAAGCTGGCCAGCGGGCGCTATGCGGTGATCGCCGACGAGGCGCATTCCTCGCAAACCGGCTCATCGGCCAGCAAGCTAAAACAGATTCTCGGCAGCGATGCCCTGGAAGGGGAAGAAATCAGCGCAGAAGAGTTGCTCGACGCCGCCGTGCAGGCGCGCCAACCGAATGAGCGCATCAGCTATTACGCCTTCACCGCTACGCCCAAGGCCAAGACCCTGGAGCTGTTCGGTCGTCCGGCCGACCCGACGCTGCCAGCCAGCTCTAGCAATAAGCCGGAGGCGTTTCACCTGTATTCCATGCGCCAGGCCATCGAGGAGGGTTTTATTCTCGATGTGCTGCGCAACTACACCACCTACAGCACCGCCTGGAAGATCGCCCACCCGGATGGCGAAGACGACGAGGTGGACAGCAAGAAGGCGCGGATCAAGCTAGCCCGTTGGGTACGCCTGCACCCGTACAACATCAGCCAGAAGGTCGAGGTGATCGTCGAGCATTTCCGCGCCAATATCCGTGGTCTGCTGGGCGGCCAGGCCAAGGCCATGGTGGTGACCAGCAGCCGTCAGGAAGCGGTGCGTTACCAGTTGGCGCTGAAAGCCTATGTGCAGCAGATGGGTTACAACGATGTGCACCCGCTGGTGGCGTTCTCCGGCAGCGTGTTGCCGGATGAGGTGATCCCCGAAGAGGTAACGGAAAGCAGCAGCCTGCTTAACGCTGGTCTGAATGGCCGCGACCTGGCGCAGGCGTTCGACACCCAAGACTTCAACGTGATGATCGCGGCCAACAAGTACCAGACCGGCTTCGATCAGCCCAAGCTATGCGCCATGTACGTGGACAAAAAGCTGCAAGGCGTGGACTGCGTGCAAACCCTGTCGCGGCTGAACCGCACCTTCGGTGACAGCAAGCAAACCTTCATCCTCGACTTTTTCAACGAGCCGCAGGACATTCTCGACGCCTTCTTGCCGTACTACACCAAGGCCGAGCTGACCGACGTGACCGACCCGCAGATCATCTATGACCTGCAGAAGAAGCTGGACGCCGAGGGTATCTATCACTGGCAGGAGGTCGAGGCGTTCGCCATGGCCTTCTTCGACCCCAAGGCGGCGGCCAGCAAGCTCAGCTACTACTGCACGCCGGCCAAGGAGCGCTTTGCCAAGCGTTATGCCTTCTCCATTGAGTCGCGTCAGCAGGCGCTGGATTACAAGCGCACTGCCGAAGCCAATGGCGACAGTGCCGGCCTGAGAAAAGCCGAACACGCGCTGAAAGAAGCCGGCGAGCAGGTGGACCAACTCGACCTGTTCCGCAAGAACCTGCAGAGCTTCGTGCGCCTGTACGAGTTCCTCTCGCAGATCGTGCCCTATGAGGACCGCGAGCTGGAGCAGCTGTGCGTGTATGCCAAACACCTGCACCCGCTGCTGCGCGTGGATCGCCTGCAACAAGACCACGTGGACGTGGGCGAGCTGCAACTGAGCCACTACCGCCTGAGCAAGCGCGCCGAGCACCAGTTACGACTGAGTGAGGAAGATGGCGAATACACCCTCAAGCCCGGCAGCGACGTAGGCAGCGGTAAACCGCATGACCCGGAGAAGAAACGCCTGTCAGAAATCATCGAAGCGCTGAACGACATCTTCGGTGCCGAGGTGAGCGACGACGACCAACTGCAATTCCTCACCGGCATCGCCCAGCGCATCAGTCGTCAGGAAGATGTGATGGCCCAGGTGAACAACCACTCGGTGGACCAAGTGATGCACGGCCTGTTCCCCAAACGGGTGCTCGACACCGTACTGGACGCCATGACGGACCACGAGAAACTCTCGCTGGAAGTGCTGGATAACGAGACCAAGAGCCGGGCGTTTGCCTTGGTGATTTTGAAGATGCTGACGGCGACTGGCGGTTTGGGACAAGGTAGTAGCGGCGCTGCGGTCTGACCGTATTACGTTCTCGGGTTAGATTTCAGATGGCTGTGGCAGAAGGCTTGAAGGATCGCAGGCGAGTTCGCCTGCGATGCGGTAGAGCTTCTCGACGGTGATGTTGACCTCGCCACGCTCGATCCGTCCAACGTAGCTGCGGTCGATATTGCACGCCAGCGCCAATGCATCCTGGGAAATCCGGCAGGCTTTCCTCTGCACTCGGATGCGTTCCCCTAACGCTTTCGCCAACTTATCCATGACCGTCTCAATTTAACTTGAGGCGGCACTATCGTGCGTTTGCGGATGCACGGGCCACGGACTATAATCCGCATTTTTCTTGCGCTAACTCTTCTGGTGCCTCAATGAAATCGGCCTCGTTTATCTTCGACAGGCGTCTGTATGAGCTGCTTCAGGAGCAAGGGCGTACAACCTTTACGACCCGTGAACTGCGCGATGCCTATGCCGCTCGCCTGAGTGGTACACATTTTCGTATCACCGATGTGCGCCGCTATGTGTATGAGCAGATTCGTCGATTAGTGCGCGCGGGCTGGGTTGCGCAGGATGAGGATCGTCGTGTTCGAGGGCAGGTCTACCACCTGCAGCCGATTCCGGCACATCTGCAACTGGAACTGATCGAAAACGGTTTTGAGAACAGCCTGATGGCTGCCGGAATGCCCGAACCAGACACGGCAGTTTTCGACGTGGAAGCTTTGCCGCTTAAGCCATCAGCCAATACGGATTTGCAGCTGGAGGCGCTCCACAAGGAAATCCGCTTGGACTTTCTCACTTCAATGGGCGAGGCGGAGCGATTCAAGCTGCTTCTGGACGAGATGCCACATTTGCGGGACAAGGTTGAAGGCGATTACCTGGAGGCTAGGGATCGCAGTTCTCGTCTTCTGGGCCATCTACGCGCCATCGAAAAGACCCTCAAAACGCTCGCTACGCCACGATGAGTAGATCGCTACGCAGTTGGCAGAACAACTGCATCACCAAGGCGCTGGAGCACTTCACCGTCACGCCGCACTTCTTTTGCCAGGCAACGCCGGGGGCTGGGAAGACGCGCATGGCCGCTGAGCTGGCCAGCAGACTGATTGAACAGGGCAGAATTGATCTGGTGCTGTGCTTTGCGCCGTCCTGCCAGGTCGTTGAGGGTTTTCGTTCGACCTTTGCCACTGTGCTAGGCCGACGTCTCGACGGCCAGATAGGTGCCGTCGGTGGCGCCTATACCTATCAGGCCATGGAATACCGTGATGAGGGATTCTGGCAGCTGTTTGATGACTACCGAGTGCTGGTGGTCTTCGATGAGATCCACCATTGCGCCGGCCATGATCCCCTGCTCAGTAATGCCTGGGGGCAGCAGATACTGCACCGGATACAGGATCGCGCTGCCTTCACATTAGCCCTGTCTGGTACGCCCTGGCGTTCGGACGACAAGGCCATCGCCCTGGCGCGCTACTCGTCGCCCGAGGGGTATCTGATCTGCGATTACCGTTATGGCTTGAAAGATGCCATTGCGGATGGTGTGTGCCGATCCCCTCGCATTGTTCTGCTCGACAATCAGAAAGTGAAACTCACGGAAGAACTGGGTGCGGACAGTTCCGTAAGGCTGTTTCCCAGCATAGCCAAGCTGTTGGGCGAGTCGCCTGTCACCTATGAAGAACTGCTGCGCCATGACGAGGTGATCAATCCAATCCTCGACCTTGGCCGCAACAAGCTGAACGAGCTACACCAGACCAAACCCGATGCAGCTGGTTTGGTGGTGGCCACCGATATTGAACACGCTCAGCAAGTTGCACTCGCTCTGGAAGCAATGGGGGAAGAGTGCCGTATCGTGACCAACAAAACCCCAGATGCGCAGCAGGTGATCAATGCATTCCGGAGCAGCGGCTGCCGCTGGATTGTCGCCGTGGGAATGATCAGCGAAGGCACCGACATCCCGCGCCTGCAAGTGTGCTGCTATCTCAGTCGTATCCGCACCGAGCTGCATTACCGGCAAGTACTTGGACGGGTGCTTCGGCGCACAGGTGAATCTGATCACCAAGCATGGCTATTCATGCTGGCGGAACCAAAACTGCAGGGCTTTGCGGAGCGAATAGCAAATGACTTGCCGGATGACTTGGCGGTATTGAATGAAGTACGGATTTCGATACCGACCCCGGATTTGGACCCTGACTTGATTGTTACAGCCGGCCATATCGATGGGATGGATGGTGCAGCCTTAGGTCGGGCTGGTCAGGCTATTGAGTCGGGGGCAACGAACACAATTTCGCTAGCTGTTTTTGCAGCTGAGCCAGCTTATCAGGTCAGCTTTTCTCAACATTACAGGCAGCAGTTGTTGGCTTGTTTTTGATGTCGCGCCGCATAGCCCGAGTAGTGGAAGCGTGTGGATTCTGTGTGACCGTTCGCGTCATTGGCTCGGCAAATCATCGACGGCAAGCACGTGGATCAAAGTTCAGGCAAAAGTAATCGTGGTCGCAGGCCGGAGGTCATTAAATGACAGATACACGCATCAAAATAATCAGTGATTTCCTATCAAGTGAAAGCGAGGAAATACATAACGCCTCTGACGATGAGGCAGCTGGCATCGCGCTGGCTCAAGAGCTCTGCCCTGGAAAACCATACTGTTCAGTGAGACGATGGATTCTCGTCGATCTCGATATTTCAGATGACAAAAAAGCGCTGGTTACAGAGCAAGGTTTTCAGCCAATCGTTCTCTATGCCCACACCGTAGTAACAGATAGTGCTCGTCGATTTTCTCCAGGCGATTGGGTCAGAAGCACGCTCCTGGTCGATCGAAAAAGTAACTGCCTTTTTGAAACCCAAAATAGCGTTTACATCCTCTTGGGCACAGGAACCCGGAAGACAGCAGAACCAGCTGTCGTGGCCAGCATATTTTGATGAGCTGCGGAGACACCATGACTATGCCGATCGAACGCACTGCCGCACTTATGGAGGTGCGCCGATTC
This sequence comes from Stutzerimonas stutzeri, assembly GCF_000935215.1. GTDB lineage: Bacteria > Pseudomonadota > Gammaproteobacteria > Pseudomonadales > Pseudomonadaceae > Stutzerimonas. The sequence continues at coordinate 87,261 of NZ_JXXD01000240.1, forward strand.
CTTAACAGCCTGACAACCAGCAGCGAGGTCAGCGATGAGATAAAACGCCAGGCTACGCGCGCTCTGCGTCATTACCTTCTGCAAGAGAGGTGAACATGCTTGCTGAGAAAGAGGGATACATCCGCAGAATGGGTGGAACCGTTCCAGCTCACCTGCTCATTACCGCCAGGCTGGATGAAACTGGTCGTATTCAGAAGCCGATTGAGGAAGATTGTAAAATCAGAACCTGATCTAGCACATGGAACTACTAAGGATGCTCTGAAATAGCCGCCCATTTCTGGCTGACTTCAGACTCCGCTGATTTTCAAAGCAGAAGCTGATCAAAAAGCGATCAGCTCGTCTGTCCGCTGTTGTGTTTCAACCGCTGCGAGCACGCCGCAGCGGTTATTCCCTGCATCACAGACGCACCTCTGCTGCGTTCATCATTAAATGTCGGCGAGCCATCCACAGATTCGACAGGGCAAACAGCGTAACCATCTGAGACGTATTCTTCGCCAGCCCCCGGAAGCGCACCTTGGCGTAGCCAAACTGCCGCTTGATCACCCGGAACGGGTGCTCGACCTTCGCGCGCACCTGGGCCTTGGCTTTCTCGATCTTGCGCTTGGCTTTGTATAGCAGGCTGCACTTATCAAGTTTCTTGTAAGTGCTACGCCGTGCAGCGACCTGCCAAATCACCTGGCGACCCTCATGCTCCGGACGCTTCTCGACACCGGTGTAACCGGCATCGGCACAGACCACGTTCTCGTCGCCGTGCAGCAACTTGTCGACTTGGGTGACATCCGCCACGTTGGCCGCCGTGACCACCACGCTGTGCACCAAGCCCGACTCATCGTCGACACCAATGTGTGCCTTGGCCCCGAAGTAATATTGGTTTCCCTTCTTGGTCTGGTGCATCTCTGGGTCACGTTTGCCGTCCTTGTTCTTGGTCGAACTCGGCGCGTTAATCAGCGTGGCGTCGACAATGGTGCCCTGGCGCAGCGACAGGCCGCGGTCACCCAGGTAGCCATTGATCACGGCCAGGATGCCCACCGCCAGCTCGTGTTTCTCCAGCAGGCGCCGGAAGTTGAGGATGGTCGTTTCATCTGGGATGCGCTCCAGACTCAGCCCCGCAAACTGGCGAAGGATCATGGTCTCGTACAGCGCCTCCTCCATGGCCGGGTCGCTATAGCCGAACCAGTTCTGCATCAGATGAACCCGCAGCATCGCCATCAGCGGATAAGCCGGACGGCCACCTTCACCCCTGGGGTAGTGGGGCTCAATCAGGGCAATCAACCCCTTCCACGGCACCACCTGATCCATCTCGATCAGGAACAACTCCTTGCGGGTCTGCTTGCGCTTGCCGGCGTACTCGGCGTCGGCGAAGGTCATCTGCTTCATGGGGGCGAAAGCTCGGCGGGTGGGGTTGGGCTATTTTGCCAAATCTGGAAGTCTTCTTCAGATGGTATGGACGCCTCCCCCCGGCA
>NZ_JXXD01000241.1 GCF_000935215.1 Stutzerimonas stutzeri
CGTGCGGCTCCGGCGGCACGTGGCGCGGCACCAGCCGGAGCCGGAGCCGGAGCACCAGGGCGCCGGCCGCGGTTCTGCTTGTTCTGATACGGGCTGACGTAGTCGACACGATTGCCGAAGTTGTCCACTTCGTCATCGAGAAACTCGTCCGGAGCACGGTTTGGCGGCAGCTGCGGAGGTCGAGCAGCGGTTTGCGCTTCACTGGCGGCTCCATCGCGAGCAGGCTTGCGCGCCTTGCTCTGGCTGCGGCGGTTGCGTTCCTTCTGCTCGGTGCCTTTCTCTGCCGGCTTTTCGCGCTCAGCGCGAGCCTTGCGTTCGCCACGCTGCGGACGCGGCTGGCGCGGTTCGCGCACCTCCGGCTTCTCCGCCTCGATGGCGCTGGCATCGAAGCCCATCAGATCGCCTTCAGGGATGCGCTGCTTGGTCAGGCGCTCGATGCCCTTGAGCAGTTTCTCCTCGTCCGGCGCGACCAGCGAGATGGCCTCGCCGCTGCGCCCGGCACGGCCGGTACGGCCGATGCGGTGGACGTAGTCTTCCTCGACGTTGGGCAGTTCGAAGTTCACCACATGCGGCAGCTGGTCGATGTCCAGGCCGCGGGCCGCGATGTCGGTCGCCACCAGGATGCGTACCTGGTTGGCCTTGAAGTCGGCCAGAGCCTTGGTGCGGGCGTTCTGGCTCTTGTTGCCGTGAATCGCGGCAGCCGGCAGGCCGTGCTTTTCCAGATACTCGGCCAGACGGTTGGCGCCGTGCTTGGTCCGGGTGAAGACCAACACCTGCTCCCAGGCACCCTGGGTGATCAGGTGCGCGAGCAGAGCGCGCTTGTGGCTGGCAGCCACGCGGAACATTCGCTGCTCGATACGCTCGACGGTAGTGTTCGGCGGCGTGACCTCGATGCGCTCGGGGTTGTGCAGCAGCTTGCCGGCGAGGTCGGTGATGTCCTTGGAGAAGGTCGCCGAGAACAGCAGGTTCTGGCGCTTGGCCGGCAGCTTGGCGAGGACCTTCTTGACGTCATGGATGAAGCCCATGTCGAGCATGCGGTCGGCTTCGTCGAGGACGAGAATTTCCACGTGCGACAGGTCGATGGCTTTCTGGTTGGCCAGGTCGAGCAGGCGACCTGGGCAGGCGACCAGCACGTCAAGACCCTTGGCAACCGCCTGGATCTGCGGGTTCATGCCGACGCCACCGAAGATGCAGGTGCTCTTCAGGGGGAGATCGCGGGCGTAGATCTTGAAACTGTCGTGAACCTGGGCGGCGAGCTCGCGGGTCGGTGTCAGCACCAGCACGCGCGGCTGTTTCGGGCCGTAGCGGTGTTCACGATCCGGGTGACCACCCGGAAACAGCAGTTCGAGTACCGGCAGGGCGAAACCGCCTGTCTTACCGGTTCCGGTCTGGGCGGCGACCATCAGGTCGCGGCCTTGCAACACGGCGGGAATGGCCCGCTGTTGCACGGGAGTAGGCTGGGTGTAACCGGCGGCCTCGACGGCACCGGCCAAAGCCTCGGAGAGACCGAGGGAAGCAAAGGACATGAGTAATCCTGTCTTGTTAGGGGCGAGGCCCTGGGATGATCATGCCTGGCTCGAATCGCGACTGGCGTGCGATCCCGTCCGGTCCTGCCGCGGGTCATATATGGCGGCATCCGGGCGTAAGCCTGGCGGAAGCGCGGAGTATAACAGAGCCTGTTAACGCCGCATTGCTCTGACAGTGTCGCAGGTCACGGGTTCATTAGCCAGCTCCGTATTTCTACGGAGCCGGTTGGTGCTCAGCGTGACAGCCCGAGGTTGTTCCAGATCGCCAGGCTCGGCTCGGCCTGGTTCAGCGTATAGAAGTGCAGGCCGGGCGCACCGCCGGCCAGCAGCTTCTCGCACATCTCGGTGATGACCTGCTCGCCGAAGGCCTGGATGCTCTGCATGTCGTCGCCATAGCTTTCGAGCTGCTTGCGCACCCAACGCGGAATCTCCGCACCGCAGGCATCTGAGAAGCGTGCCAGCTTGCTGTAGTTGGTGATCGGCATGATGCCGGGCACCACCGGGGTTTCCACTCCGAGTTTGCGCACGCGCTCGACGAAGTAGAAGTAGCAGTCGGCATTGAAGAAGTACTGGGTGATGGCACTGTCGGCGCCGGCCCTGGCCTTGCGCACGAAGTTGGTCAGGTCGTCTTCGAAGTTGCGCGCCTGCGGATGCATTTCCGGGTAGGCGGCAATCTCGATATGGAAGTGATCGCCGGTTTCGCTGCGGATGAACTCGACCAGTTCGTTGGCGTAGCGCAGCTCGCCGCTGGCCATGCCCATGCCGGAGGGCAGGTCGCCGCGAAGGGCGACGATGCGCTTGATACCGGCATCCTTGTAGAGGTTCAGCAGTTCGCGCAGCTCGGCCTTGCTGTCGCCGACGCAGGACAGGTGCGGTGCGGTCGGCACCTTCACCTCGCCGTCGAGCTGCAGCACGGTGTTGAGCGTGCGGTCACGGGTCGAGCCACCGGCACCGTAAGTGCAGGAGAAGAAATCGGGTTGGTAGCCGGCCAGCTGGCGGGCCACGTTCAGCAGTTTTTCGTGCCCGGCTTCGGTCTTGGTGGGAAAGAATTCGAAGCTGATGGATGGGCGGTTCAAAGCGGTCATTCGGTTATTCCTTGGGCTGCAGGCTGCTGGCGACGAATGCAGGGCACAGTTCGTCGCCAGCAGCATGACCTGCTTAGTAGCGGTAGCTGTCCGGCTTGAACGGGCCTTCGACGGTCACACCGATGTATTCCGCCTGCTTGGTGGTCAGCTGGGTGACCACGCCACCGAAGCCCTTGACCATTTCCAGCGCCACTTCCTCGTCGAGCTTCTTCGGCAGCACCATGACGGTGACGTTCTTGCTCTTCTCGGCCACTGGCAGATCGGCGAACTTCTCGTTGTAGAGATGGATCTGCGCCAGCACCTGGTTGGCAAACGAGCCGTCCATGATCCGGCTCGGGTGGCCGGTGGCGTTGCCCAGGTTCACCAGGCGGCCTTCGGCCAAGAGGATCAGGTAGTCGTCGTTGGTCGGGTCGACGGTCTTGCCGGTGCGGTGGATCTTGTGCACCTGCGGCTTGACCTCTTCCCAGCCCCAGTTGGCGCGCATGAAGGCGGTGTCGATCTCGTTGTCGAAGTGGCCGATGTTGCACACCACGGCGCGCTTCTTCAGTGCCTTGAGCATGCCGGCGTCGCAGACGTTGACGTTACCGGTGGTGGTGACGATCAGGTCGATCTTGCCCAGCAGGGCCGCGTCGACGCTGGCTTCGGTGCCGTCGTTGATGCCGTCCTTGTAGGGGGAGACCAGCTCGAAGCCATCCATGCAGGCCTGCATGGCGCAGATCGGATCGACCTCGGAGACCTTGACGATCATGCCTTCCTGACGCAGCGATTGTGCCGAGCCCTTGCCGACGTCGCCGTAACCGACGACCAGCGCCTGCTTGCCGGAGAGCAGGTGGTCGGTGGCGCGCTTGATGGCATCGTTGAGGCTGTGACGGCAGCCGTACTTGTTGTCGTTCTTGCTCTTGGTTACAGAGTCGTTGACGTTGATCGCCGGGATCTTCAGCGTGCCGCCCTTGAGCATGTCGAGCAGGCGATGCACGCCGGTGGTGGTTTCCTCGGTCACGCCGTGGACGCGCTCGAGCACCTGCGGATACTTGTCGTGCAGGATCTGGGTCAGGTCACCGCCGTCGTCCAGCACCATGTTGGCGTCCCACGGCTGACCGTCCTTGAGGATGGTCTGCTCGATGCACCACTCGTATTCTTCTTCGGTCTCGCCCTTCCAGGCGAACACCGGGATGCCGGCGGCGGCGATGGCGGCGGCGGCCTGGTCCTGGGTGGAGAAGATGTTGCAGGATGACCAGCGCACTTCGGCACCAAGGGCGATCAGCGTTTCGATCAGCACGGCGGTCTGGATGGTCATGTGGATGCAGCCGAGGATCTTCGCGCCCTTGAGCGGCTGCTCGGCGGCGTATTTCTTGCGAAGGCCCATCAGCGCGGGCATTTCGGATTCGGCGATGATGATTTCGCGGCGGCCCCAGGCAGCCAGGGAAATATCGGCGACCTTGAAGTCGGTAAAATCGGCAGGCGTCATGACAGCACTCATCGAAGAGTTCTCCATTCGTATAGATGCGAATGGGCGCCGTTGATGCGTTCTGGAAACGCCCCATCCGAGCCTGACAGGTTTCATCCTGCTGCAGCGCCCCTCGGACGGGTGGCGGGCACGGTCGAAGCGGAGTCGACCGGGGAAAAGCCCGGCGATTATAGCTGCGCCGCGCGGCAATCCCAACCCAGCGTGGCGCGAACTACCGTGCGCGTGAGGGGGTCGAAAACTACAGGTTCGGTGACCCTTGCCGGGCGAAACCGTTTCAGGAGACCGCCATGAACCCCATGCTTCGCTTAGCGCCCGTGTTGCTTGTCGGCGCCTTCAGCCTGCCTGCCGCCGCCAAATCCTGCTACGTGCACAGCGAAACCTCCGGCGCGGTTCCAGCGCCAGTGGTGACCGAGCAGTGTTTCGAATTCCACGGCGTGGACAAGGACGACGCCATCGACTGGGTTTGCCAGGACAATGAGGCCGTGAGAAATTCGCGCCGCGAGCTCCGCGACAGTTGTCCCGACGGCCATTTCGGTGTCTGCACCGCGCCGATGACGGCGGAGACGCTGGCTAACGAGCGTGCCACCGGCTCCCAGGCGAAGAACGGTACCTTGCCCAGCCAGGTGGGCGGCGATGCGACGATCGTCACCTATCACTATCACGCCACTGATCGGGCCCAGGCCAAGATCGATTGCGAAAGCGCTGGCGGCAGCTGGGCCCAATAGCCTGCCGAGCAATCTTTGCTGACGAAGTCAAAACCCGACTGATTTGTTCAACCGCGCATGGACGGGGATAATCCCGCGCTTTGCATCGACGAGTGGTTGAGCCATGAAGCTGAGTCTGCTGAGCTTGCCCCTGATTGCTGTCCTGGCGCTGACGGGCTGCGACCGGGTCGACCCCAATTCCCCATTGGGCAAGCGCAAGGCGATCTACCAGGCGATGCTCGATACCAAGGAAGACCTTGGCGGCATGCTGCGAGGGCGCATCCCGTTCAACGGCGAAGGCTTCAGTGCAGGTGCGGCCAAGCTGGACGAACTCTCGCGGCAGCCTTGGCAGCATTATCCCGATGTGAAGGAAGAGCAGAGCGATGCGCGTGACGACGTCTGGCAGCGTCAGGAGCGATTCAAGGAGATGGCCCGCGAACTGGAAGCGACCACGGCCGCGCTGGTGAGCGTGACGACCTCCGCCCCGGTTACTGCACAAAGCGTGGCGCCGGCGTTCCAGCGGGTCGAGGATGCCTGTGAAGCCTGCCACAAGGAGTTCCGCGCCTACTGACGGCGCAGCGATTCGAGCTTTTCCCGCGACTTGGCCAGCTGATTGCGGCGCAGCTCGATCAGCTGGGCATCACCGGTGCCCAGAGCCTCGCGTAGCAGCGTCTCGCGCCGCTCAACCTGGCGATTGGTGTGATCGTATTCGACTTGATGCGGGTGCAGGGCAATCACGCCCTGGCACTGCTCGGTCAGGCCCTGCAGTTCGCTGTCGAGTTGCGTCTGGCGCAGCTTGTCACCCTGCAGGCGCGCCTGCTGCAGCTGTTCGCGCAAGGCCTGGCGCTGGTCGTGGCACTGGCTATCGGCGTTGGGGGCCGCGCTAGCCAACGGGCTGATGGCGGTAGCGCCGATCAGCAGGGCAATCGGCCAATGTCGCAAAGACATGCCTCGCCTCCATAATTGTTATCCAGCACCTATCGACCGCGACATTCGGGGGAAAGTCCCTTCAGAACCCCGAAATACCGACAGCGCGCAGCCTGTGACGCAGCAGCTGCAGCTCCGGTGCATGAAAGAAGGTATGCAGCTGTTCCGCGCGTGCCTTGCCAACCCCCGGTTCCGCCTGCCATTGCGCCACGCTGCGTGCCGCCAGTACGTCCCAGTCGGGCTGCAGTGTGAGCGGCAGGTTGACCGGCATGCCGAGCGCCTTGAGCCATCGGCCCGCTGGCTTCTGTCGGGCGAGAGCGAAGCTCGCGACCAGCTTGCTGGCGCGCGCCTTGCCGATGCCAGGGACCTGTTGCAACGTCGCCGCGTCCAGCTCCAGCCAGGCGAGCAGATCGGGCAGCAGTCCGGCGTCCAGCAGGGCCTGCCAACTGCCTTGGCCTACCCCGGGAAGGCCAAGCCCCTGCTTGCCGCTCAGCCAGACCATACGGGCGATGAACTGCTGCTCACAGCCCGGTGCTGGCTGCCAGCAGCTGTGCGCGTGATACTGCGATGGGTCTGGTGCCGCGACCTCTGCCCGTTCGGTGCTGCGCCAGACCATCGAGTCCAGTTGCGGGATGCTATGCCCGGCGAGCGCAATTGCGACCTGGTCGCGGGGGCGCACATCCAGTTCGCGCCAGCGCTCCAGCGAGCCGAGGCTGAGCGTACGGATACGGCGATCATCGAGATGTACCGGTGCCAGCTGCAGCATGGGCGTGATGCGCCCGGTGCGACCGATGCGAAACTCCACGGCGCGGACCTCGGTCACCCCCTTGCGCAGCGGATGTTTCCAGGCCGCCGCCCAGTGCGGCTCTGCCTGCCAGCGCTCGGCAGGCGGGCGCGTGCCTTGCCGCAACACCACGCCGTCGGTGGCGAACGGCAGCGGTTGCCGATACCACTGTTCGCGCCAATGCTGCGCTTGCGCGGGACCCTGTAGCGGCAGACTGAACCGCTGACTGTCGCTGAACCCCATGGCGGCCAGCCGCTGCAGACGGAGGGTCATCTGCTCCGGCCCGTTCGGCCAGTCCCAGACGAAAAGGCCGATCTGCGCCGCCGTATCGGTGTCCAGCCGGTTGCTGGCCATGGCGCCGGCAACACGGCCGCGCGCGCCAGCGCTGCCACGCTCCGCCTGCACATGCTGCTCCAGACGCCAGTAGAGTTCGCCCTGCAGTATCACCTCGCCAGGCGCTGCAAGACGGGACGGAACCGCCGGCAGCTGCCGGGCGTGGGCTGTCCAGTCCTGTCCGCTGTGACCATCGCCGCGGCTGATGGCCTGCTGCAGCAGGCCGCCACGATAGACCAGGGTGATTGCCACGCCGTCCACCTTCGGTTGAATCCAAATATCTTCGCGACGCGCGATCCAGTCCGCGACCGCCTGCTCGTCGGCGAGCTTGGCCAGCCCGGTCTGCATTACCGGATGCCGTACCGGGCCGTCGGTCCCGGCCAATGGGTTCGGAGTCGCGAGGGTGCTCGGGAAACAACGCTGCCAGTCGTGCAGGCGCGCCCGGCTCTGGTCGTAGATCTCGTCATCCACCAGCGACAGGCCACGGCGGTGATAGGCCTCGTCCCAGTGTTGCAGCTGTCGTTGGAGGCTGGTGATTTCCTGTTGCGCTCGCGCATCGTTCCAGGGGCAGACGGCGAGGCAAAGCGGCGAGAAAAGGCACAATAACAGTGCGATCAGGCGTTGCATGGCGAGCATCCTTGCTCTGATGAGTTGGTCTGGCCTCCCTCGTTGAAGGCCAGCTCATTGTCGCCGGCTCGACGCGGCGCGACCGTGCGTCAGCGCATATTGAACAATTCCTGGTGGAAGTCTCTTGGTGGCAGGCCGTGGCGTTGCAAGTCCTTGTTCAGATCCTCGCCGAAGCCCGCCGGGCCGCAGAACCAGACGTCGCTGTCCTGCCATTGCGGCGCCAACTGGCGAAGGCGCTCGGGCGTCAGGCGCCCGCCCTCGCTGGCTACCAGTACGTGCAGGCGCACCCGGGCGCGTGCGGCCAGCTCGCGGATACGCTCGATGAAACTCTGGTCCGGCGCGCTGGTGCAGTAGAACAGATCGACGTTGTCGCCCTTGCCGCTCGCGGCGAGCGCCTGCAGGCGGCCAATGAAGGGCGCAATGCCGATGCCGCCGGCCACCCAGATCTGCCGAGGCTTGCGGCTATGGAAGTCGAAGCAGCCATAAGGCCCTTCGACCTTCACCGCATCGCCCACCTTCAGGGTGTCCGGCAGGGTGCGGGTGTAGTCACCAAGGCCCTTGATGGAGAAGGCCAGCTTGCCGTCGTTGCACCAGGCTGAGGACAGGCTGAAGGGGTGCGGCCCTTCCTTGTCGTCGAAGGTGACGAAGGCGAACTGCCCGGCCTTGTGCCCCGGCCAGGGACCGTCGAGCTTGATATCGACGCGCAGCACGCGGTTTTCGCGGTGATGGGTCAAGCTTTCTATGCGACCGACCACCTGATGCTTGCGCCCGATGCGGCGCAACAACGAAATGCAGGCCGCGACGGAACCCGAAGCCATCAGCACGGCGAGGACCAGGCCCAGCGTCGAGGTCCAGTAGTCGGGCGGGGTCAGCACCACCGAGTGCGCCACCAGAGCCAGATAGACCAGCGCCAGCCAGCGGTGCGTCTTGAAGAACCAGCGGTAGGGGAAGCTTTTGACCAGCGCCAGTACGATCAGAATCGCCGCCGCGTAGAAGGCCCATTCGCCGATCGTCTCGGCGAGGCCGCGAAAGCGCTGCAGCAGGGCAAAGACGCCCTCATGCATCTGGCCCTCACCGGCACGTCGCGCCGGCTTTTCTAGCCAGCCGAAGCCGACCAGCCATTTCGGTATCTGCCCCCAGCCCCAGTGGAAGATGGCGATCACCAGGGCGCTGATACCAAGCCACTTGTGCAGTCGATAGGTCTTGTCCAGGCCGTCGAAGAAGCGTTCGAAGCGCCGTGGCCGTGCCGCCAGCACCATCGCCACGCTCATCGCAACGATGCCGAGCACGCCGCTGTAGTGCACCAGTACCTTGCGCAGCGGCCAGAACTGGTAGCGAGCCATGATGAAGTCGTCCACCAGCAACCAGAGCAGCGTCAGTCCGACGAACAGCGCGACGTAGGTGAGTTTTATCTGTCTCATTTCGGGAAAGCCTCCTTGCTGGCGACCCGTGTGCCAGCGCTTCCAAGCATGTATGCAGTGCCGCGACGCCGCCATGATCACGGTCACTACGAATCGTGACTGGGAGGCGGCGGGCGCCCTGCGTTACGTTTTTCTCTACAATTCCGCCCCTGATTCCTCGAAGAGACGAGCCCGTGCAACCAGTGATCGCCATCGAGCAGCTCACCAAGACCTACGCTTCCGGCCACCCGGCGCTCAAGCGCATTGACCTCGAGATCCACAAGGGCGAGATATTCGCTCTGCTCGGACCCAACGGCGCCGGCAAGACCACGTTGATCAGCATCATTTGCGGCATCGTCAACCCCGGCGGCGGGCGAGTGCTGGTCGACGGCCACGACATCGTTCAGGACTACCGCGCCGCCCGCTCGAAGATCGGCCTGGTGCCGCAGGAGCTGTTCAACGAGGGCTTCGAAAGCGTCTGGGCGACGGTGCGTTTTTCGCGCGGCCTGTTTGGCAAGGCGCCGGACGATTCGTTCCTGGAGAATCTGTTGCGCGATTTGTCGCTGTGGGACAAGCGCAATGCCCGCATCCTCGAGCTTTCCGGCGGCATGAAGCGCCGCGTGATGATCGCCAAGGCGCTGTCCCACGAGCCGTCGATCCTGTTCCTCGACGAGCCCACCGCCGGCGTCGACGTCGAGCTGCGTCGTGACATGTGGGAAATGGTCCGCGGCCTGCGCGAGCGTGGCGTGACCATCATCCTCACTACCCACTACATCGAAGAAGCCGAGGAAATGGCCGACCGCATCGGGGTGATCAGCCGCGGCGAGATCATTCTGGTCGAGGACAAGGACGTGCTGATGCACAAGCTTGGCAAGAAGCAGCTGACCCTGCATCTGCAGCGACCGCTGGCCGAGATTCCCGCGGAACTGGCCAGCTATCCGCTGGAGCTCACCGATGCCGGCAACCAGCTGGTGTTCACCTTCGACGCCCAGCATGAGGACACTGGCATCGCCGAGCTGCTCCGGCGCCTGGCGGCCCACGGCATCGACTTCAAGGATCTGCAGTCGAGCCAGAGCTCGCTGGAAGAAATCTTCGTCAATCTGGTTCACGGTCGCTGAGGAAAAGCCCGCATGAATTTCTACGCGATCCGCGCGATCTACCTGTTCGAACTGGCGCGCACCTGGCGCACCCTGCTGCAGAGCATCGCTACCCCGGTGATCTCCACCTCGCTGTACTTCGTGGTCTTCGGCTCGGCCATCGGCGCGCGCATGGAGGCGATGCACGGCATCCCCTACGGCGCGTTCATCATCCCCGGCCTGATCATGATGGCGCTGCTCACCGAGAGCATCTCCAACGCCTCGTTCGGCATTTACATGCCGCGCTATTCCGGAACCATCTACGAGGTGCTGTCGGCGCCGGTGTCCTATGTCGAGATCGTCATCGGCTATGTCGGTGCGGCGGCGACCAAGTCGCTGGTGCTCGGCGTGATCATCCTTGTCACCGCACGGCTGTTCGTCGATTACGAAATCCAGCACCCGCTGATGATGGCGCTGTTCCTGGTGCTGACTGCGGTCACCTTCTGCCTGTTCGGCTTTATCATCGGCATCTGGGCCGATGGCTGGGAGAAGCTGCAGATCGTTCCGGCGCTGATCGTCACGCCGCTGGCCTTTCTCGGCGGCAGTTTCTATTCCATCGAGATGCTGCCGCCGCTGTGGCAGAAGGTCACCCTGTTCAATCCGGTGGTGTATCTGATCAGCGGTTTTCGCTGGAGCTTCTACGGCGTCTCGGACATCAGCGTCGGTGTCAGCCTGGCGATGATTCTTGGTTTCCTCGGCGCCTGTCTGCTGGCGGTGTGGTGGATATTCAAGACCGGCTATCGGTTGAAGAACTAGCCCGCAATGAAAACGCCCGCATCTGCGGGCGTTTTCATTAGCGCGTCGGGGGGCTTACTTGCCGAACATCTTGCCCAGACCGAGAACCGCATCCTTGGCTTGGGTGACAGCCTGGACCTTCTCATTCACTGCTCCAGCGTCGTCGCCAGCTGCGTTGGCTGCCAGGCCGTCGGCGTCCAACTGAGCGCAGCCGTCTTCGACCTGATTCAGCACATTGCTGAGTTTTTCGTTGCCTAGCATCTGGCCGAGCAGCTTGCCGGTTTCCAGATTGCCCTGCTGGGCGGCCAGCTGCGCTTGGCATTTGGCTTGCGCGTCAGTGGTGGCGGCCTGCAGCGAGGTGCTGGCGAGGATGACGGCGGCACAGCCGAGAATGAGGGAAATACGCATGGATACGCTCCTTGTAATGCCGATCACAACAGGTGATCGATCGAGTCCGTTCGAAAAGGGCGTTGATGATAGCTGTTGGCCTGCATAACGGAAAGGCTCTGGAATGGAGGTTTCGTGATGCACCGCTGGCAGCGGATGGTGTCTGTTGCGACTCTACCCCCCTCTTGAAAGCAAGAAGCC
>NZ_JXXD01000242.1 GCF_000935215.1 Stutzerimonas stutzeri
GGCCTGCCACTGAGCCAATAACTGGGCTTGCCGGCGCGCATCGGGTTGGGGGAAGAACTTGGCCAGCTCGGCCAGACAGTCATCCACTTCATCAAGTCGCGCCGAAATGATCAGCGCCCACCCCTGCAAGACGATCAGGCGCGTGGTGCTGGCGAACAGGTCCTGTGGCAGCTCGCTTCGCCATTTCAGAAAGCGCGATACGTTATCGCCGATCAGCAGCTGTTCCTGTCCGTAACGCTGCAGGTAGTTGGCAGCGACCTCAGGCTGGCCGGCCCATAATGCATGCTCTACCGCCTCGCGCATCTCGCCGCGACTGGCGAACCACTGACAGGCGCGCAGATGGGCCTGGGTCGGAGCGGTCGTTTCTGCGGAGCGCTGCAGCATCAGCGCCAGCGGCTTCCACAGGCGAAACCACTCACCGCAATTGTCGATCTGCCGAATGAAGAGCTGGAGCGTCTTGAGGATATCGAGGATTTCGCGACCAACACCGTCGAGCACATGGTCGCAGAGCTCTGCCGAGAAACGCGGCATACGCGCCAGTGCCAGCATGGCCCGCCGCACTTCATCGCTCAGTCCAGCCATGACCTCACGCTGGACGTAATCACGCAGCAATGGCGTCCCGGCAACCAGACGCTCACGCAGCGCCTGCTCATCGGCGTGGAGCAACATCAGACAGACTCCAGCCGGCCACCCCTCCATCACATGATGCAGTTGCTGAAAAGTCTCGGACGAGAGCGTCAGACGATGGACGTTCAGGAGTTGCTCGAGCTCTTCGGCGGTGAACGCCAGCGCTTCCGCCTCCAGCTCCAGAAGATGCCCTTGCAGCAGGAGCCGTGGAAGCTTCCACGCTGGCTGGCGGCGACTGGATACCCACCAACTGATTTGTGCCGGCCCCATGTCCAACAACATATCAATGCAAGCATCGAGCTCCGGGCTGTAATCGCGCGGGTAGTCGTCGAGCATGATCCATAGCGGCTGCCGGACTTGTCGCAGCAGCGCCAGCATGTCGTTCTCGGAACGATCATCCTTGCCCGTCCGCTCCCCCAACGCATCGCTCAACTGGCCGTACAGCGCCTGAACCGTACATGCCCGCCCGCCGAGATCCAGCCACACCAGGCGTGTGCCCGGAGGCACCAAGCGCGCGCACTCGCTCATCAGCACGGTCTTGCCAAACCCGGCTGGGGCGCAGATCAGGCGCAGACGGCAATCGGTATCGAGCAGCGCACGAACCAGCCTGGGCCGGTCGATATGCAGCGGCGGCAGCCGAGGAATGGATGCGAGTTGCTCTACGGCACCTGCCTCTGCACTGAGCGCATCAGGAATGAAGCGTACGGACATGGCAAAGGTTCTCTTGTTCGAATCAGTCCATTGAAACACAGCGCGGTCTGTGCCAGGCATTGCGCTCGGTCGTTACCACGGGCAGCCGAAACGCCAGCCTTGTCGTTGCACACGTCGCATATTGGGCCCAGTGTTCCAGCAATGCGATCGTCCTGACCTCGGGCACCGAATGGAAATTATCATCCACTGGTTCGCCGCAAAAAAAAAGGCGGCCACCTGGCCGCCTTATTCACAGGTTAAATGTCAGTCGATCAGCGCACCCCTGCGTTACGCAGGGCAGCCGGCGTGAAGTCCCGAGCGGAGGCACGATAGCCGTATTCGTGCGGCTTCTCCTCGTTACTCATGCCGATCGCGATGTAGCGGCCGGAGATGATGTCGTAGAGCGCCTCGAACGCGTAAGCCGGCACCTTGTGCTGGTAGTACTGCAGCGAGTGGGCCTCGCCTACACGCCAAAGCTGACCACGACCGTCGTACAGCTCCGACTGGACGATGGTCCAGCTATCCTCGTCGACGAAGAAACGGCGCTTGGCGTAGATGTTGCGCTCGCCACTCTTGAGCGTGGCTTCAATCTCCCAGACGCGGTGTAGCTCGTAACGCGCCAGATCCTGATTGACGTGGCCAGCCTTGATGACGTCGTCGTACTTCAGTTCGCTGGAAGCGATTTCATAGCTGTTGTACGGGATGTACAGCTCTTTCTTGCCGATCAACTTCCAGTCGTAGCGATCAGGTGCGCCGCTGAACATATCGAAGTTATCCGTGGTGCGCATACCGTCCGAAGCGGTACCCGGCCCGTCGTATGCAACTTGCGGCGCGCGGCGTACCCGACGCTGGCCAGCGTTGTAGATCCAGGCCTGACGGGGCTCCTTAACCTGATCCAGCGAGTCGTGCACCAGCAGGACGTTCCCTGCCAGGCGAGACGGCGCAGTCACCCGCTGTTTGAAGAAAAGCAGCGCGTTCTTGGCGCGCTCGGGATCCAGATCCGTCATACCCAGCGGGAACGCCACTTCGTCCTCGAAGTGAACCATGGTGTAGCTACCGTTGGTTTGCGGGGTAGCCTGGACGATATTGCGACGGACGTTGCCACCGCGATAGCGGGTGATATGGTTCCACACCACTTCCAGACCATTCTTCGGAATCGGGAATGCGTAATAACGGCTGTCGGTGAAGTTGGCGATACCGTTGCCGCCCTCGACGAGTTCGGTATTCACAGCACTCTTCTTCGCAGCCTCATAGATCTCATCCGGCACGGCGACCGAACGATGAGTCGGGAACACGCGAATCTTGTAGGTTTCCGGATAGCGCTTGAACATGGCCATCTGACCTGCGGTCAGCTTGTCCTTGTACTGTTCGGCGTTCTGCGAGGTGATGACGAACTTCGGCTGCTCGTCCTTGAACGGGTTAGTCAGATGCCCATTGTTGAGGGGGGCCGCGTCGGTCTTGAGACCACCGGTCCACTCAGGGATGCTGCCGTCGGCGTTACCGGCTTTTTCTGCGCCCAGCGGCGTCAGCGATGTACCGAGCTTGGCGGCTTCTTCTGGGGAAACGGCAGCCATCACACTGCTCGCGAGCAGGGAGAAGGCCAAGACACTCAATAGCTTTCCTGTTTTTTTCATACGATTCCAGTTCCTCTTGATCTTGTTATAGGCCGGAGGCCCATGCCTGTCGCTGATGTCCGGCCGATCATCCTCATCGGCCGGACACTCGGCTGGTCTCCTTAGAAGTTCACGCCCACGCTGAACGCGAGGAAGTCGCGGTCAACCAGCGTGTTGTAGTCGCCGCCGAAGAAATCGGTGTAGGACAGGCTGGCGGTGTACATATTCTGGTACTCGGCATCCAGACCAATGCTGACCGCCTTGGAGCCTTCGTTGAACAGACCGTTGGGGCCGTAGCCGTCGACGTCGTGGGAGAAGGACAGGTTGGGCTTGAGGTTGATGCCGGCGAAGACGTTGTCGTAGTCCGCGATGCCACGCAGGCGGTAGCCCCAGGAGTTGGCGGTGACGAAACCGTGGCGGCCGTAGCGGGCCAAAGCGGCTGGATCATCCGGGGTGCCGTAGATAGGATCACGCCCATAGCGCAGTTCGCTGGTGCTCTCGAGACCGCCGACATGCGTGTAGCCGACCTCGCCCACCACGGTCACCCTACCAGCGCCCAGTACTTGATCGAAGAAGTGAGTGAATGTGGTCTGCAACTGGGTGATTTCCTTGCGGTTGTAGCCGCGATTTTCTGCACCGAAAGTACTTTCAATGGGAGAGGTTCCCGGCGCAAGGGGATTAAGCAAAGCCCGAGTGAGGTCTTGAGTATTCAGCTGAACCGGTGCATTGGGTCGATAGCTGATCTCACCAGACCACGCGGTGCCAGTGGGCAATGTCGTAGAGAAGCTAAGGCCGTAAAGCTGGATATCTTCGGGGTACTCAAGGTAATAGCGGCCGTTGCCAAGCATGACGCTCTGCGCCAAACCAGAGCCAGCACCAGGCACGAGCCCATTAGCTGTACCGATAATGCCAGGCAGCTGCGCTGCGGTAGCCAAGCCAGCAGATCGCGTACTGACGTTTGGCGTCCGACTGTGGTAATTCATGAAATACGCACCATACTCGGTGGCATCACCCAACCAGCGCAATGCAAGACCGAACTGCCCCGAATCACGTGCATCCCGGTCGCCAGCTCGCGGCAAAACCACACCCTCAGGAGTGACTTCGAACCCCTGCCCGAACGCAGCAGCGACGGGTTGAAGAGGAGCGATTGCCGGGCTGCCCACGTGGTAGTTGGCATCACAACCATCCTGAACGACATCTACAGCGAAGAAAGTACCGCAATTATCGGCAACGGTCTGATCCCACTCGAGTTGATAGAACGCCTCCATGCTCAACCGGTCGGTCAGGCTCTGCGAGATGTAGAACATATTGACCGGAATCAGCCCCTCTTTGATCTCAGCACCCGGCCGGCGGAATGCTGCAGCGTCCAAGGGATTGATGGAGTTTATGCTGTTACCGATAAAGGTACTTTCGCCCCAGCTCACTACCTGCTTCCCAAGACGGACGGTCCCGGGCAGATCACCAACGGAATAATTGTGATAGACGAACGCGTCCAGAATTTGCGCGCCGGATGATTGAGCGGCTTCTTTCCGGTTGCTGTCGCTGATGTCCTTGAAAAGACGACTCTCATCCTTCAGCTCGAAGTCATACCAATACTTGCCGCGAACGAAGGCACCGCTATCGCGATAACGAAGCTCGAGATCGTGCACACCCTTGAAAATCTTGGAGAAGGTCTCGCCCTTCTTGAAGTTCAGACGACCATCGTCGCCGGTCTGGGTAAAGCCGGTACCGCCGTTGTTGATGCCGACCAGATCCCTGTCCCTGTCCGCCATGGACCAGCTGGCACCGATGGACATCGCCGAGTCGAATTGCCCTTCGATCTCGCCGATATTGAAGCTCACGGCGTAAGCCGGGGCGGCAGTGCCCAGCGCTACGGCGAGAGCTAGGGACTTCGGCTGGAAGATTCCTTGCCTTGTTGTTTTTGTCATGAGGCGCTCCTGGTTGGTTCGAAGTGCGTCAACCCTACCCAGACACCGGAACAGGGTTAAGCGCACTAAGGTTTGATTTAGCTTGTAATCCTTTAGTGCTAATAGCCTTTACAGCAGTGGCTTTCAGCGTGATTGCGCGAAGCCATGCCCTTTAAGGTCCAAATCAGCTTAGCCGTGAATGCCAGGGCCGCAAAGCCCGATCCAGAGCCTTTCAGCTTGCAAGATAGGAGAATTGTCGGTCAGTTATCCTTAAGTTCAATTCATGAGCGCGATAACGCACACCAAACCCGCCAAATGAGTCGGACGACAAAGGCGCAGGCCGTCATTCAACCGACCAAAGGAAATGGCCGACACACGCGAAAAACGGAAAGGAGGGCGTTACCGCAACGATGAGGTGGGGCGAAAGGAAACAGACGGACCGGCGTGTACGCTTTGGATCGCTGGAATTCCCGCGTCGGTCAGCAGCGGAGGGCCGACCGAACGCTGCTCGGCGCCCATTGCGTCACAGCGTCACAGCTGCGAAGCGCACCCCGCCACTGGTGCGCACACATGCCTTTCTAAGCGGGACGCGCTCGCCCGAAATTGGCTACCTATAGCCCTTTGACCGCATAGATTCCCGGTGCATTGCGCCAGTAACCCTTGTAGTCCATGCCGTAACCAAAAATGTAGCGATCGATACAGCTCAGGCCAACGTAATCGGCTTTGAGATCCGGGCGCGCCTTGCGCTGGTGATCCTTGTCGATCAGCACTGCGGTATGCACCGCGGCGGCACCCGCGTGGCGACAGAAATCTATGATCGCACCCAGCGTGTGGCCCTCATCCAGAATGTCATCGATGATCAGCACGTCCCGATCAATAAAGGAGATCTCCGGCTTGGCTTTCCAGAAAAGCTCACCGCCGCTGGTTTCATTGCGATAACGAGTGGCATGCAGATACGACAGTTCGAGCGGGAAGTTCAGCTTAGGGACGAGCTTGCCGGAAAAGATCAGGCCGCCATTCATGACGCAGAAGACCACAGGATTGCGGTCGGCCAGCTCGCCGTTGATTGTTTCGGCGACCTGGCTGATTGCAGCTTCTACCTGTTCTTCGGTGTACAGGCAGTCAGCCTCGGCCATGACTTGGCGGATATGTGCGAGATCGACGGACATGATGCGATTCCCCTCAGAAAGATGAGTGTTAGAGCGCCAACTGAACCTGGCAACTCGCGCGGTTGAATCGCCGTATCCTGAACAGCGAAAAACCTGACCGAACAGCCCACTTTCAGCCGTCCGCGAAAGGGCGTGGAAGATACCCACCCCCGCGGGCCGCAGCAAGTCTGCCGGTCGAATGACGCACGAATAGCCGCTGACTCGACGATGCTTTAATCTAAGCCGGTTTATTTGCCCGCCGGAGCCCACAATGCCCATTCGAGAGATCCGCCATCCGCTGATCCGCCACAAGCTCGGCCTGATGCGCCGCGCCGACATCAGCACCAAAAACTTCCGTGAACTGGCTCAGGAAGTGGGCTCGATCCTCACTTATGAAGCAACTTCTGATCTGCCGCTGGAACACTACAGCATCGACGGCTGGTGCGGCCCGGTGCAGGTCGAGAAGATATCCGGCAAGAAGATCACCGTCGTACCCATCCTGCGTGCGGGCATCGGCATGCTCGACGGCGTGCTCAGCCTAATCCCGGGCGCCAAGGTCAGTGCGGTAGGCATCGCCCGTAATGAGGAAACGCTGCAGGCGCAGACCTATTTGGAAAAACTGGTTCCGGAAATCGAACAGCGCCTGGCCATCATCATCGACCCCATGCTCGCCACCGGCGGCTCGATGGTCGCCACAATCGACATGCTGAAGAAGGCCGGTTGCAAGGAAATCCGTGCTTTGGTGCTGGTCGCCGCCCCGGAAGGCATCGCCGCTGTGGAAAAAGCACATCCGGACGTGCTGATTTTCACGGCATCCATCGATGAGCGTCTCGACGAACACGGCTACATCGTCCCGGGCCTGGGTGACGCTGGCGACAAGATCTTCGGCACCAAGCAGAAGGACATCTGAGCATGTCGCATACCGACGAGCCGCTTGGCCGGCAGGTACTGGCCGGCGCACAGATGCTGTTCGTGGCCTTCGGCGCCCTGGTACTGATGCCGCTGATCACCGGCATGGACCCCAACGTAGCGCTGTTTACCGCCGGCCTTGGCACCCTGCTGTTCCAGCTGATCACGCGGCGTCAGGTGCCGGTATTCCTGGCATCCAGCTTCGCCTTTATCGCACCGATCATTGCGGCTAAGGGTGAGTTCGGCCTGCCGGCGGTCATGGGTGGCGTGGTCGCTGCCGGACTTGTCTACATGCTGCTCGGCTTCGCGGTGCGCCTGAAGGGCCCCGGCTTCATCGATCGCCTGCTGCCGCCAGTGGTCATCGCCCCAGTGATCATTTCGATCGGTCTGGCGCTGTCACCTGTGGCGGTGAACATGGCCATGGGCAAGGCTGGAGATGGCAGCGCCCAGTTGATCCCCTACCAGACGGCGATGCTGATCTCGATGCCGGCACTTGTCACGACCCTGCTCGTGGCGGTGCTGGGCAAGGGCTTGTTTCGCCTGGTACCGATTCTCGCCGGCGTTGCGGTCGGCTACGGGCTGTCGTTTGCTTTCGGCGTGGTGGATACCAGCGGTATCGCGGCCGCACCCTGGCTAGCGATGCCGAACTTCGTCGCACCGGAGTTCAATATCGGCGCCATCCTGTTCATGGTGCCGGTCGCCCTGGCACCGGCCATCGAGCATATCGGCGGCGTGGTGGCCATCGGCAGCGTGACAGGCAACAACTACGTCAAGAAGCCAGGCTTGCACCGCACGCTACTGGGCGATGGCGTGGCCACCTCGGCAGCCGGCCTTTTCGGCGGCCCGCCGAATACCACCTATGCCGAAGTGACCGGCGCGGTGATGCTGACCAAGAACTACAACCCGAAGATCATGACCTGGGCGGCGGTATTCGCCATCGCCCTGGCCTTCATCGGCAAATTCGGCGCCGGCTTGCTGAGCATTCCGGTTCCGGTGATGGGTGGCATTCTCTGTCTGCTGTTCGGCTCGATTGCCGTGGTGGGTCTGAGCACGTTGATTCGTCATCAGGTCGACCTGTCCGAGGCACGCAACCTCATCATCGTTTCGGTGACGCTGGTGTTCGGCATCGGCGGCATGGCATTCGGCTACGGTGAATTCACCCTGTCCGGCATTTCGCTGTGCGCGATCATCGCCCTGCTGCTCAACCTCCTGCTTCCCGGCGGGGATGGTTGGCGCAACAAGCAGTTGAACGAGGAGCTGTAAAAGCGTGACACCGGCTTTGGTGCCACCACTCGGCGCCCTGAGTGGGCGCCCGGTCGAGCGTATCGACTAGACTGGCGCGATGAACGATTCGACCATTCCCCACCAACAACTCGAAGACACCAGCGTGAGCTGCGCCACCTGCGCGGCCTGCTGCTGTCGACTCGAAGTGTTGCTGTTCAGCGATACCGGCGTTCCGCAGCGCTATATCGACACCGACAGCTGGGGCGGCGAAGTCATGCTGCGCCTGGAGGATGGCTGGTGCGCGGCGCTTGATCGGGACAGCATGCGCTGCACGATCTACGAAAACCGCCCATTGATCTGCAGGGAGTTCGAACTGGGGTCAGAGGATTGCCACGAAGAGCGCAAGGGCAGCGCCACGGCATATGGCTGAACACTATCGGCAGTGCAGGGCTGGCGAACCGCCCTGCAGCACCTCGGGACGACCTGCTTAGAAGGCCATCCGGTAATGCAAGGCGTAGCTTTCGACACCATCGTTCGGCTTCTTGATGCCGGCGTTGGAATAGTGGATTGCGCGCACGCCCACTTCGTGGCCACCGGCGAAACGCAGGCCTGCACCGATCCGATCCTCGAACTGGAAAGACGAACCCAGACGATTGCCCTCGACCTCGGTGCTCTCGAACGCCGCGACGCCGATGCCTGCCTCGACATAGGGTTTAACCGATTCACCAGCGAACTCGTAGACGAAGACCGGGGCCAGCGAAATGCTGTGATTGCTCGACGACTCGTCGCCCTCCCAGTAGGTATAACCAGCATCCCAGTAGCCGGTCAGTCGGCCCACGCTGGTCTGGAACCAGCTGGTGCCGAAATCGAATTGCGCACCCAGGCGATAGGTCATGGTCGACTCGTCCGTCTGGCCGACCGCAACGGTAAAGTCTACGGCGTGGGCAGCCGCCATCGAACCTACAGAGAGTGCCGCCACTGCAGCCAGGGAGAACAGTTTTTTCATGAGAACTTCCTTATCAAACACTGCATTTGTTTGGTTTTTTGGTGCCAGCATATTTGAGAAACCCCACTGCGCTTGGAGTTCCTAGCGGGGAAAAAACTCGACTTTCGCGTTTTCGCCCCAAAGTATAGGCAACACGCTGGCCATTCGCCGCGGATCGCCGCTGCAATAGAAACGCTCGGAGGCCACCCCGCTGGCGAGCAGATGGCGCTCCGCCAGCAGATCGCGCAAGTGTCGCGCGACGGCTGCTCCGGTATCAATCAGGCGGACGGTTCCAGGCAGTAGCTCGCTGAGCAGCGGCCTTATAAAGGGATAATGCGTGCAACCCAGAATCAGCGTGTCGCAGCCTTGTGCCAGCAGCGGCCCGACCCACGCCATCAGCATGGCGCGCGTTTCGGCACTGTTCAGATCGCCTGCCTCGATGCGCTCGACCAAGCCGGGGCACGGCTGAGTGATCACCCGCACATCTGCGGCAAAGCGATCGAGCAACGCGGCAAAGCGGGCGCTCTTCAGCGTTCCGGTTGTCGCCAGCACGCCGACGACACCACTCCGCGTAGCCTGGGCGGCGGGCTTGACGGCCGGTTCCATGGCGATGATCGGCAATCGCGGATACAGCTCGCGCAATTCGGTGACCCCAGCGGCGGTCGCGGTATTGCAGGCCACCACCAGCGCCTTCGCGCCCTTCTCGACAAAAAAGTCCGCAATGACACGGCAGCGCTCACGGATGTAGTCCGGGCTCTTTTCGCCATAGGGGACATGGGCGCTGTCGGCGAGATAGAGCAGCGACTCATGCGGCAGGCGCTGCCGGATCTCACGCAGCACCGAGAGCCCGCCTACTCCGGAGTCGAAGACGCCGACCGGTGCTGCGCAGTCAGCCATGGCTTGCGCCACACACCGCGCAATGTGGATCGCGCTTGACCCGCAACTCACGGAAGCGACTGGACAGCGCATCGATCAGTAACAGTCGACCAATCAGCGGCTCGCCGAAGCCAACCAGCAGCTTGAGCGCTTCCAACGCCTGCAGGCTGCCAACCATGCCCACCAGCGGCCCCACTACACCGGCTTCGCTGCAGGTCAGCTCGGCTTCGCTACCGTGCCCATAGAGGCAGTGGTAGCAGGGGCTCGTTTCGACTCGCGCATCGAACACCGAAAGCTGCCCCTCAAGACGGATCGCCGCGCCGCTGACCAGCGGCTTTTTCGCTTTCACGCATGCGGCGTTCACCGCTTCGCGAATGCCGAAGTTGTCCGTGCAATCGAGCACCAGATCGACCCGCTCCACTGCCGCATCCAGGGAATCGGCGTCCAACCCGCTGCGATACGGCACCAGCTGTACATGGGGGTTCAGCGCCCCCAGCCGGGCCATGGCCGAGTCGACCTTGTGCAGGCCAAGCGAGGGTGTGTCGTGAGCGATCTGCCGCTGCAGATTGGTCAGATCCAGCGCATCGAAGTCGGCCAGGTGCAGCTCACCGACACCAGCGGCCGCCAGATAGAGCGCTACCGGCGAGCCCAACCCGCCAAGCCCGACGATCAGCACGCGACTCTGCTTGAGGCGCAACTGGCCGTCGATATCGACCTGCTTGAGCAGGATCTGCCGGCTGTAGCGCAGCAGCTCTTCGTCACTCAGCATCCAAGCACCTCACAAAACGCAATCATGGCAGGCGGCCAAGGCTGATGCGCTCATGCCCACCCAGATCGAGCCGGCTTTGCACATCCTCGAAACCGCGGGAAAGCAAAAGCATGCGCACCGCCTCAGCCTGATCGTAACCGTGCTCCAGCAGCAACCAGCCACCCGACTGCAGGTGCGCCGCCGCCTGGGCGATGATCGTGCGGATGTCGTCCAGGCCATCCGCACCCGCGATCAGCGCACTCTGCGGCTCGAAGCGGACATCGCCCTGCAGCAGGTGCGGGTCGCTGGCCGGAATATAGGGTGGGTTGCTGACGATCATCTGGAACCGCTCGCCGTTCAGACCGGCAAACCAGTCGCTCAGGGTGAACGCAGCGTTGTGCAGTCCGAGCCGCAGCCGGTTGCGCTCAGCCAGCCTCACGGCGGCCTCGATACGGTCCACACCGCAGACCTGCCACGCCGGCCGCTCGGTCGCCAGAGCCAGCGCAATCGCGCCGGTGCCGGTGCCCAGATCGAGCACCCGGGCCGGTGCAGCGGAGAGCAGCTGCAGCGCGGTCTCCACCAGCAGTTCGGTGTCAGGCCGGGGGATCAGCGTATCCGCTGCCACTTCAAGTTCCAGACTCCAGAAGCCCTGGCGCCCGAGAATGTAGGCGACCGGTTCACCCTGACGCCTCCGTGCGAGATCAGCAGCAAAGCGCTCGGCACACTCTGCCGGCACCTCGCGCTCCGGCCAGGTGCGCAGATAGCTGGTCGACTTGTTCAGGGCGGCCGCGAGCAACCATTCGGCATCCAGCCTGGCGCTCGGCGAGTCCGGCAGATCGGCACTTTGCAGCAGGGACTCGATGGTTGGCATGAGGTGCTCTTAGCGCGGTGCGCAGCGAAAAGGATCAGTCGCCCAGCGCGGCCAGCTGGTCGGCCTGGTATTCCTGCAACAGCGGCTCGATGACCTGCTCCACGGCGCCGCCGATCACTTCGTTGAGCGAATACAGCGTCAGGTTGACGCGATGGTCGGTGACCCGGCCTTGGGGGAAATTGTAGGTACGGATACGTTCGGAGCGATCCCCGGAGCCGACCAGCAACTTGCGCGTCTCGGAGATTTCCTTGTGCGCCGCGGCGTCCTGGCGGTCCTGCAGCTTGGCGGCGAGCCAGGCCATGGCCTTGGCGCGGTTCTTGTGCTGCGAACGCTCTTCCTGACACTCGACCACAATGCCAGTGGGCAGGTGCGTGATACGAATCGCTGAGTCGGTCTTGTTGACGTGCTGACCGCCGGCGCCGGAGGAGCGATAGGTGTCGATACGCAGCTCGGCCGGATTGATCTCCACCGCCGCCTGCTCATCCGGCTCCGGTAACACCGCCACGGTGCAGGCGGAGGTGTGAATGCGTCCCTGGGATTCGGTCTCCGGCACGCGCTGCACGCGGTGCGCGCCGGATTCGAACTTGAGCTTGGCGTAGACGTTGTCGCCCTCGACGCGGGAAATCACTTCCTTGTAGCCGCCGTGCTCGCCTTCGCTCTCGGAGAGGATCTCGACGCGCCAGCCCTGCTTCTCGGCATAGCGCGAATACATGCGGAACAGATCGCCGGCAAAGATCGCCGCCTCGTCGCCGCCGGTGCCGGCGCGGATCTCGAGGAACACGTTGCGCCCGTCGTTGGGGTCCTTGGGCAGCAGCATGCGCTGCAGGTTGGCTTCAAGCGTCTCGAGCTGGGCCTTGGCTTCGGCAACCTCCTCCTCGGCCATCTCGCGCATGTCGGGATCACTGTCCTTGAGCAGCGCCTGAGCGCCCTCGAGATGCTGCTGAACCTTGCACAGCTGCCGATAGGCGACGATCACCGGCTCGACTTCGGCGTACTCGCGGGAATAGGCGCGAAAACGGCTTTGATCGCTGATGACTTCGGCGTCGCCGAGCAGTGCGGTGAGTTCTTCGAAACGGTCCTGCAGGATGTCCAGCTTGTTCAGCAGCGAAGCTTTCATGGTTTTTCCGTGCCCTCGTGCAGGGCGAAGAGTTCCTGGGCCATGCTCAGCGCCTCGACGCGGCCCTCGGCGGAGAGTTTCTTCAGTTGCACGCTGGGTGCATGCAGCAGTTTGTTGGTCAGGCCACGGGCGAGCTGGACGAGAACCTCCTCGGCGCTGCCCCCATTGGCCAGCAGACGCTGAGCCTTGCTCAGCTCGTCGTCGCGAATGCGCTCGGCGTGCTGCCGGTAGGCCTTGAGCACATCAACTGCGGCCAGCTCGCGCAGGCGCTGCATGAAGTCCTCGGTGCCAGCCGCGACCAGCTCCTCGGCGGCCTGGGCCGCGCCCTGGCGACTCTTGAGGTTCTCCGCAACCACCTCATGCAGATCGTCGACCGTGTACAGATAGACGTCGTCCAGCTCGCCGACCTGCGATTCGATGTCCCGCGGCACAGCGATATCGACCATGAACATCGGCTTGTGCTTGCGTCGCTTCAGCGCCTGTTCGACCGCGCCCTTGCCGAGAATCGGCAGCTGGCTGGCAGTGGAACTGATGACGATGTCGCTGTTGTGCAACTCGTCCGGGATATCGGCAAGCAGGATCGCCTGCGCCCCTAGCTCGGCGGCCAGCGCGCTGGCCCGCTCGAGGGTGCGGTTGGCGACCACGATCTTCTTCACGCCCTGCTCGTGCAGATGGCGCGCGACCAGGGTGATGGTCTCACCGGCGCCGATCAGCAGGGCCTGGCTGCGTTGCAGATTGCTGAAGATCTGCCGCGCCAGACTGACCGCGGCAAACGCCACCGAAACCGGGTTCTCGCCGATGGCGGTGTCGGTGCGCACGGTCTTCGCGGTGCTGAAGGTGGCCTGAAACAACCGGCCAAGCAGAGGCCCGACGCTGCCGGCCTCACGGGCGACCGCATAGGCCGACTTCATCTGCCCGAGAATCTGCGGTTCGCCCAGCACCAGCGAGTCGAGCCCGGAGGCGACGCGCATCATGTGGCGCACGGCCTGATCGTCGACATGCACATAGGCGCATGCCTTGAGCTCGTCGAGGCTGAGACGGTGATAATTGGCCAGCCAGGCGAGCACGGCATCGGCCTCGACCTGATCCTGTTGCAGATACAGCTCGCTGCGATTGCAGGTCGAGAGGATCGCCGCTTCGCGGGTCGGAGTGACGCGGCACAGTTGCCGCAAAGCCTCGACCATCTGGTCGGGCGTGAAGGCTACGCGCTCGCGGACGTCCACCGAAGCGGTCTTGTGATTAATGCCAAGCGCGAGGAAAGCCATGCAGAATCGCTGATTCGATAACAGAGCGCGCAATTCTCCTACTTCATCAGATGGAGAACAACCATTGCCCTCGATTGTCGGATTCGATTGGTACTGCCAATCAGCTACCGAACCGGCCTGCGCGCCTCCCGGGGCCCATGGGCTTGACCTGCGGCTTGTGTCATCATGCCGCGACCGCACACCAGCCGTACATTTCCCCTATGAAAAAACTCGCCGCACTTGCCGCCCTGCTGTTCATCGGCGGCTGCCAGACCTTCACGCAGCAAGCCCCCGAAAGCAGTCCGCCGGTCGAGGACGCTGCCCAGGAGAGCTCCGCCAGCGACGCGGCAGAGTACGGCTCGTTCAGTCGCCAATCCCTCTATGCGCTGCTGGTCGCAGAGCTTGCCGGCCAGCGCAACCGCTTCGACATTGCCCTGGGCAATTACGTACAGCAGGCGCATGCGACACAGGACGCCGGCGTCGCCGAACGCGGATTCCGTATCGCCGAATACCTTGGCGCAGACCAGGCGGCGCTGGATACCGCAACGATCTGGGCGCGCAACGCCCCTGACAGTCTCGACGCGCAGCGCGCCGCAGCCGTGCAGCTGGCCCGCGCCGGGCGTTACGAAGAATCGCTCGAGTTCATGGAGAAGGTTCTGCAGGGCCAGGGCGACACTCATTTCGATTTCCTCGCCCTTTCGGCCTCGGAAACCGACCCGGACACCCGCGCCGGCCTGTTGCAAAGCTTCGACAAGCTGTTGGTCAAACACCCCGACAATCCACAGCTCTCCTTCGGCAAGGCCGTGCTGCTGCAACAGGATGATCGCAGCGAGGAAGCACTGGCATTGCTGCAGAAGCAGCCGGACAAGGAGCGGCAGATCCCGTCGATCCTGCTCGAAGCACGCCTGCTGCACAGCTTGCAACGCAGCGACGAAGCGATCCCGCTGCTCGAGCGAAGCCTGCGCCAGCACCCCGAGGACAAGCGTCTGCGCCTGACCTATGCGCGCCTTCTGGTGGAACAGGAGCGCCTGGAAGACGCCATGGGCGAGTTCGCCACCTTGGTCCAGCAGCACCCCACCGACGACGACCTGCGCTTCTCCATGGCGCTGGTCTGCATGGAGGCTGAGGCCTGGCGCGAAGCCACCGTGTACCTGGAAGAGCTGATCGAACGCGGCAGCCACGTTGACGCGGCTTACTTCAATCTTGGCCGTGCCTATCAGGCGATGGACAAGAACGCCAAGGCGCTCGACGCGCTAGCTCAAGTCGGCCCTGGCAACGAATACCTGCCAGCGAAGCTGCTGCAGAGCCAGCTGCTCTATTCCGGCAATCGCGACCAGGAAGCATCTGCGGTGCTGGCCGACGCACGCCAGCAGCAGCCTGACTACGCCATCCAGCTGTACCTGATCGAGATCGAAGCGCTCTCCGAGCAGGACCGCACCGAGCAAGGCTGGCAACTGGTGGAGCAGGCGCTTGCCGATTTCCCCGACGACCTCAACCTGCTGTACACCCGCGCCATGCTTGCGGAAAAGCGCGGCGATCTGGCGCAACTGGAACGCGACCTGCGCTTCATCATCGAGCGTGAGCCGGACAACGCCATGGCGCTCAACGCGCTCGGCTACACCCTGGCCGACCGTACTGATCGCCACAAGGAAGCGCTCCAGCTGATCGAGCAGGCCTACCAGCTCAACCCCGACGACCCGGCGATCCTCGACAGCCTCGGCTGGGTCAACTTCCGCCTGGGCAATCTGACCGAGGCCGAAGCGCTACTGCGAAAGGCGCTGCAACGCTTTGCCGACCACGAAGTCGCCGCGCACCTGGGCGAGGTGCTTTGGGCCCAGGGTGAACACAGCGAGGCCCGCGCGGTCTGGTCGAAGGCACTCAAACTACAACCGGACAGCCAGATCCTGCGCGAAACGCTGAAACGGTTGACCGGATCGGAGAAGCCCTGACCCATGTCCCTGTTGAAAAACCTTCTTACTCCCTGCCTGGCCCTCCTGCTTGCTGGCTGTGCCGGGCTTGGCCCACGCGAATCGGTTGAAGGCCCCGGCAATGCCACCGCCTGGAAAGAGCATCGCAGCCAGGTCGCGACGGTCGATGGCTGGCAGATCAGCGGCAAGATCGGCATTCGCGCACCGCAGGAATCCGGCAGCGGCACACTGTTCTGGCTGCAGCGCCAGGACTACTTCGACATTCGCCTGTCCGGCCCCCTGGGCCGAGGCGCCACCCGCCTGACCGGCCGCCCCGACGCCGTATCTCTGGAAGTCGCCGGCCAGGGCCGATTCGAAGCCGAATCCCCGGAGGCCCTGGTCGAAGCGCAGCTCGGCTGGCAGCTGCCGGTATCGCACCTGCTCTGGTGGGTGCGTGGCTTGCCTGCGCCGGACAGCCGCAGCCGTCTGAGCCTGGACAGCGAGAGCCGCCTGGCACGACTGGAACAGGACGGCTGGCAGGTCGACTACCTGGCATACGGCGAACACAACGGCTTCACGCTGCCCGAGCGCATCCGCCTGCATGGCCATGACCTGCAGATCACCCTGGTGGTCAAGGACTGGCAAGCGCGCCAGCTGGGCCGCTGAATGCAGACGCTGACCCTGCCGGCACCGGCCAAACTCAATCTGATGCTGCATATCGTCGGCCGCCGCGCAGACGGCTATCACGAGCTGCAGACGCTGTTCCAGTTTCTCGACCATGGCGACGAACTCAGCTTCCGCCTGCGTGCTGACGGCGAGATTCGCCTGCATACCGAACTGCCGGGCGTCGATCACGACAGCAACTTGATCGTCCGTGCAGCGCGCCTGCTGCAGCGTGCTAGCAGCTGCTCGCTCGGCGCAGATATCACCCTGCTCAAACGTCTGCCCATGGGCGGCGGCATCGGCGGCGGCAGCTCCGACGCAGCGACCACCCTGCTCGGCCTCGACCACCTGTGGCAACTGCACCTGGGCGAAGACCAACTGGCCGCGCTGGGGCTGACCCTGGGCGCCGACGTACCGGTGTTCGTACGCGGCCGGGCAGCATTTGCCGAGGGGGTTGGCGAGCGCCTGCAACCGGTCGATTTGCCCGAACCATGGTTCCTCGTAATCGCGCCGCAAGTCTCTGTTAGTACAGCGGAAATATTTGCCGACCCAGAGTTGACACGTAATACCCCGGCCATTACAGTTCGCAGCCTTCTTGCAGGGGGCGGTCATAATGACTGTCAGCCAATAGTCGAGAAGCGTTATCCAGAAGTTCGTAACGCTTTGAGCTTGTTGAACAAATTCGTTCCGGCAAGCATGACTGGCACTGGAGCTTGTGTGTTTGGGAGCTTCCCAAACGAAGGCGAGGCTGATAAAGTCCGCCGCCAACTTCCAGACACTTTGCCAAGTTTCGTTGCCCACGGTCGTAACATTTCGATGTTGCACCGAAGCCTTGAAAAACTGGCGCAGGAAGCGAGTGCGTAGCACACAGGTTGTACGATACAGGGGCGTCGCCAAGCGGTAAGGCACCAGGTTTTGATCCTGGCATGCGTTGGTTCGAATCCAGCCGCCCCTGCCATAACCTCCCAAGGTTCGTACGACTGCAACAGCACCAATGAAGTTGACCCTACAGGGGCGTCGCCAAGCGGTAAGGCACCAGGTTTTGATCCTGGCATGCGTTGGTTCGAATCCAGCCGCCCCTGCCATACACTTGAAGCTGTTCAAGAGCTCGCCTTTTGAACAGCTTTTTATTCATCGGACCCACCCTCAGGCAGGTACTGCGCGTGTCCAAGATGATGGTCTTCACGGGGAACGCCAACCCCGACCTGGCCCGGCGTGTCGTACGTCAGCTGCATATCCCCCTCGGTGATGCCTACGTCGGAAAGTTCTCCGACGGCGAAATCAGTGTCGAGATCAACGAGAACGTTCGCGGTAAGGACGTATTTCTGATCCAGCCGACCTGCGCTCCGACCAACGACAACCTGATGGAACTGGTGGTACTGGCCGACGCCTTCCGCCGCTCCTCGGCGTCGCGCATCACCGCAGTGATCCCCTACTTCGGTTATGCCCGCCAGGATCGTCGCCCGCGCTCTGCCCGTGTACCGATCAGCGCCAAGGTCGTGGCCGACATGCTCGACGTCGTTGGCGTCAACCGTGTGCTGACCGTTGACCTGCACGCCGACCAGATCCAGGGCTTCTTCGACATGCCGGTGGACAACATCTACGGCTCGCCGGTCCTGGTCGACGACATCCAGGCTCAGCGCTTCGAGAACCTGATGATCGTCTCCCCGGACATCGGTGGTGTGGTCCGCGCCCGTGCCGTGGCCAAATCCCTCGGCGTCGACCTGGCGATCATCGACAAGCGTCGGCCGAAAGCCAACCAGTCCGAAGTGATGCACATCATCGGTGATATCGAAGGCCGTACCTGCATCCTCGTCGATGACATGGTCGATACCGCCGGCACCCTGTGCCATGCAGCCAAGGCGCTGAAGGATCATGGCGCCGCCAAGGTCTACGCCTACTGCACGCACCCGATCCTGTCCGGCCGCGCCATCGAGAACATCGAAGGCTCCGTGCTCGACGAGCTGGTGGTGACCAACACCATCCCGCTGTCGGCTGCCGCACAGTCCTGCACCCGAATTCGCCAACTGGACATCGCGCCAGTGGTGGCTGAAGCGGTTCGCCGCATCAGCAATGCCGAATCGATCAGCGCGATGTTCCGCTAAGCGAAAAGCTTCGCGAATCGCACTGAACGTAATGTGCCCCGCCTCGTGCGGGGCTTTTTGCCCAACAGCCCGAGCGCTGGTCGCAAGCGCGACAGGTAATGTTGCTACTGGAGAATCACCATGAACGATTTCACTCTGAATGCCCAAGTGCGTTCCGACCTGGGGAAAGGTGCGAGCCGCCGCCTGCGTCGTAACGCCGCCCTGGTTCCGGCCGTCATCTACGGTGGCGACAAGGCCCCGCAGTCCATCAGCATCCTGGCCAAGGACTTCGCCAAGCTGCTGGAAAACGAAGCTTCCTTCAGCCACGTGCTGAACCTGAACGTCGACGGCCAGAACGAATCCGTTCTGATCAAGGCACTGCAGCGCCATCCGGCCAAGAGCTTTGTCCTGCACGCTGACTTCGTTCGCGTCGTTGCCGGCCACAAGCTGACCGCCACCGTTCCCCTGCACTTCATCAACCAGGAAACCTCCGTGGGCGTGAAGCAGCAAGGCGGCGAAATCCTGCACAACCTGAACGAAGTCGAAGTTTCCTGCCTGCCGCAAGACCTGCCGGAATTCATCGAAGTCGACATGTCCAACGTCGAAGTCGGCCAGGTTCTGCACATGACCGATCTCAAGCTGCCGAAAGGCGTTGAGCTGGTCGCCCTGGCCCACGGCAGCGACCTGCCGGTAGCCAACGTTCACGCTCCGCGCGTGAGCAAGGAAGACGCTCCGAAAGAAGAAGACGCTGCCGAGTAATTCACTCGCATAGTCGAAGAAGAGGCCCCCGTCGTGACTGCCGTAAAACTGATCGTCGGCCTGGGAAACCCAGGCCCTGAATACGACCAGACCCGGCACAACGCGGGGGCTCTTTTCGTTGAGCGTCTGGCTGCCCGTGAAGGCGTCTCGCTCAGCAACGATCGCAAGTACTTTGGCCTGGTCGGTAAGTTCAGCCATCAGGGTGAAGACATCCGCCTGCTTATCCCCACTACCTACATGAACCGCAGCGGTCAGGCGGTGGCGGCATTGGCCGGCTTTTTCAGAATTCCCCCCGAGTCCATCCTGGTCGCCCATGATGAGCTCGATATGCCCCCGGGCGTCGCCAAACTCAAGCAGGGTGGCGGTCATGGCGGGCACAACGGGCTGCGTGACATCATCGCCAAGCTCGGCAATCAGAACGGCTTTCATCGCCTGCGCCTGGGTATCGGCCATCCTGGCCACGCCAGCCTGGTCAGTGGCTACGTACTGGGCCGCGCACCGCAGACCGAGCGCGAAAAGCTCGACGCCAGCATCGACTTTGCGCTGGATGTCGTGCCAGAAATCCTGGCCGGCGACTGGACCCGCGCGATGCAGCGCCTGCACAGCCAGAAGGCCTGAACCTAACTCCGAGGCAAGATCACCATGGGATTCAACTGCGGCATCGTCGGTCTGCCCAACGTCGGCAAGTCCACCCTGTTCAACGCCCTGACCAAATCCGGCATCGCGGCTGAGAACTTTCCCTTCTGCACCATCGAGCCGAACAGCGGCATCGTGCCGATGCCCGATCCGCGTCTCGACGCGCTGGCGGCGATCGTCAAGCCGGAGCGTGTGATCCCGACCACCATGGAGTTCGTCGACATCGCCGGCCTGGTCGCCGGCGCTTCGAAGGGCGAAGGCCTGGGCAACAAATTCCTCGCCAACATCCGCGAAACCGACGCCATCGCCCATGTGGTGCGCTGCTTCGAAGACGAGAACGTCATCCACGTCGCCAACAGCGTGGACCCCAAGCGTGACATCGAGATCATCGACCTCGAACTGATCATGGCCGACCTCGACAGTTGCGAGAAGCAGCTGCAGCGCGTCGCCCGTACCGCCAAGGGCGGCGACAAGGAAGCGGTCGCACAGAAGGGGCTGCTGGAGAAGCTGATCCCGCACCTCACCGAGGGCAAGCCGGCACGCAGCCTGCTGAAGAGCTTCAGTGACGAGGAAAAGCGCCTGGCCAAGACCTTCCACCTGCTGACCACCAAGCCGGTGATGTACATCGCCAACGTCGCCGAGGATGGCTTCGAGAACAACCCGCTCCTGGACGTGGTCAACGCCATCGCCGAGGAAGAAGGCGCCATCGTCGTGCCGGTGTGCAACAAGATCGAGGCCGAGATCGCCGAGCTGGACGATCTGGAAGAGATGCAGATGTTCCTCGAAACCATGGGTATGGAAGAACCAGGTCTGAACCGTGTGATCCGCGCCGGTTACGAGCTGCTCAGCCTGCAGACCTACTTCACCGCCGGGGTGAAGGAAGTCCGCGCCTGGACCGTCAGAATCGGTGCGACCGCTCCGCAGGCGGCCGCGGTGATCCACACCGATTTCGAGAAAGGCTTCATCCGCGCTGAAGTCATCGCCTATGACGACTTCATCCAGTACAAGGGCGAAGCCGGCGCCAAGGAAGCCGGCAAGTGGCGCCTGGAAGGCAAGGAATACATCGTCAAGGACGGTGACGTCATGCACTTCCGCTTTAACGTCTAAGCGTCCGCTCGCTTGAAAAAAGGCCCCGACTCGTCGGGGCCTTTTAGTTTCTATCGAAGGGAGTGCAATCCGTTAAAGCGGACCAGGGTCGGGCATCGGATCCGGCGGCGGAGCGACCTTCTCGAGTTGTTCGAGCACTTCTTCCGCCAGCTCGTCCGGGCCTTCGAACTCGGTATCGCTCTCGGCGTCGTCGAGGTCGTTGAGGGGCGATTCGTCGGCTCGCCAGGGCCAAGTGGGTTGCGGCTGCATTTGGGGTTCGGT
This sequence comes from Stutzerimonas stutzeri, assembly GCF_000935215.1. Classification (GTDB taxonomy): domain Bacteria; phylum Pseudomonadota; class Gammaproteobacteria; order Pseudomonadales; family Pseudomonadaceae; genus Stutzerimonas. Next base: position 21,377 of record NZ_JXXD01000242.1, read on the forward strand.
GCCAGGCATGGCTCTGTCCTCTGAAAGGGGCCTGGGACGTTAGGCACGTATCCCTGCAGCGGGTTCGCCGATGGCGGGACCGTCCGGCGCAATCTGGACGGTCCCGCATCGGATCGCTACTTGAAGTTGCGCTTCACCAGCCGCTCCAGCCAGCCGACGATGCCGGAGCGGAACAGCAGCACGCAGAGCACGAAGATCACCCCGAGGATCACATGCACCCACTCGCCCAACGGTCCGTTGGACAGCGAGCTTTGTAGCGTCACCACCACGGTGGCGCCGACCAGCGGCCCGAGGATGGTGCCGACGCCGCCGAGCAGGGTCATCAGGATGACCTCGCCGGACATGTGCCAGTGCGCGTCGGTCAGCGAGGCCAGCTGGAACACCACGGTCTTGGTCGCGCCAGCCAGACCGGCAAGCGCCGCGGAGATGACGAACGCCAGCAGCTTGTGCCGATCGACGTTGTAGCCGAGCGACACCGCCCGCGGCTCGTTCTCGCGGATGGCCTTGAGCACCTGGCCGTACGGAGAATGGATGGTGCGCTGGATGATGGCGAAGCCAAGGACGAACACCGCCAGCACGAAGTAGTACATGGCCATGTTGTTCTTCATGTCGACCAGGCCGAACAGATGCCCGCGCGGCACGCCCTGCAACCCGTTCTCGCCCCCGGTGAACGGCGCCTGAACAAAGACGAAGAACACCAGCTGCGCCAGCGCCAGGGTAATCATCGCGAAGTAGATGCCCTGCCTGCGGATCGCCAGCATGCCGAACAGCGCACCGAGCACCGTCGAGGCCAGGGTGCCGGCGAGTATCCCCAGCTCGGTACTGAGCCCACTGTAGCTGCTCAGCATGTAGCCGGTGATGTAGCCGCCGGTGGCGAAGAACGCCGCATGGCCGAAGGACAGCAGCCCCGCGTAGCCGAGCAGCAGGTTGAAGGCGCAGGCGAACAGGGCGAAGCACAGCAGCTTCATCAGGAACACCGGATACACCGCCAGCGGCGCCAACAGCGCGATCACCAGCAACACCGCATAGAAAATCTTCTGCCGCCGCGCGGCCGCGTGCCTGCGCTCGCGTACCACACTGGCCTGCCGCAGCGATGCGGCCTGCACGTTTGCCGGATTCGTCATGCTCATGCCTCCTTACCAAAGAGTCCCGCAGGACGAATCAGCAACACCGCCACCATGACCAGGAACACCACGGTGTTGGCCGCTTCCGGATAGAACACCTTGGTCAGCCCCTCGATCAGACCCATGGCGATGCCGGTGATGATGGCGCCGAGGATCGAGCCCATGCCGCCGATCACCACCACAGCGAACACCACGATCAGCAGGTTCGAGCCCATGCCCGGCGTCACCGCGTAGATCGGCGCAGCCAGCACGCCGGCGAAGGCCGCCAGCGCCACACCGTAGCCGTAGGTCAGGGTCACCAGCAGCGGTACGTTGATGCCGAAGCCTTGCATCAGTTTCGGGTTCTCGGTGCCGGCGCGCAGGTAGGAACCCAGGCGGGTGCGTTCGATCACGTACCAGGTCGCCAGGCACACCACCAGCGCGGCGACGATTACCCAGGCGCGGTAGGTCGGCAGGAACATGAAGCCGAGATTGAAGCCGCCACGCAGCAACTCCGGCATTGGATAGGACGAGCCGGATACGCCGAACAGCTTGACGAAGCTGCCCTCGACGATCAGCGCCAGGCCGAAGGTCAACAGCAATCCGTAAAGGTGATCCTCACCGGCAATGCGCCGCAGCAGCCCGCGCTCGATGGCCATGCCCAGGCAACCCACCACCAACGGCGCCAGCACCAGCGCGAACCAGTAGCTCACACCCAAGTAGTTCAGCCCGAGGAAGGCCACGAAGGCGCCCAACATGTACTGCGCACCATGGGCGAAGTTGATGATGCGCAGCAGGCCGAAGATAATCGCCAGGCCCAGGCTCAGCAGTGCGTAGAACGCCCCGTTGATCAGGCCGAGCAGCAGCTGCCCGAGCAGTACGCTCAGGGGTACGCCGAATAGGAGAGTCATGGTTCATCACCCAAAGGAAGTCCGTGGCACCCGGCCGTTACCGACCGGGTGATGGCGCGGCCTAGCCGTTTACTCTTTGGCGACCAGCTTGGTGCACTGGGTCTCGGCGATCGGCCGGTAGGCCTGCTCGCCCGGAATGGTGCTGACGATCTTGTACAGGTCCCACTCGCCGGTGGATTCGGCCGGTGTCTTGACCTGCACCAGGTACATGTCGTGCACCATGCGGCCGTCCTCACGAATCTGCCCACCCTTGGCGAACATGTCGTTGACCGGGGTCTTGGCCATCTGTGCACGCACCGCCACGGTTTCGTCGGTGCCGGTGGCCTTCACCGCGTTCAGGTAGTGGGTGGTCGCCGAGTAGATGCCGGCATGCACCATGGTCGGCATGCGCTTGGTGCGCTCGTAGTAGCGCTGGGCCCAGGCGCGGGTCTCCTCGTTCATGTCCCAGTACCAGCCGGTGGTGAGCATCAGGCCCTGGGTCACTTCCAGGCCCATGGCGTGGATGTCGTTGAGGAACACCACCATGCCGGCGAGCTTCTGCCCGGACTGGGTGACGCCGAACTCGCTGGCGGTCTTCAGCGAGTTGACGGTATCGGCGCCGGCGTTGGCCAGGGCGATCACCTCTGCGCCGGAGCCCTGGGCCTGCAGCATGTAGGAGGAGAAATCGCTGCTGGGGAACGGATGGCGAACCTTGCCGACGATGCTGCCGCCATCACCTTCCACCACCTTGGTGATGTCGGCTTCCATGGCGTGGCCGAAGGCATAGTCGGCAGTGAGGATGTACCAGCTCTTGCCGCCATCGGCGAGCACCGCCTTCGCCGTGCCGTTGGCCAGCGCGTAGGTGTCGTAGGTCCAGTGGATATGGTTCGGTGAGCAAAACTCGTTGGTGATGCTGGAGGCCGCCGCGCCGGAGATCAGCGCCAGTTTGCCGCCCTGCTCCACCACCTTGCTCGCCGCCAGCACCACGGAGCTGGCGACCATGCCGGTCACCATGTCGACGTTGCGCTCGTCGATCCACTGGCGCACGGTGTTGGCGCCGACGTCCGGCTTGTTCAGGTCATCGGCATGGAAGACGACGATCTTCTTGCCGTCGACCGTGCCGCCGAAATCCTCCACCGCCATCTTCAGCGCCTCCAGGCCGCCGGGGCCGGAGAGGTCGCGGTAGGTACCGGACATGTCGGCCAGATAGCCGATACGGATTTCGTCGTTGCTGATCTCGGCCTGGGCGGCCGTGGCGATCAGGGAAGCAGCCAGGATGGCGCTTGCGCGCTTGCGGAAAAAGCTCATGTAGTCACCACTCTCGATTGTTTTTGTTGTGGTTCGGGCCGGCATCCACTGCGGCCGGTTTTCAGCTTCCTGAGGCTCACACCCCGAGACAGGAATTGAGGAACTCCTTTTTCGAATCCAGGTCGGCCGCCTCGATCTCTTCGATGATGCGGCCGTGCTCCATCACGTAATGACGGTCGGCCAATGGCGCGGCGAAACGGAAGTTCTGCTCTACCAGGACGATGGTCAGGCCACGCTGCTTGAGCTTGATCAGCACCTCGCCGAGCTTCTGCACGATGACCGGCGCCAGGCCTTCGGTGATCTCGTCGAGCAGCAGCAGGTTGGCGCCGGTGCGCAGGATGCGCGCCATGGCCAGCATCTGTTGCTCGCCGCCGGAGAGCCGCGTGCCCTGGCTGAAACGACGCTCATACAGGTTGGGAAACATTTCGTAGAGCTCGTCCAGGCTCATGCCGCCGCTGCGCACCGTGGGTGGCAGCAGCAGGTTCTCCTCGACGCTCAGGCTGGCGAAGATGCCCCGCTCTTCCGGGCAATAGCCGACGCCCAGCCGTGGAATCTGGTGGGCCGGCATGCCGATGGTCTCGTTGCCGTTGACCACGATGGAGCCGGTGCGGCGCCCGACCATGTTCATGATCGCCCGCAGCGTGGTGGTGCGCCCGGCGCCGTTGCGCCCGAGCAGCGTCACCAGCTCGCCGCGGCCAACCACCAGATCGACACCGTGAAGGATGTGCGACTCGCCGTAAAAGGCATGCAGGTCGCTGATGCGCAGCTGATCGCGATCCATGGGTGGGTTCATGCGTGGGCCTCCTCGAGCGCGGCGGCTTCGCTGCCCAGATAGGCTTCGCGCACCTGCGGGTTGGCCGACACGCTGTCGTAGTCGCCTTCGGCAAGCACCGAGCCGCGCGCCAGCACGGTGATGCGATCGCACAGGCGGCTGACCACGCTGAGGTTGTGCTCGACCATCAGCACCGTGCGATTGGCGGCGGCCTTGCGCACCAGCTCGACGACCATGTCGACATCCTCACCACCCATGCCCTGGGTCGGTTCGTCGAGCAGCAGCACGATGGGGTCCAGCGCCAGGGTGGTGGCCAGCTCCAGCGCGCGCTTGCGGCCGTAGGGCAGCTCGACGGCCAGGGTCTGGGCGAAGGCCTGCAGGTCGACTTCAGCGAGCAGCTGCATCACCTGGTCGTCCAGCTCGCGCAGGCTGCGTTCGGATTTCCAGAAATGGAAGGAGTTGCCCATCTTCTGCTGCAGCGCTACACGCACGTTTTCCAGCACGCTCATGTGGCCAAATACTGCGGAAATCTGGAACGAGCGCACCAGGCCGAGCCGGGCGATCTCGTTGGCCTTCATCGAGGTGATGTTCTTGCCGCGATAGAGGATTTCGCCACGGGTGGGCGTGAGGAATTTGGTGAGCAGATTGAATACGGTGGTCTTGCCGGCGCCGTTGGGGCCGATAAGCGCATGGATGTGACCCTGACGGACCTTCAGATCGACGGAATCCACTGCGGTGAAGCCGCGGAATTCCTTGGTCAGGCCGCGCGTTTCCAGCACGAACTCTGGTTCCTTTGGGTGCCCTCTAACCTTGTTTGTTGTTGTTGGTTATGGCGCAGGTCGCTGCATGACCTTTACGTAAACGATAACAACCAGTTTCCGTATACGGCAAGTGGCTTTTTCAAACGGGTGATTGAGCGGTAAAGCGGGCAAATGAAGGGCAAAAGGCCAGTATTTTTCGCGCCATTGAGGTAGTTGGTTTGCATCGGCGATGCAAACCGCGAGCGCCGAAAGAAGGCCCGGCCGACGCAGAAAAAGCCGGGCCTATGCGGCCCGGAAATTTCCAACGAGGAGGTTCACAGCGGTTTCGCGGTTACCACAACGGCAGGCTGTAGCTGACGATAAAGCGATTCTCGTCCAGGTCGCTCTGGAAGTTGCTTCGCGTGGTGGCGTTGCGCAGCTTGAAGCCGAGGT
>NZ_JXXD01000243.1 GCF_000935215.1 Stutzerimonas stutzeri
TGGTAGGGCTTACGTTGGTTTTTGGTTCCATTGCTCCCCAAACCCCAATCTCTACGGTCTTATCACCTATCACACGATAGGCGCGATAGAGATGCCGGGAATGAGCACAACCGTCGATGCGTTCTATTCGACGACGATTGACCGAGCCGGGGTGGTTACCCCAGCCGACCCACTGCCGGATTGAGGATGATGGCGTGAGCAAACTTCAGGCATTGCTGATCGAGAGAGACAATCTCCTCCTGAAATCAGCCGATAGCTCGATCCCTCCCCGCGAGCGACTTGCGCTCAAGCTGGCGCTTCAGCTCACCCCCGAGCCGAACCCAAGCCGCGACCTTGAATGGCTGCTCCAGACCGCCCTGGACAGAGCCAGCTATGTGCACATCGAGCCGGCCGCAGACATGGCCATCTTCTCGTTCTCGGATCGCAGCATTCTGGCCGTCCTGCAGAGCGGAATGGTCTACGCGGTGCCCTCTGGTGTGCCTGAAAGTGTGCAGAAGATCATCGACTGGCTCGCTGGCCAGGGCGTCATCGAACGTGGCACCCCGAGCCACTGACCTGCCACCTCGGCACAGAACCACCGCTTTCCCTGGATGGGCTCACGGTGCCTAGCCCCTGATGCTACGCACCTGCTCACTGAGCATTGCCAGATCCTCCTCACGCCTTCTGCGTGGGACTCCTACCGTTCGTACCGGGCCTGCTTAGCAAAAGGCCATCACGGTGTTTAATTCCCCCGACATACCCAGACAAGGAACACACATGGACCAAAGCCTCGAAGTGATAGAGCGCACGCTGCAGGCGAGCATCAAGGAACAACGCGCCGCACGACGCTGGAAAAACTTCTTCCGGCTGACCACGCTTGTCATCGTGGTGACAGCCGTTGCTGTCGGCGGGAACACGGATCTGGAAGGCATCGACGGGGATACACCACTCACGGCCAAAGTGAAGGTGCGTGGCGTCATCGCTGATGGCCAGGAAGCCAGCGCAGAAAACATCAAGCGCGGGCTGACGCGAGCGTTCGAACACGAGAATACGAAGGGCGTAATCCTGGAGATCAACAGCCCTGGCGGCAGCCCGGTGCAAGCCGGCCAGGTCTACGATGAGATTGTGCGGCTGCGTGCACTGCACCCGGACATCAAGGTCTACGCGGTGATCACTGACCTGGGCGCCTCAGGCGGCTACTACATCGCGAGCGCTGCCGATCAGGTGTTCGCCGACAAAGCCAGTCTAGTCGGCTCCATCGGTGTGACGGCCGCCAGCTTCGGCTATGTCGAGCTGATGCAGAAGCTGGGTGTCGAGCGACGTGTCTACACCTCGGGCGAGCACAAAGCATTTTTGGACCAGTTCCAGCCGCAGAACGAAAAGGAAACCAAGTTCTGGGAAGGCGTGTTGCAGGCAACGCACAAGCAGTTCATAGCGGCGGTCGAAGCCGGTCGCGGCGAGCGACTGAAGGATAGTGCTGATGCCGAGCTGTTCAGCGGCTTGGTGTGGACAGGAGAGCAGGCCGTTGGCCTTGGTCTAATCGACCGACTGGGTGACTCCGATTACGTGGCCCGCGAGGTAGTAGGCGTAGAGCGGATCGTTGACTTCAGCAGCAAGCAGAACGTGGTGGACAGGTTCGCCAACAAGCTCGGCACGGCAGTGGCCAACCAGCTGTCGCTGAACCTGGGCTTTGGCGGCATGGTCCTTCGGTAGCCTGACGGACGCTACACCTTCAAAAAAAGGCCCGCTTACATGCGGGCCTTTTCGTTTCTGCGATTCCTTACGCGGATCGCTTGAGCTGGTCCCTGAGCTGGGATGGCACGTTGCGGATCGTAAGCGTATCCGCACTCTCGTCGTACTCGATCTTCGAGCCCAGCAGGTGCGATTCGAAGCTGATCGACAAACCTTCGGCGCGGCCGGTAAAGCGACGGAACTGGTTGATGGTTCGCTTATCCGCTGGGATCTCGGGTGACAGTCCATAGTCCTTGTTGCGGATGTGCTCGTAGAACGCTTTCGGTCGGTCTTCGTCGAGATGGCCAGAGAGTTCTTCAAGCGACACCGGCTCACCCAGGTTGCTCTGGGCGCTGGCATAGCCAATCAGCGTGGTCACCTTCTCGCGAGCCTGCTCCTCGGACAAGTCCTCGCTCTCCACGTATTCGCTGAACGCCTTGAGCAGCGTGCGGGTTTCGCTGGGGCCGTCAATTCCCTCCTGACATCCAATGAAGTCGCGGAAGTAGTCCGAAACCTTCCGGCCGTTCTTACCCTTGATGAAGGAGATGTACTGCCGGGACTGCTTGTTGTTCTGCCACTCGGAGAGGTTGATACGTGCAGCCAGGTGCAGTTGGCCAAGGTCCAGATGCCGGGCAGGCGCCACGTCCAGCGCATCGGTCACGGTCAAACCCTCGCTGTGGTGCAGCAGCGCGATGGCCAGGTAATCGGTCATGCCCTGCTGGTAGTGGGCAAACAGCACATGCCCCCCGGTGGACAGGTTGGATTCTTCCATCAGCTTCTGCAGATGCTCGACGGCCTGGTGGCTGAAAGCGGTGAAGTCGGTGGTGCCGTCCAGGTACTGACTCAGCCAGCCGCTGAACGGGTAGGCGCCGGATGGCTCATGGAACAGACCCCAGCCCTTGCCGGCCTTGGCGTTGTACCCGTGGTTGAGATCCGCCAGCAGATTCTCCGTTGCCTGGGAAACGGGCAATTCCGTGTCACGGGGATGAAGAACTGCCGGCGTTCCGTCCGGTTTCTTGTCGATCTGGTGGACGATGATGTGATTGATTGGCATGGATGATCCCTTGTCGTGGTGGTGTTTTTCTTCTGGTGCTGGCGGGTTGGCCTGCGTCGGTCAGCGCTGCCTGGTGCCGAACATCGACCGCAAAAGGCTTCCCAACCAGGAAAAGAGGCCCAGCTGAACGCGCGCCATTCGGCACCAGACTCCATCGACCTGAGTGGTTAAGCTGCCGTCATCATGCAGGCGCACCAGAAATGAGGTGCCGGAACGGCAGCTGGCACAAACTCCGACAGCCTCAACGGTGTAGCAGCGGAGGGCCTGGCGGATGACGGCACCGCGCATGAACCCGCTCGGGATGTCCTCACCGCACCCCGCGCAGCGGCCTTCGAAGTCCTGCCACGTTTGGCCGTTCTCGAACTCGACCGGCATCTGGCTGGCGATAGTGGGCATTTCGATCAGCTCGATGTCGCGCGGGCGCAGCGGGAGGCGTTGGCTCATATCAGTTCCTTGGTCGGCGTAGCCACGGCCGGATGTGCCGGGATCGCGTGAGGCATGAAATGCGAGACGGTATCCTCGTCTGCAAATTTGCCGAGGTTGTAAGGGTCAACAGCGGCGAAATCCAACACCAGGGAACCGTCATCGTCCGTCCAGATCTGGAACCAGACCAGGGCGACGAATTGCTCATGCTCGCCTGCGTGGACGCCAACCGGCCTCCCGTAATCGCTGGCGCACACATCCCATACCGGCCGGGTGCCTGCGACCCAGTACAGGCCCGATTCGGGCGGCGCGTTGTAGTCGAACGCCTGCCAGGCCGGCGCCGGGCTGAAGCACTGTTGGCGCTGATTCCAGCGGATATCGGCATCGCCCATGCCAGGTTCTGATTGCGTCACTCGCGCCGCGCAGCCGGTGCATGCCACGACATTGGAGTTGATCCGGTCAGTTTCCTTGGCGGGGCTCCCGCAGAAAGGGCAGGGCTTGAGTGGCTTCAATGCATTACGGCTTCTCATTTGGCACCGCCTAGAGCGCACACAACCGCGCGGCGGCAGGCCTGCATAGCAGACAGATTTTCGAAGCTCAGCGTGAGGGCGAATTTTCCGCTACCGGAATTAGAGGAGATGGCAAATGCGTTCTGCAGCGTCTCGACCAGCCCGAGCTGCTGAGGCTGAATTACGGAAAGGGCAGCGCGGCCCTTCTGCAGGCACTCGCGCATCTCGGAAGAGAGATCGCCCAACTCGCGCTCGCGCTCTTCGGCCAGCGCTACGAACGCAGCAAGCGCCTCGGCCAGCGCGGACGTAGAGAAGGCCTCGGTGTAAATCGCAACCAGTCCGTTGCCGGGTTCTTTGCTGAGCGAGGCTGCGCAGCCGGCAACATTGTTCGGTGCCAGCCGCTCAAGATCGGAGGCTCGCAGATATGCAGTCGGGGTTTTGGCGAGCGGTGCGGCCGGAGCGCAGGCAAGCATGGCTCGGTACTGTGCCGTGAGTTCTTCGCAGGCACTCGCATGCCCTACGGCAAGCGGCACATCACCGTTGAAGCCGAGCGCGGCGATCATCTCAATCGTCGGGTTTACCGGAACAGACTGCCAGTCGGCCGGCGACGTAGAGCGCAACTGCTGCTCGACATGCGCCGAGCGCGGGTCCATGCCGCCATCGGCAACGATGTCGCTGTATTTCGCTGGTGCTGGTACGCCGCCCTTGCTCGAATCACTCATGACAACCTCCTGTGAATTTGAGTTCAGGCTATCGACAAGCCGGCAGATCCCAAGCTCGGTGCCGGCAGCAAGACTAGAACCCCAGCGAGAGCTGCCCAGTTGCTGGCGCAGACATGGCCGCACACGGCACCTGAGCAGCTTGCCCGGTGAGCTTGGCGATCAGCGCATCAGGATCGTTGAGGATGTCGCGCAGCCCGTGGCGGTGGAGCTGGTTGCCGATCCGCAGCATCCGGTCCCAGGACGAATGCCCGCCCTTCTTGAACGACACGGTGCCGAAGCGGGCCAGGTAGTGCACAACATCCGAGGGGTAAACATCGGCGTGCGGGCCGTAGTATTCCAGGGCGTGATCCAGCTCGAAGTCGAAGAACATTTCCGCTCCCTCGGCATCGATGTCGAACTCGTTGGTTTCGGTCACATGGGTGTAGTAGACGCCGCCTTTCTTCACGACCGACTCAGCGTTGGCCACGCTTGCAATGGCCGACCGCAGACCCTGGTAGATCCCGTGGAATTGCTCGTCCACGAATGGCACCTCGACTTCACGGGTGACATCCAGATCCTTTCGCTCGTAGACCTTGTACTCATGCGGGATGCGGTAGCGCTTGCCGTTCTCGACAATCTGGCGGTACTCGCTCAGCGCGGTGAATGGCCGCTGGTAGGCGTAGCGCCCCCAGTAGAGGTCGATAGTGAGAATTTCCTTCATGCCCAGCAGCTGGAAACGCGGCGGTTCACCGGCTGCCCACGCGCGGTCAGCCTCATCGGCATCGATGCTCAGCGCATAGCGCAGCAGCTCAAGGCATAGCTCGGGTGAGTAGGCATTCGCAGCGATTTTTATCGTCCCGGTTTCGTCGTTGATCGACCGGGCCAGCCAGTTGCGGCCCTGTGGGTCGTAGTGGCGCGCCTGCAGGTAGTTGCGGAAATCGCTCAGCGGCTTCATCCAGCTGTGCTTGCCGGTTTCCTCGGCGAGCATGTTTTCCATGCTGCGGTCAGTACCGACACGCAGGCAGATCCAGCAGCCATGACGCGCGCCGCAGCCGGTCTTGCGCTCGACGCCGCTGTCACGGATGAAGACGTTGACCATGCAGTCGCCGCCCGCATCGCGGTAAACCTCCGTCAGGGCCTGGAAGTCGCTGTAGGTGTCGATCTGGCCGCTGGTGACCTTGCCCAGGAAGGTGAAGATGTCCAGGGTCGTGAAGTCGGCCACGGGGCTCAGCACCCACTCAGGCTTCTTGTTCGGGCCAGCAGTATTGACCGGCACGATGGCGCTCTCGCCACGGGCTTCCATATTGCGCTCGCGCACCGCGGATTCGTCCCGCCGCGTGCCGATCAGCACGACGACATCATCATCACGGTACGCGTTACCCATCTGGTGTTTCAGTACGGCTTTGATCTGTCGCTTGGTACGGTCCAGTGGCGATTTCTTCATCTGTTGCTGGCACTTAGCGCTATTGCCCGGCATAGACGCCACGGTGCGTCCGCCGATGATCGACACAAGCCAGTTTTCAGTCAGGTTGGGCTTGCACACCCAGATCCTCACCGGAAGGTTCTTGCTCGCGGCATAATCCTTGAGCGAGCGGATCTCGCCTTTGCTGTAGGCCAGCACCGCAGGGTTTTCGACCAGGGTGTCACTGGTCATGACATGGAATTCGGGAACTTCGTAACCAGCGCCCTGCAGCCGCTCCATCGCCATCAGGGTCAGGGCGACCATGACGCTACTGTCCTTGCCGAACGAACATGCCCCGATCAGGCGCTTGCCGGCGCGAATGTTGGCCTCGATGACAGCTACCGCATCCGCCACTTTCTCGTCGAAGGTGCGCTCAACGATAGGGCTTGCTACCGGGATGGGGTCTTGGAAAAGAGTGGCGTCGATCAGCTGCATGAGGGATTCCGTATGCCTGGGGCTGCGTTAAGCGATAACCCCACACTACGGCCGGTCGCCAAATACCCAAGCTCGCGACTTCCGGCGAGCGCCCAAGAGCCACGCAAAGCCCACCCGCGCTGGAAATCCACGCGGAAATTCTCCGCTCGAATCGAACCGGGCACCTACAGGCCCCGACCGCAGCGCCGGAAAATAAACTCCGCAGCCGCATAAGAAAATACCTCTGGGATACAGGCGTTCGATCAAGATCACAGGGAAAATCAGTCACTTACGATTTAAGTTCACGCGCACGGATAACAGCTGGCCGGTGATCCAGCCCGCTTTCTCTGGAAGGGAAGAACATGACGACCGCCACTAACCCATTGTCTGGCAGAGAAGGGGAGGCAAGCACAATGAGTCGGGTGCTTGGGATTGTTGCTGCGGATGGGATGCTTCAACCGTCAAGCAACGAAGGAGCCACCGATGTTCACCATCAACGCGCGCATGCTCGACGGACGCTGGAAGCCCGTGCTCGGCGCACTGCAGGGTAGATCGTGCAAGCATCACTATCACGAGTGGGGCAGTGAGCATCAGGCGGCCACCGCAGCCGTGGTAGGCCATCCCGAGAAGGCGCTGACCGATCTGCAGGTACTGAACGACGAAACCGGCGAAACGGCGCTGGTATCCGACCTGCTCACTCAAGAGATAGCGGACTTCCTGAGAGGCCATTCGAGCCCAAAGATAGAGAAGTAGGAGGGCAAGATGCATACTCGCGCAGCGAAGGTGAAAGCGGTCGGTGGGAAGGTAGAAGTCTGGGCTGAGCAGTTCAAGCCGTAAGTCAAAGGAAAACAGCATGACCATCGCCCAGGCGACTTTCGTTGAGAAGCAAGAGCAAGCCAACCGCATCGAAGGGCAGTTCGACACGCTAAAAGACCGCGTGATTGCTGCCGGCTATGGCAACAAGTACAGCGACGAAGAAGTGGCCGAGATGCGAACCGAGATGGCGATGCTGTCGAGTCAGTATTTCGACCTGACCGGCCTCACCCTGAGCTGACAAGGAAAACGCCCTGGAGGGCTCCACCGATGGACAAAGACCTCAGTTGGCACCTTGAGCAAGCGGCCCAAGAACCGGATTTAGATTCGATTGGTCTGGCCCATAACTTGGGCGAGGCGACCCTGGATCAGCTACACGACATTGTTGCATTCGCCGAGCGGCTGAAAGAAGCCGCAATGGTCGAAATGTGGGGCCGGGAGCGTGAGGCAAAGGGTATGGACAGCTCGACGCTGGAGCTGCCACCCGAGGGCTACACCGGCTACAACCCGAGTTAGAGGAAAACGCGGCGGATCTGCCGCCCAGGTACACCATAAGCCCAGCCCTAAAAAAGCTGGGCCGAGCCAGTAGAGAGGCGCGGTTTTCGCGTCCGCGAAATCGAGATTGGGCATGAGCGATCAGACAAAACACTTGGCGGGAATTCTCATTTTCACCGGCCAAATAGCAACCGCCATTCGCATGTACACCGCATACAACCAAAGCGGCACCGATCTGGAAGAGTTTGCGCCCGAAGACGTTATGTTCCTTTCGGATACGCTGGTCAGCTTTGAATTCATGGGCGAATACCTTGCTGCTGGTAATACCGCGAAAGTCATCAGCTATTGCGACAGTATTGCTCAGTCCCTGAAAACATACATGGGCCAGCCGGCCTTTGTGCGCAATCCAGCGGTGAATTTGCAGGCCGCGATTAATCACCTTGTCGCGCTGAAGTCGGTATTTTCCGAACAGCTCGCCAGTTAAGGGAAATCAGGAGGCAACATGCTCGGTTGTTGTGGAGCTGAAAGGCGGAAATTTAAAAACGAGCAGGGTCAGCTTGATCAGACCCGCCTCGACAAACTGGCCAACGAAAAGAAGGCTGCTGACTGGAGTGACCAGCGAGTCGAGAAGCTACGCGAATGCTCCTGCCCCTGCCATGAAGATGGCTCGCACGTTCTTTGCTGAATCCAGATAGGAAAACAATGAGTAATGATCACGCTATCTCTTGAGCTCACCCGCAACGAGGCTAACGGCTCAGTCTACAAACCGCACTCCGAGCTGGTCGATATGGTTTCCGTCGATAGCTTTGAAGCAGTCAAGGCAAAGTGCGAGATTGACGGTTGGGTGATCCACTCGTGGTCGGTTTCCGAACAGCTTCCTTTCGATGAGGGTTATGCCGCATCATCCGCTGGAGTTGGCAGCGATGCCAATCCCTACGCGGAGCACTTCTGGAAGCACAATGAATGGTGGCTGGGCTGGGATAGCCACCAGTAGCCGACTGTTGAGGGAATCCTATGGGGGCTTCAGTGTCCTTTGCTGCTTTCTGCAGCAACATTACTCAACCTTCAACTGATTTCCGACGGTATCTAAGAATCAAAGCAAAACATCATGGCTAACACAGACAAGACCATTTTCGATGCCGATTTCGATGAGGGAGTCGAGCTTAATTTTGTTCGTCTGACACCTCGTTTCTTGTACGCAGGGCACTGTTTCAAGGATCAATTGGAGACTGATAGTGCTCATATGCCCATCACCTACAGCTATGGCATGTCCTCGGAATCTCAGAAAGCAGCATTGTTTCAAAGGCAGCGTCGTGCAGGCGAGCCGCTAGATAGAACAAGTTTTAAGAGCAACTACTTATATGAGGCGTGGGCTGATAAGGACCTGTTAGTCGGTCTATGCGACATCAGGCTTCACGGAACGCGCTTCTTAGGCGATACATGGATGAAATTATCGCTGGAAGCCATCTATGTGAAACCCAGGTATCGACGGAAGGGTATTTGCCAAGGCCTTTGCGATATCGCCGTTGAAAACGAGTTCCAGCGGATGCTTACCGAGATGTTATCTGCTCCAGACCGGGAGAAACGGCAGTTCAAGCTTTCAGCAGAAGCAGAGCTACATAGTTTGGGGGGGCATGCGGCGATTTTGAGAGTATGTGATGAACTCTCGCTCTCAATTGAACGTCTTCTCGATGTGCACGATTTAGACATCGAATTTGAAGCTGAAACGGAGAACTGGTGAGTCGATGGGTCGCCATCTGAAAGAAACCAATTCCAATCCGCCTTCGGATTTGCGATCAAAGTAAGTAGGAAAACGTAAATGGCACGCGACGTGGCGATAGGTTTGGCTTCAGCAGCTGCTGTGCTGTTCGGTGTGGAGCTTTTCTTTCCTGGCTCCTTCGTATTGGCGTGGTGGTGAAGGATAACGCCATGTCACCAGCAAAGCCTGAGCAGCAGCACCAAGAAGCGGCTAAGCAGTTCTTAGCGAATAATCTAAGCGCCCTGTGCCAAGAACTGTATGCCTGGAAATGTCGGCAGGAGCTGCCGCCAGGTGGCTTCTTTCATAGGCTCACCGTCCTCTGCGATGTGTATGTGGTCAGTGACGATGAATACGGAGCTGCCCGTGAAGCAGAAATGCTCATTGAACAGGCTGCTTTGCTCTATGGTGCTGGCTCGCACTCATCCCCAGAAGAAACCCATGAACAACTGCGGCGCGGGCTGTATATCAGCCTTGGTCCAGTACCACCAAGGGGACTTTAGGAAAACCATTACCAGTCAGCAGGTCGGGCTTCGATTAGCGTGTAGCGGCAATTGGCCGTTCCAACCGAACCGAGTAGGTAGACAAAGCATGGAAATGAAATTCCGCACCACATCCGGCGCAATCGTCAATGCCAACCCTTTGGCTGATTCCCCCGGCCCCGTGAGCCTTCCTGATCCGGGTGCTGAGCGTGGCGTAGGCCAGGTGGAGCCCGCGCATCTTCTGC
Source organism: Stutzerimonas stutzeri (assembly GCF_000935215.1). Classification (GTDB taxonomy): domain Bacteria; phylum Pseudomonadota; class Gammaproteobacteria; order Pseudomonadales; family Pseudomonadaceae; genus Stutzerimonas. The sequence continues at coordinate 10,065 of NZ_JXXD01000243.1, forward strand.
GCAAGCAGATCGAGCGCGTGATTCGTGAATATGGTGCTGATCCAACGGAAGCCGCACTAGCCGTCTGCGTCGTCCTCGATGGGAAACTGGGGCTGGCTGAGGATGGCTACTTCGACGATGACGAAACCGTGCTTAACGCGATACTGGCCAAAGACCAGGCCGACGACTGAACTGTCCATCTAACCGCGTCGCCGAACAGCGCTTCTGCGAACCGACGCCCATCTGTGCGAGCGAGTCGGGATTACCGGCGCTCCACTACATAAAGCGCCTGAGCTGAAGCCACTTGGTTAGCCAGTCGCGCCGTCAGTTTGGGCCTCGGCCAGCAGGGCGCGCACGCGGGCAATTTCCTCTGCGCTATGAGGCGTTCCACCTGCGTTCAAGGCGAGGTACTGCGACAGCAGATCCGCACGCTTGGTGAAGCCGTGAATGGCCACCTTCATGCACATCCGCTTCGGGGAAAATTGGGTACCGGCTAGCTCGTTTGCAGTGAATCCGAACGGTTTGACATTGCCTTTGACGAACTCGGTAACAGCGGTGTAGCGCTGCAGGCCATCGTACTGCAGGCCAACCGGCAGATCCGACTCAGGATCAGGATCACCCCATTCCGAGCAATTGAACTGGATCAGAAATGCGCTGGTGGGGACTACAGCGCGGAGGCAGTTTTCAATGAAGTGGCGCTGCTGCTCGGCGGACCAAACATGGCCCCGCTGGAAATCCGGGCAAAGGTCTAGTCCACCATAATCTATGGCGAGTCTGGCCAATGAGCGCTCCAGGTCAAACCAGCGATAGTCGGCCTGCCACTTGGCCGCGTGCAGAGGCTGAATGATGCTGAGCAGGTGCTGCTCAAAGTCGGTAATTACACGAGACATGGTTCTTCCTGCGGATATTCCAGGCAAAGCGGGGAGCTTGAATTATGTCGAGATCGACCGATTCAGTCTTGTTCACAGAAGGAATCATAGGCCGACCCGACAGCATGCAAGAGGTGCCCCTTCGCCATCAGATCATCAACACGCAGCTTCAGCGCATCAGCCATCTGTTGCGCCGTCACATCCTCGCCGTCTTCACACCTGGAGCCGGAGACGCTGAAGGCGATGGTGTAAGCGTGATTGTAAGTGCGGGCTGCCTGAGTCATTACATGATTACCTGAGCTGTTTGGACTGAACTCAGATTCGCATGAAGCGCCGCTAACCCAAGCCCGAAAGAGGCCGGGCCAGCTTCGCAGTGGCCGCAGATGCTGCCCGGCAGAGCGGACTATCGGGCGCTTCGGATCAGGGAGACGGTCAGATGGGCCGCGCCGTTGTCGTGGTGAAATACTTCTGCGGGCCTGTGCCCGCCCAGCTGCTCGCTCGGAGTAGCAAGCCACTGATCAGCAGCTTCGGCATTGCCGAGAACCGCCTGCGCCAAAGCCAACACGAAAGCCAGCTCGAAGGCGACATAGCTTTCCTTCTGGCCCAAGCAGGCCCCCTTCGGGCGGATCTGGCGTGCATACGCAGCCAGGGGCCGACTGGCTGACAACTGATCGATCACCGACGCCGGCAGACCGTCGCCTACTGCGCGCAACACCTCCCTTTCAGGGATAGCCACCGAAAGGCCCGCAATGTCTTCGAGCCGCTTTCTGTAAGTGCGGTATGTCTGTGCATCAAATGCGATATCGAGCATGGTAAGGCGTCCCATCCAGAGAGATAACTTTCACTGGTATCGACAGCCTTGCGCTCATCCGAAACAATTTCTTCAATGATCCGATAAGCGGCGAGCCTGCCTAGAACCGAGCAGGCGAGGGGGTCAAGAGATGGCCGCTCATATGCCACTATCAGCTGGGCCTTCCACTGAAGGCCAGAATACGCCGGATTAGGAGGCAAGCCTTGGCCAGCTGCCACTCGGGCAGCACGGTATGCACATTGCCATTCAGCTCTGGTACCACTGTAGCGCCCCAGGCTGGGTTTTCGTGGGAAGCACATGATGACACCCTCAGCAGCACGCAAATTTGCGAAGGGAGCCTTCGAGGGTCCCGGTCCAGATTGCCCCGGATTTCATGCCTTCTCCGTGATAGACATTGAACTGCTGGCCCACACGAATACCGTTGGGCACGCATGCACGATGCACAGTCGGGTGGCCTTCGATATCGAAATCCTGGTACCCGTGCTTGTCGCACACCAGGCGCGCGCTGAGCAGATGAGGGGGTAACTCGTTGCAGCGGGCCTTGTGCAGCAGCGCGCGGGCCTGCTCGGCAATCAGAGCACGTTCGGCCTTGGCCGCCTCGGTGCGCGATGCGTAGGTGAAGTCGCCAGGCGCTCCCGGCTCGTCGCGGCGCGGGTCGCACACGATCCGCCACTTTCCGTCCGCATAGTTGCGACTGACGCAGCCGCAACCTCCTTCCGGCCGCGCGATGTTCCAGACGTACCATCCGCCCTTACGCCACGCACTGAACATCGGCACCCAGTCGTCATCTTCGGCCAGCGCTTCGGTGAAGTCGAAGACTCGGCAGCAGATAACCCGTGCCGAGTCCGGGGCAAACAGAACGCTGTACTCAAGCAGGCTGGATTGTCCGTTACGCTCGGCCTGGACAAAGCGCACGAGCTTGGCTCCGTCTTCTCGCCACGGCTCGACGGCCGTATTGCGGTAGCCAAAGTCTGTTGTGCAGAACTGCGCTTCAGCAGCCGCCAGGCGGGCGGATTGAACAGTGATATCGGTGATGGTCATGGCGCTGTCCTGGGGAAGCGGGGGAGATGGCTTCAGGCTACGGCCAGGCCCGCAAAACCCAAGCTGCTAGGGCGGCTTCAAGCTGACATGCCTGCGCATCTTCCCAGGTCCGGCCATGTCCCATGTGGCCTTGGTACCGCCATCGGCCGGCTCAGCGCCCATCCCGAAAGTGAAGGCCAGCACATGCGTGCACTGCTCTGCCACGAGCCGGTTGCGTGCGAACATCGCTGCATAGCCTTTGCACTCGGCCTGGTAGGTGCATTGCGCGCCACCGAGGATCGCTTCCTGGATGTCGGCTAGCGTGTCTCGCCGGATCGCCCGGCTGAATTGCCTGTGGTAATGGTTTGCTGCACCGCCGCTGGTGCCATTGCCACCGGAAAAACTCGCCTCGAATGGCGCAGGAAGATGCAGTGTCAGGCTGGCGGATAAGCCCTCATTGAAGGCCCAGACTGCTGCATGATCGGCCCACGCAGCACCGCCAGAAACGAGATGGTCGCCGGGTCGCACATAGAACCTGACCGCACGGCAAATGAACTCCCAGTGGGAAATATCCATTGGGAATTGCTTATCGCGCCCTGCGGTGCCGATGACCGCGATCACCCGTTGCATGCCGGCGTGGTGCTCGGTCATCCCACAACGAACAGCGGGCCGGTGGGCGACTCCGTGCGTGTGAGCGTCACATCGTTCTCCAGGCGCAGCAGGATCTTGTCGCCCACTTTGAACAGCGAGAAGGCCATAGCATCATCGTCGAACGATACATGCACACAGGGAACCTCATCAGTTCCGGTCGCGGGGTTGGTGTTGACCTCGGCCACGACAGAAATCATGTCATCCAAGGCGCCATCCATAGCGCCAACGGTTAGGTAAACCTGACCATTTACGCCTCGCTGGTCCTCGATGTCGATCTGATGCGTAGCCGGCTTGGCCTCACCCTCGCCGTAGGCTTGCCAGTGCTTGACCTGAACCGACTTGGGCGGGTGCATGGCAGCAAACTCCCAGACGCCGGGCTGCCCGTGGACCGCAGCGCCACGGACGAAGCGCACATCGAGGCTGCTGTACTCGGCCAGCAACTCTTCATCGGTCCCGTAGACGAGTCCGACAATCTTGTATCCATCCCTGGCTTGCTCGGGGGCGGTACCGAATTCGCAGATGACTGCCATGCTCGTATCCTCGCGGTGTGCTGGTTTAGATAGCCTCAGCTTCGCACGATGGCCCTAGAACCCAAGCCGCAGCCCCATGCACAAGAAAGGGGCCGAAGCCCCCATGTGCGTAGCGAATGAAAGTGTCGCCTATACCGGATATCCACCATTCTCGGCCCGGCGAACTGCGCTCTGCTCACGCTCCCAGGCGAAGTTGTCCTGTTCTTCTTCCCAAGAAGCCATTGCGGCGTCGTAGTCCGGCTGGAGCCGCGCCACCTCGGCGGTGAAGGCGTCATCCGCGATCTGATCCCATTCGCTGGCCCCTTCATCGTTGAGGGTGTCGCGCACGTTGTCGCGATAGTCCGCGACTTGACCTTGGTCCACGCCGATGCGTGCGGAGCGGATTGCAAAGTCGATTGCTTGCTTGCGGTCCATCATGCTGCCCCTGGTCCGGTGGATTAACGCCCGGCAAACCGAGCTGATGAACCTAATCTTCCCGCCGACCATTTGAATCCCAAGTGAGGATGTGCAGAACGAAAGATTGATTTTGCATGACACGCGGCCGCTGCTGGTCGGCAGGTAGTGATGCCCCTATGCTGGCACTGGCGGCGTGGATTTCCTGCGCTGCCTGTTCACAAGCGAGGTAATGGCATGAAGAAAGAAGAGCTGTACGATCAGTTCGCAGCCAAGGCGGTCGATGCTGCGGCGCGAACGGCGTTCGAGATCGGCCTACAGCGTGGGCACGAGCAGGGATTTCAGGAAGGCTTTGAAGCCGGCACGCTGGTTGGGTTCGTGGCAGGGCTTGAGTCCGTGAAGGGTGCGATCTCAGACGGCACGCGCAATGGCTCCTCCGAATGCGCCCGCGTTCTGGAGAGTTACAAGCGGCTGGGTGTAACTGGCGACGATGAAGAGTGACAAAAAAACCCCGCCTCGGCGGGGTTTTTCTCGCCTCAGAACTAAGCGTCAGCAGAGACGGCAGGATTGGCGCAGATCACGGCCGTCAATGGCGGCATCAAGCACGTCCAGAGCGGCCATGCCGGTGCACCAGAGGTGGCTCGCGCGCTTTGCCATGTCCTCGATGGTTTCACGCACCTCGATCAAGTTCTTTGGCTCCGGCTCCATCCGTATGCGCTTGGTAGCTACAGCGAGGCGCACGGCCTCATCCAGGCCGTAATCCGCATAGGGATGCCGGATGACAGGCAAGGCGTCCAGGCTGGGAAGTGTGGCATTCATCTGCGAAACCTCGTTTTCAGCGATCTTTGCTGACTACCATAGCTCTGCACAGGGCAAACCCAAGGGCAGCAGTCATTAAGCTCAACCTTGATGGTCATCGGCAGTAACGCGCTCGATCTTGATACCAGCGCCGGTCAGCGTCGTGGGGGCGTCATAGGCAACACCCCCCATCTCAGGCCACTTGCGCGGCTCGCCAGCAGAAATTACCCCCTGAGAAATGGCGGAATCCCAGGCAAGACGGTGACGCATTTGCGTGAACATGTCCCAGAGCTGGTCGCCGGTCGCATGCCAGCCCACACCGCCACTCTGGTTGGGTGCCAAGCCCTGTGCGGGCTTGGTGATGGCCTCCACCGCACGGGTGAGTTCATAGCCGTTGATCATTTCGCCGTCGCGGTTGCGCAGGTAATCCAACGCCATATCCATCTGACCCATGACCAGCCGACTGCAGGTTTCGGTCGCCCGGCACAGCAACTGCAGCTGCTCGCGGGTGAGAGTGATCTGGTAGGTTTCGGCGGCGTTCACTTGGTTGTCCCGATCAGTGCGCCGGGGCCAACGGCGATCCAGTTTGCCGGTAGCGGATTGAGCGGGCAGGCGTCGCGCTGCACGTAGGAGTTCACGTCATAGGTGGTGCGCACCACATCCACATCGCCCCGGTGGAATGTGACCAGTATGCCGCACTCGTTCAGGTACAGCGTTTCGTTCTCTACGCCGTTGCTGAGGTTGAAACGGCCATGCCATAGGCCAGAAACGAGGGACTGCGCCTGTCCTGCCTTATCCACCCTGGAGAACTCAGTGTAGACCTTGGCTCCCGCCCCCTGATAGAACTGCACGTAATGTCCCGGCGCGACGGGGAAATCTACTCGGGGGAAGGGTTTGCTCTCTCCGCAACCGGCGAGAAGAACCGTCGCAAGCCCGATCACAGAAGAAAATACCCGCCTCACTGCAAGCTCCTTCCCTTTGCTCCACCCAAGCGCCGCATCCTGATGGCGCTGAGGATCACCGACACAACAGCGAATCCAAGCGCAATCAGCATAAGTGGGCGACTAGCTGCCAGCTGGCCGCCGATCTCAGCCATCGGCGAGCCAACGAATGAAAAGACAAGACCAACACCCGCGATCAGGGCGAGCGCGAACGCGGCCTTGATATTGATCATCAGCGCATCGATCTGCAGACGCTCGCTTTTTGACTTCCTCATAATCCATCTCCAACGTAAGCCGCTTACAGTGCATCAGGTTTAGGCATCTCGGCCCTGGGAACTTCGGCCATCGGCGCCCCGCATACTGCGCATAGGTAACCGCCGTTTGGGGCTCCTTTGAGCCCTTTAGTCGAAACACTTTCCCAGCAAGCAGAATATGGCTGATCGTTCTCGCTGGTTTTTTCTTCGCCTTGGTGACCGTTAGTGCAAGCGAAGTAGCGGTAGGTCCGCATCGTCATGGCTGTTTTCCCTCATTTACGGCCGGTGCGCTCGATGCTCAGCACGTCGCTGCCGGTCTTGGCAGTACACAGGGTTTGGGTCGGATCAGTCATGTCGATTATGGCTCCTTTCGAACAGGCGCCGCCGTAGTCCCGGTAGCAACCATGAGCGGGTGGTCCGCGCTAGAACGGACGCGCATGGCCTCACACTCCTTCGCGAGTCTTCCCGTGGTTGATCAACCGCCACTTGGCCATCGCAGACTCTTCGTCAACGGCGCTAAGTGCGCCAACAATCTCACGATTGCCCAGGTACTTGCGGATTTCATCCGCCGTCCCTTCCCAGGCCATGAGGTTGCCGGTGTAGTTGCTGAAGACTACGCAGTAGTTCTTCTCGGCAGCAATTGTCGCCGGGTGTGGCTCGCCAGTAACCACCCGGAGCGCGGCTCGTAGGTCAGCCAAGAGTTCCGCGATACCTTCCTGCTCCGCGTCATCCTCGAAGCCCTCAATGAACCGCTCAGCTTTATGCAGGGCTGACGTAACTACCGCTACCTCACCGGCTACATGGGTCGTGAATCGCGCCGATACAGGTTCGGCGTTCTGGCTGATTACTTCGTTCATGGTGTCTCCGTACTGAAGTGGCGGGCACTTCGATAATCGGTGTTGCGCTGAGAAACCCAACTTGGCGAGGCAATCCACCTGCCTTAAACGGCAATAACGCCTTCATGCACGAGCGCGTTGTAGGCAATACGCAGCAACGGCAGATGCTCAGCCACCGACATCTCGGTATCGAGTTCTTCATAGGCGTTGAGTCCTTCCCACCAGGCTTGGAAAGACTCGAATGTCGGGAAGCTGATTACTTCGTCATCGAGCATGGTGGTGATGCTGGCTTGCATCACTTCGAGGCTTGGCGCCGGCGTGTCGGAGCTGGGGAACTCCGTTGCCAACCGATCCATCGCTGCGCTGTACTGCTCTTCAAATTTGGAGTCACTGGCTTCTGCAGGCGGTGCTGCTGGCACCTCCTCGAAGAAATGCCGAATCGACAGAGGAACCTATGTGGGGTCGTCTCAGAAAACGGAAAATAAAGCACGCTAAGCCGGTTGCAGCGGCCGTAGCGGCCTGAACTTGCCCGCGCCGATCTTGGCGCTGCTGCGCCAGAGGTAATCGCCGGTCAGGTTGATGTGCTCCCAGCCGAGCGGCGACAGGTACTGCAACAGGCCGTCATCGACGGCTTGACCGTGGCCACGCAAGGCGTTCGCGGCCCGCTCCAGATAGACCGTGTTCCATAGCACGATGGCCGCCGTCACCAGGTTGAGGCCGCTGGCCCGGTAGCGCTGCTGCTCGAAGCTGCGGTCGCGGATTTCCCCCAGGCGGTTGAAGAACACGGCGCGGGCCAGCGCGTTGCGCGCCTCGCCTTTGTTCAGCCCGGCATGCACGCGGCGGCGCAGCTCGACGCTTTGCAGCCAGTCCAGGATGAACAGTGTGCGCTCGATGCGTCCCAGCTCACGCAGGGCGACGGCCAGGCCGTTCTGGCGCGGGTAGCTGCCAAGCTTCCTGAGCATCAGCGAGGCCGTCGCCGTGCCCTGCTTGATCGAGGTGGCCATCCGCAGGATTTCATCCCAATGGGCGCGGACGTGCTTGATGTTGAGCGTGCCGCCGATCATCGGTTTCAACGCCTCGTAGGTGGCATCGCCCTTCGGGATGTAGAGCTTGGTGTCGCCCAGGTCACGAATGCGCGGGGCGAAGCGGAAGCCCAGCAGGTGCATCAACGCGAAGACGTGGTCCGTGAACCCTGCCGTGTCGGTGTAGTGCTCCTCGATCCGCAGGTCGGATTCGTGATACAGCAGGCCGTCGAGCACGTAGGTCGAGTCGCGCACGCCGACGTTCACGACCTTGGTGTGGAACGGCGCGTACTGGTCGGAGATATGGGTGTAGAACGTCCGCCCTGGGCTGCTGCCGTATTTCGGATTGATGTGGCCGGTGCTCTCGGCCTTGCTGCCGGTGCGGAAGTTCTGGCCGTCCGACGATGACGTGGTGCCGTCGCCCCAATGCTCGGCGAAGGGATGTCGGAACTGCGCGTTGACCAGCTCGGCCAGTGCCGCCCCGTAGGTTTCGTCGCGGATGTGCCAGGCTTGCAGCCAGGCCAGCTTGGCGTAGGTCGTGCCGGGGCACGATTCCGCCATCTTGGTCAGGCCCAGGTTGATCGCGTCGGCGAGGATCGTGGTCAGCAACAGGTTTTTGTCCTTGGCCAGGTCGCCTGACTTCAGGTGGGCGAAGTGCCGGGTGAAGCCCGTCCATTCGTCTACCTCCAGCAGCAATTCGGTGATCTTGACGTGCGGTAGGATCATCGCCGTCTGGTCGATCAGGGCCTGTGCGGTATCGGGCACCGCCGCATCGAGCGGCGTGATCTTCAGGCCCGACTCCGTGATGATGGCGTCCGGCAGCTCGTTGGCCAGCGCCATGCGGTTGACGGTGGCGAGCTGCGTTTCCAGCAGCGTCAGCCGGTCATGCAGGTACTGGTCGCAATCGGTGGCCACGGCCAGCGGCAATTCGCTGGCCTGCTTGAGGCTGGCGAATTTCGCGGGCGGCACCAGGTAGTTGTAGCGGCTCGCGTTTGAAAACGGGCGTGCTCGCATTCGACGCCGCTTTCGGCTCGAATTAACTGCAACTGACGGCGCGCTGATGCTCACGCTATCTGCAAACGAGCTTGCAATCGACGGCGGCGGCTCGCATTTCATGGCGGCGTGCTCGAATTAATTGCAAGTGAAATGCCGGGTTCCAAGCTATCCAAAATCAATAGATGCAGTGCCGGCTGCCCGCTAACGCCTCTGAGCGGTCAGACGGGGATTGACCTACGCCGCCTCTCGCACGAGACGGATATCGACTTCTCTGTCAACGTACTTCCATTCCTCTGTTGCACGCAGTTCGGAAAGCAATGCGTTGAACTCAGCCTCATGGGTTGGCGCGAACTCGAACCAATTGAGAAAATCGAACGGTTCATTTTCAGAGAGGTCGCGGCAGTGGTGGAGCTTGCGCGCTACTGCAGGCAAGTAGTTGAGCCCGATTTGGATGTGCTTTGACTTTTCGAAAACGCTCCGGCGCTCGTCTTGCGTGAATTCCCACCAAGCTGCGTTTTTTCGGATCGGTATCAACGCAGCGCAAGTTGCTTCTGGGCGCGCTAGCCCTTGCTGCTTCACCACAATTTCGTTCTTCTCTTCGCGCATGACATACCGTTCATTGCTTGTTATTCCGCGAAGTACCCAGGGTGCATTGGTTTCGGGCTGCAACTCTGAGGCAGATATTACGTTGAGCCTTTTGGCTTCAGGCAGTGACTTGCCAACTATGGTTTCGGTTCCAACGATCCGCCAAAGACCGCTGTCTCCGCCGACGAATGCAAATAATCGTGTATCCATTTCACCCCCTTCATGTGAGTGTGTTAACTTTTTTACAGCCTCAAAAAACCTATCTGCCCATCCCATGCTTGTGCATCATCGTCTCGCCTCGCTTAGCGTAGTATTGCATTACGCTTACCAGCGCCCCCAGTTAAATTGTAAATATAGCATCGAATTGGTCTGTGATACGACCGCCAGAAAATAGCCGTTTGTCGCCATTTCAAAAATTAATTGTACCGTATCGGTACGCCCTAACTAGGCGTCAGGCCGGAACCTTGGGCCGCGTCAGGATAGGGCCGATTCCAGCATTTTCTGACGCCTCGCCGGCAACCTCTAGGGCCTCAACCTGACAGGCCGTACGCTTAACGTACGATTTTTTCCGTTTTCTCTATCGTCCCCATCAAGGCTCTGGCCAGCACGATGCCCTTGTCGGTTTGCATGGCCAGCTCGGTCAGCAACTGGACAGCCTGCCGGTAGTGGCCAATCGTGAACGGCTGGAAGCCGAACACCGTTTGCAGCTCGACCAGGTGCTCGCGTCGGGTCTGCTCACGCTGCCCGTACTCGTCCCAGCTTTCGATGCCGACCTTGAGCTGGTTGGCGACCAGTCTCAGCAATGGCGGGAACGGTGGCTCATCAGCGCCAAGGATGACGCCGGGAAAGCGCAGGTAGCAGAGCTGCACCGCGAAGCCCAGCCGATTGGCCGGGCCGCGCCGCTGCCGGATGATGGAGAGGTCGCTTTCGCTGAACGTGTAGTGACGGATCAACTCATCCTTGGTGTCCGGCAACGCCAGCAGGCTTTCGCGCTCGGCGGCGGAGAGGATCGAACGGCGGGGCATGCGGTTTCCTTCTTCTTGAAAACGTAGGTTTGTGACAAGCCCGCCAAGGCAACCGGCGCGGCACGGGAATCAAGGCATTGCGATTCTCGAAAATAGTTCTTGAAATTCTATTCTTGATTGCATATCATCTCAACGAGTTTCGATAAGAAAGGATGCCCATGCGACCGTCTGTTGTGCTTGACATGAAGCGAAGCGCAGTGCGTGAAGCGGTAGGCCGCTTTCGCGCCGCGAACCCGCGCGTCTTCGGCTCGGTGCTGCATGGCACCGACCGGGATGGCAGCGACCTCGACCTGTTGGTCGATGCGCTGCCCGGTGCCACGTTGTTGGACTTGGGCGATTTGGAAGAAGAACTGAAATCGCTGCTCGGCGTTGACGTCGATCTGCTGACTCCCGGCGACCTGCCGCCGAAGTTCCGGGCCAAGGTGCTCGCGGAGGCGCAACCGATATGAGCGAGAACCGCCTGCCCGATTACCTCGACCACATTCAGCAGGCCGCAACCGATGCGCGCAGCTTCGTGGAAGGGATGGCCAAGGACGACTTCTTGGCCGACAAGCGCACCCAGCAGGCCGTCATCATGAGCCTGATCGTCATCGGCGAGGCGGCCACAAAGGTGATGGATGGCTACGTCGAGTTCACCCAGGCGCATGCCGACGTGCCGTGGCGCAGCATGCGCAATATGCGTAATCGCATGGCTCACGGCTATTTCGACATCAACCTCGATGTGGTGTGGGAGACGGTACAGGAATGGCTGCCGGCGTTGCTCCAGCAATTGCCCGCCGTGCGTCAGGATGCCGACGATGAAGACCGTAACGACAAAGGCATGGAGCCATGACCAATCAAGCCGCCGATGTTCGGCCCCTCTGGCGTGTTCGATCCCGCGACCTATGAGCCGCGCTCGGGCAAGACCTTCTGGATGGCCGCAACGGACGTGAGTTCGCTGGTGGGCAAGGAGGCAGCAGCCGACACGCTCATCGGCAACTGCACGACCGCACGACCAGCCTCCCGTTCAAATTCGAGTTAGAACTCATATCCAGCCTGTCTGGGGGCACTGTGAAAGAGGGATCTCCGATGACTGTTGAATCGAGAATATTTTCTGTAGCCGAGTATGTTCAGCCGTCCGAAGGCGAGCCTATTCGTTCCGTTGTGCTTGAAACCCGAGACTCAATTATCGTGGTTTGGCATGTCCATCCCGGGCAGGAAATTGCGGCTCACATTCATCCTCACGGCCAAGACACGTGGACTGTTTTGTCGGGAATGGCTGATTACTTTCAGGGCAATGGGATTGTTCGTGCCCTCAGGGAAGGTGAGATAGCCGTGGCAAGACCGGGCCAAGTGCACGGGGCGCGAAATACAGGTACCGAGCCATTTGTGTTCGTCTCGGTTGTGGCATCAGCCAATGCCGGTTTCGTATTGGCTGAGCGATAGAGCCCAATCTCTGGAGTTGGTCCAATGAGCGGTCGGGGAGATAGGTAACAGACATGCAGCGGACACGGCTGCTAAACCAGGTCGCAAACCTCCTTGCGTCGCAGCGTGCCGCAAGCGACGCGATCAATCGAATGGGGTCGGCATGAGACTGAACACCATCCAGTTCCCGACCGCGTAGCCGCCTGTCCTGCCGATCAGGTCTTGACCATCGACGCCTGGGATCAGTCCTGAATGTTCTTGGAGACCACTACGTTATGAGCCGCAGCCGCCGCAAAACACCCATCGTCGGGCACACGACCTGCGGCAGCGAGCGCGAGGACAAGAAGCTCTGGCATCAGCGCTGGCGCACCCGTGAGCGCACGGCGCTGACCAGCGCGTCGCCCGAAGCCCTGAGCGCCCATCTGCCCCTGCTGGAAAACCAGGCCAGCAGCGTCTGGTCGATGGGCAAGGATGGCCGCTCCTACTGGCCCGTCAAGCGCCAGGCCGCCACGGCGGATCGCATCGCCAATCACAAGGGACGCAACCCGCAAGAACGCGCCTCCCTGAAAAAGCGCCTGCTGCGCAAGTGGATGAGCAAATGAAGCTCTCCTTCCATCAGCACATTGCGCTGTTCTGGATGATCGGTGCTCCGGGCGTCTTCGCGCCCGTGATCGAGAACGCCAAGCGGCCCGATGCCGGCGCCGTCATGGCGTGGGGTGTCGCGATCGTGGCGGTGATGATCCTCTTCACCCCTTTGCTGCTGCGCTGTCCACCATTCCGGCGCTGGTATGGCCGGACGGATGCGCTGTCGGAGCGGCAGCGCCAGGCGCTTGCCGAGCGCGGCCTGCGCCGCTACTACCAGACCGCTTTCGATGACGGCTACGTGCCCCGCGTGATGCCCTACGTGTGGCGCATCATCTGGACGGTCGGCGGGTTGATGGCTGTGACCGCCGTACTGCCTACCAACACCGGACGGCCAGCCTTCGATGCCTTGGTGGTCTTCTCGACCTGGTATCCGATAGGCGTGATGCTGCTGGTTTTCGCGTCGAGGCCCCTTGGCCGGTTGATTCGCCAAAGAGCACAGGAGCGGCGGAAATGAGCACGTCAACCATCGAGGCGCTGGCCAGCGCCTGGGCAAGGATTGCCGAGGAAGCGGAATTCCCCGCTGACTACGAGGGGACTGCCACACCACAAGCGCATCGGGCTAGCGAAGCTATTCAGGAGCAGATTCGGGAGCGCATCGTCGCCACCAACGACATGCGGCTGTTCAGCCTGCTGCACCTGCTGGGTCAGGCGTCGCTGCGCATGGAGCAAGCGCTGTGGCCGGAGGATTACGAGCGGATGACGCGCGAGGTTGAGGAAGCCCTGCGGCAAGCCACCGACGCCAACGCCAGATCGTACACCCACGAAGAAGTGATGCAGGCGATGCAGGAACGCATCGACCGGGCGCGAGACAAGCCATGTTGATTGGCTATGCGCGCGTCTCGACGCAGGATCAGAACCTGGAGCTGCAACGCGAAGCCTTGAGCAAGGCCGGATGTAAAAAGGTCTTCGAGGACAAGGTGAGTGGCACGCGGGCAGACCGGCCTGGCTTGGCCAAGACGCTCGAAATGCTGCGCGAAGGCGATACTTTGGTCGTCTGGAAGCTCGACCGGCTGGGCCGGTCGGTCAAGCAACTGGTCGATCTGGTCGGCGATCTGCACAAGCACGGTGTCCAGTTCAGGAGCCTCACCGACTCCATCGACACCGGCACACCATCCGGGCGGTTCTTCTTCCACGTCATGGCGAGCCTTGCCGAAATGGAGCGCGAGCTGACCGTCGAGCGCACCCGCGCCGGGCTGGAAGTCGCCAAGCAGCTCGGCCGCAAAGGCGGCCGCAAGCCGAAGATGACCGACAGCAAGATCGAGTCGGCCAAGAAGCTGCTGGCCAGCGGGGTGCCGCCCAAGGACGTGGCCAAGAACCTCGGCGTGTCCATTCCGACGCTGTACCGCTGGGTGCCAGCCTCCACGCACGCTTAGCGTGCTTTATTTTCCGTTTTCTGAGACGACCCCTATGTCATGGTGTGCGGATAGCGGCAACCTACGAGTCCCTGTCCTGCCAACACAGATTGCGCGTGCATTTTCTCCGGGACGCTGCAGCTGGTTTTGATAGCGATAAGCGAATGACTCATGGGGCGGTTCCTCGGATCGGGGAAGAAGATGACCCCATGTTGTCAGTGACTGCCGAAATCCCAAGAATCCTCGCTCCGCGCCACTGGCGAGCTAGAAGGCCCCGGTCCAAAGACTCTGGTATCGACCGGCGTCGTACTCGGCCATCAGGGCGTCGGCGGTGACCTCCGACACGAGCACATCGCCGCAGATGCCGCGAGTGTGGTCCAGAAAGCGCAGGCCGAAGAGAGGGCGGTCGGTTACCGAGCATACATCCTGAGCGATTATTTTCGCCTCGATCTTCTGCCCCTCAGGGGAATAAGGGCGTTTCGTATTGAACGCCAGAAGCCAGGCGTGAATCTCTTCGGATTGAAGAACGCGCGGGTCGCCGGATTCAGACCAATATTCCCCCATAGTTGCGTTCCAGCTGTATGCGATGCCGTTGAGCTGAAGCTGCTCAAGACCGGGGATGTGTGTCTGACGTGCCATGTGGTAGCTCCTTCGAGAGTAGAGGCCTGATAGTGGCCCGCGCTCAGGAGAACCCAACTACCGCACTACTCACTCGCATTACCGTGACGCCAGGTCGTGCCTAAACCGACAACAATCCTGCAGGATTAGAGGATTATTGCGCTGAGGTTTCCCAGAGAATAAGCGAAGCCGAATTCCGTTCGGCCCAACTAATTCACTGGAGGAAGCCCATGCAACGCATTCTCATCGTGGCGGCTGTCGCCACGGCTACTGCACTGCTCGCCGGCTGCAGCGAGGACAAGACCACCGGCTATGCCTGCCTCGGGGCGGATAATGATTCCCTGGTCGAGACCATCGAAGAACACTGCAAGGCCGGCGACGCCATTGCGACCAAGCATCCCGCCTACTTCTGCGACTTCAACTATGCCGTTACCTACAACGGCTTCAACTCGGCGCTTTGCATTTACACAGGCCAGCAGGCCACTGAGCGCGTCCAGGCGGAAAAACCGGGGAGTTAATCTCCCCCTCAGTTGAAATCCGAGGCTTGCAATGGTCGATCATATCTTCCCCGTCCTGATCGGGGACAAACGGTACTCAAAGGAATTTCAGACTGCCGAACGCTTCGCCGCGCATTGGCAGCGCGTGTTGGCTCAACACTACGGCCATTCACACGGTACCTGCTGTTGTCCTGGAAGGGGTGACCGAAAGCTGGCAATCAAGCCTCGGGCGGGCACCTACCACCTGGCACGATTCCCCCTGACCGGGTACGAACACGCCAACGAATGCAGGTTCTATGCGCCTGCCCCCGAGCATTCCGGGATGAAGGGTTACGACAAGGGCGTGGTGGAGGAGGGGGATGATGGACAGCTGCGGATCAGGCTTGCACGCGGCATCAGGATTCTCCCGGCCAGGGAAGCGGCTGATGACAGCGAGCCTGCTCCTTCCCGCCCCGGTGCTCGCAAACCTGCGATGACTCTGCTGGGCCTTCTGCATCTGCTATGGCAGGAATCACGGCTGAATACGTGGTACCCGGCGATGGCAGGCAAGCGCAACGCATTGGTAGTGGGCAGTGCCCTTCGCCGAGCAGCTGAACGCGTCGCAACGGACAGGCTGACCATCGCTGATGTTCTGCTGGTGCCTGCGCGCAAGGATGGAAAAGGCGCACTGGCCAACCAACGGGTAGCCGCACAAGCGCTGGAACGAAAAAGGCGCCTGGTTGTGGTCGCGCCGCTTGCTCGGTACGACGCCCAGAAACACGGTGATGGGCTTGAAAAATTGCCGCTGAGCTGGCCGTTTGGAATGCCGACCCTGTACCTGCAGAAAGGGCAGTGGGGCCGGGTGCACCAGAGTTTCCGGCAGGAATTATCCGCTTGGATGCGAGGCGATACCGTCATGGCTATCGCCCACGTCGAGATGAAAGCCGGTGCCAAGAGCGCCTATGGCAAGATCCTGGACATTGCCCTGATGCACCTCTCTGAGCAGTGGATTCCACTCGATTCTGGGTTCGAGGCCGTTATCGAGTCGAAGCTGCGCGCCGAAGGTCGGGCATTTGAGAAGCCAATGCGGTTTGACGCCGACGAGGATTGCGTCTTCCCCGATTTCTGGCTGCTCGATGTTGACACAAAATTCCCGATGGAGGTGTTTGGAATGGGCACGCCGGAGTACCTTCAGCGCAAGGCGGACAAGGTGAACCATTACAACAGCGAATACGGCCCGACTGCCTGGTGGAGCTGGAACGCGTACCGTGACCCCAGAGGTCTCCAGATCCCGGACTTTCCACTAGCGGACCGCCGATAAGGATGCTTGCGTCGCCGGGCCTGATGCGCGGTGAATATGCATGACGCAGTGGGTGGGTATGAACGTCTGACGGCAGCGGCATGTGTAAGCGCTGCTATCACGGCACTCACGAGGCGCCACTAGACCTGTGTGAATCCTCAACAGGAATGTCCCGGACATAGAAGGCAATGCCAGCGAAAATGGCTTGCAACACCGTCCAGATCACCAGTTGGGTGTCGGCGCTAAAGATATGAGGCATCTGCTCCCAATCCTCCCGCATCCAAAGCGTTACGCCCCCCCAGCAGTAGGAATGTGATCGTGCACTTCTGATGATTGCCGCTGTAGCGGTGAACACAGGCCGCGATCACCGATACGAAAAAGAAGGTCCAAGTAATCATCCGGGTATTGGCCGCTCGAACTGGAATGGGCTGGACGCTATGGCCGTAAACGGAGGCTACAGCATCCCTGATCCATCAGAAACACTCATCGGGCCAGCGCGTGTAGGGCAAACATTTCACCGCACTGCTGGCGATAGCTCTCAAGCGTCATCGCTGGATCATCCTGACCGAGATCGTAGCCGACATTCTCCTCATACCAGGCTGACAATTCGGCTCGGTCCATCACGGCAAAATCGGGCGCCGCATCCGCCGCCGAAAGCTCATCCGCGAACGCGGTTTCCGTGGTTCCGTTCGGCAAGCTGATCGTGAACATCGACCCGACCTCTTCACGGTCGTATTCAGCTGGACTCAGAGGACCAACTACCGTGGCCACCACCGGCCCCGGCCCATCTGAATCAGTGCTGCTCCAGATAACACGAGAGTTGGGCTTGAACATGCTGCGTACCTCTGCGCAATGGTTTGGACGCGTTCAGCATCACTTCATCCTGCAGAAACCCAAGTGCCCGCCTCAGAAGCCGAACGCCGCCTGCTGCCCCCAGCTGTTGGCCTGACTGGAGTCGAACGCCAGATGGACCGGCACAGCAGGGGTGGCGTCGATACGTGTCCGCAGCAGCTCATCGTAGCGCTCAAGGATCGCGGCCGGATCAAGGTAGCCCGCTTGAACCCCTACGAGTCCTGCAACCGTATGCCGAACCTCAGCAAGCCGCTTCGCCTCGTCCATCGTCGGCAGGCGAGTGGGCCAGCCCTTTTGGTACTCCAACCCGAGGGGGATTTTTTTCTCTGCAATCTCGCGCAGTTGTGCCGCCCGCTTTGCAGCTTGAAGCCGATCTGCAAGCTCGCTGCCCAGCAGGTGTGGAGCGACATCGCCCAGCCAGTTGTTAGACTGGAATGCGAATGTTGAGCTGGCCTCAAGCTCGACCATCGTGCGGTAGATGTCCTGGTTGTCGGTGCATGTGGTGGACGCTTTCAGATCTGCCGCTGAGGACATGATGCAAAAAGCGCAGGAAACACGCGTCATCCCGTACCGGGTATAGGCCTCATGAAGCTCCAGGCCTCGCCGCGCAATCGCAGCCTTCACCTCATCGATCTTCCACTCGATCACCGGATTCCAGGTGAAACCTTGGGCGCCGCGCTGAGCAAGGCGTGGATCTGCCTTGGCAACGTCCGCTTTGCGGCGACCCGCGCTTTCTTCCCGGCGAATTCCGGTGACGTTGAGAATTTCCTGGCCTTTGAAACGCTTCTTGAGATAGCTGGCAATCACAGCGCTCTTCAGCTCTGAAGTGCAGAAACGCATGCTTGGAGTGCTCCAGGGCAGAATCAGCTTTGCGCACGAGAGGTTTTTATAGCGCTCAACGTTGTTGTTCCAGCGAGTCTGCCAGCGCTCCATCATCCCTCCCGCTTTACGCTCTACAACCACCACCTCCCAGCCCAGTCGTTCGCCCAGCGCGTGGCACTTGGGCAGGCTCTGCCGCCACTCCACCGATCCAAGGTCTGCGTGGATCAGTAGGCGCGCCCCAGTGTGACCGATACGGTCCAGATATTCGCTTGTGGCGATTGCGCAGGCGTCTGAGTCTTTGCCACCACTTACGCCGATGGCAACGACAGCGTTACGAGCCAGCATGTTTTCGACTTCGGGGGTTGTGGCGACGGCTGGGGATGACATTCGGCAGCTCCTGTTGCTTTGTTCATCCAGCATCTCGCGATCTGAATGAATCCCAAGCGTGGCCGCCAGCGCCTACCGCGAGCCAAGCGCTCGTCATCCACATCCTGGATGGGTAGATGCCGGTGGCGCTCGCAGCCGTAACCGGAAGCGCGAATGAGGTGATCCCGGCGCTGACGAAGTACGGCGACCGACAGAGCACTTGGGTACCTTCGAGCAGGTGAGACGCTATGCGTACCTACAACTCAAGGGGCTGCAGCATGACCACACAAGGCACACAACAACCAACCGAGCTGCTGGGCGAAACCTGTCTTGACGGCGGGAAATGCCATCATCGTTGCGAGCAGCGCTGTTTCCGGCGTGAATGCTGCTCTCCGTTCTCGACGTACAGCGGGCCGTGGGCCTACGAACATCCAGGCACAAAGTGGGCCGAGGCTCCATCGTCTAAGGCGCGGCAGGACCAGGGTGAGTTCGAGATTGATGGCATTCAGGTGCGCCGCAACGAGGTCGGAGACTGGGAGTATCTGTGCGAGGGGCACGGCTTCGATCCAGATACTTGGAACGCGTGCATCGATATCTTTGGGCCATTCGGTGGCAGCGGGGTAGAGCGGCTGCTGAATGCCTACGCAGACCTTCTCGCTAAGCAAGCGCCAGAAGAGGTAATTGAGCCCATGGACACCCTGCCTGAGCAGAACCACGCATTCCATCGGGACGCAGGGGGATGGATCAACGTCGCTGATCGTCTGCCTGAGCGTGACGCTGGCACGGTCTGGTGCTACGGCACATACGAAGGTCAGCATGCAGTGTGTGGGTTTGAGGGGCTGTACCGCGACGGGAAATGGTTCTGCCTGAACAACGGCGATTATATCGACGGTGGATACGGCGCTGACTACCAGGCGAAGGTAGCGTTCTGGATGCCGCTTCCAGCAGAGCCGAACGAGGATACCAAGGGAGCCGACGCATGAATCCGCGCATCTTGAAGAAGCTAAGCAAGCGCGTGGCCGTCCACGCGAAAGCGCTCGGCTACAGCATCGATCTGGACGGGCCGTGCGCGGCCTACCACACCCCTAAGCGGGCGAGTCGGAAACCCTCCCACCGCTCACGGTACCGTCACCGGGAAGGCTCGTTGCGCTTGGGCGACATGCTGACACCCAAGCGCACGGCATTTTTCTGCTGGACCGACTACGGCCCAGACGGAGGGGAAGGAGATGGCGATATCGCCTGGTCGCACGCAGCTCGGATTGTTCGGGAAGAGCTACAATCCAATGCGTTGGACTGGTCGCATCCATGCGTAGAAGATGGCGCTTACCCTCCCTACGTTGACGGAAAGCCGCCGAAGCTTCCACGCAATACCTGGTCCATGCTTCGTGCCATCGAGCATAAAGTGCTTGTGGAGAAGGAGCGCCAAGCTCTCAAAATGCTTCGGTATCAGCGCATGAGAGACGAATGGCGACAGGCAGCAGCGAGGGAAAAATGATCTGCTTTGTTACTGATGTGAATGCTGGCGAGCCTGACATTCTGGTGACCATCGCCAACGGTCCCTTGGAGATCTGCGATCTGCGGGGAACGCGGATTCATGCTGAGCCGGCTCCTGCATCTGGCTGGACACATGAGGCGTTGCTTGCCATAGCCGGCTTACTGAAAGACCGCACCCAGGATGGTGCAGATGCTTTCATAGCCGGCGAATGGGTAGGAAGCACGGAAGTCTAAAACTGACAACAATCGTGTCAGATACCAGCCCAATTTCCGGGTTTCGATCTATAGCATGGCGTGAAACTACCCACGCCGTGCTCCATGAAAACCACTGCCCTCATTCTCGCTGCTTTTCCGGCTGCCATCTCACTGGTGTGCACTGCCGCACCGGCGACGTTCGACCAAGCGAAAGTTGAGCTACGCGAGCGCGTCTACTTCGACCGTAACCTTCAGGGTGACACCTACTGCGGCTGCACATGGCGCTGGGTTGGTCGCACGGGTGGACGCATCGACCCCCGGTCTTGCGGATATGAGGTTCGAGCGTTACCTGAGCGTGCGGCGCGGATCGAGTACGAGCACATAACGCCGGCCTGGTCGTTTGGTCACCAGCGCCAATGCTGGCAGAACGGCGGGCGGAAGAACTGCGTGG
>NZ_JXXD01000244.1 GCF_000935215.1 Stutzerimonas stutzeri
CAGTTCATCATGCAGCGCGAACAGGCCGCCCCGCTCGGCCGCCTGCCGGTATCTGGCCGGGTCCTCGGTTTCGTTCAATGCCAGGCCGTCGCAATAGTTTTGCGTCAGACCATTCACTGCATGCTGCTCATTCATGGGGAGGAATCTGGTAGGTCCAGGTTTCGGAAAGGGTCTTGTCGCCATCGACCAGCGCCGCACGCATCTCGACCGGGCGCGCCGGGTCGCGAACCTTCACGCGCAGCGTCAGGCGCCAGCCCTTGGTGACGGTGTTGTAGCGCAGGTTGTTTTCCACCAGCTCGGCATTGTCATCGACGCTGACGCGCGTGCTGACCGGCGCATCCTCGGCGAGCTTCTCCAGCACCGGCCCGACGAAGTCCACGACCAGCGCCGTGCTGCCGTCAGGCTGGCGGATCAGGTTGGCCTGCTTGACGTCGCCGGTGGAGATACGGGTCTGCTGCACCCACGCCAGCTCAGGATCGTGCAGGCTCGGTTCGTCCATGGAAAAGTGCAGGCGGTATTCCAGATCCAGCGACTGGCCGGGCTCCGGCTGCTTTTCCGGGGACCAGAAGGCGACGATGTTGTCATTGGTCTCGTCAGGCGTCGGGATCTCGATCAGCTCAACGTGGCCCTTGCCCCAGTCGCCGCGGGTTTCCACCCAGCCGCTCGGGCGCAGCTCGTAGCGGTCGTCCAGGTCTTCGTAACGGCCGAAATCGCGAGTGCGCTGCATCAGCCCGAAGCCGCGCGGGTTCTCCACGCTGAACGCACTCACGGCCAGCCGCTTCGGATTGTTCAGCGGACGCCAGATCCATTCGCCACTGCCGGCATGAATCGCCAGACCCTCGGAGTCATGCAGTTGCGGACGGAAGTTGGTGACATTGCTCGGCTGGTTGGCGCCGAACAGGAACATGCTGGTCAGCGGCGCAATCCCAAGCTTGCCGACCTGCTCGCGGAGAAACACCTTGGCCTGCACGTCCAGCGTGCTGTCCTTGCCCGGCGTCAGCACCATGCGATAGGCGCCGGTGGCGCGCGGCGAATCGAGCAGCGCGTAGATCACCAGGTTGCGCCGATCAGCCTGCGGCCGCTCGACCCAGAATTCGCGGAACCGCGGGAACTCCTCGCCCACTGGTAGTGCCGTGTCGACCGCCAGCCCGCGCGCGGAGAGCCCGTACCACTGGCCCTTGCCGATGATGCGGAAGTAGCTGGCGCCGAGCAGGGTCATCACCTCGTCCTGCTTGTCCTTCTTGTTCAGCGGATAGAGCACCTTGAAGCCGGCGAAGCCCAGCCCCTCCAGCGAGGCCGGGTCGATGTCGACACCGCCGAACTCGAACATCGACGGGTCGTAGCGAATCTCGCGCACTTTCGTCGCGGTGATTTCATTGATGCGCACCGGCGTGTCGAAGTGCATGCCCTGGTGATAGAACTGCAGATGGAACGGGGTTTCGACGTCCTTCCAGTAGGCATGCTCCGGGTTGAAGCGCACGCGCTGGTAGTCGGCGAATGCCATCTTGCGGAATTCGTCGGGCAGGTTGCTCACCGGCTCCTCGTAACCGCTGGCAGCCAGTTCCTGAGCCCGCTTGGCCACATCGTCGAGGCTGAACGCCAGCGCACTGCCAGCCATAAGCATGCACAGGCCACCCGCCAGACCGGCCAGCATGCGTGCCGGCTGATTCCCCGTGTTCCATTGAAAAATGCGTAACACACCGCCTCCGAATTACACGTTTGTGCAGAGTTCGCTCTGCTTCGCTGTTTCTGATCGCCTACAACCCACGTATTCCGCCGCTTTGCTCTACAGCGCGGCAGCGGTCGTGGGCTGGATGCAGATCGCCATACAGAAAAAAGTCTTACAACAACTCGAATCGCACGCTTTGCACCGACCGCGAGTCGAGGCCCAACTGGACTTCAAACTCGCCGGGCTCGGCCACGTAGTCGAGTCGCGCGTCAGGAAACTTCAGATCGTCCTCGCCCAGTTCAAAGCGCACTACCCGCGACTCGCCTGGCTCTAACATGAGCTTTTCGAAGCGCTTGAGTTCCTTGATCGGACGTACGCTGGAGCCGACCAGATCCTGCAGATACAGCTGCACTACCGTCGCGCCGGCGCGTGCGCCAGTGTTCTTTACCGTTACGCTGACCTCCAGAATCTGGCCGCGTTTCAGCTGATGTCGTGAAAGCTGCGGCTTCGCCAGCTCGAACTCGGTGTAGCTCAGGCCATAACCGAACGGGTACAGCGCACCGTTGGGTTCTTCGAAATACTGCGAGGTGTAGTTGCCAGGGCGACCCTCGACGTAGGGTCGGCCGAGTCGCGGGTGGTTGTAGTAGGTCGGAATCTGGCCAACCGAGCGCGGAAAGGAGATCGGCAGTTTGCCGGACGGGTTGTGCGCACCGAGCAGCACCTCGGCAATCGCGTGCCCGCCCTCGGTGCCGGCGAACCAGGTTTCCAGCACGGCATCCGCGTTGTCCTTGACCCAGCCCAGTTGCAGCGGCCGGCCATTCATCAAAACCACCACCAGCGGTTTGCCGGTGGCAGCCAGCGCTTCGAGCAGTGCCTGCTGGCTGGCCGGCAGCGTGAGACTGGTACGGCTAGAGGATTCGTGGGACATGCCACGTGACTCGCCCACCGCAGCAACGATCACGTTAGCCTCGCGCGCGGCACGCACGGCCTCGTCGATCATCGCCTGCGGCAGGCGCGGGTCCTGCGTCACTTCCGGGCGATCCCAGTTGAGAAAGTTCAGGTACTCGATCAGTCGCGGATCGTCGGTGACGTTCGCGCCACGGGCATGAACGACCCGGCCGGAATCGCCCACTGCAGCCTCGAGTCCCTGGCGCAGCGTCACCGTCTGTGCCGCCACACCGGCCGCCGACCAGCTGCCGAGCATGTCAACGTGGGAATCGGCCAGCGGGCCGACCAGCGCGATGGTCGCGTCCTTGCGCAGTGGCAGCGTCTGCTGACGGTTCTCCAGCAGGACCAGCGAGTCGCGCGCCACTTGCCTTGCCGCCTGGCGATGCAGGCGGATTTCGGCATTGACCTCGACGGGATCGTCCGCCGCCTTGCCGATACGCCGATGAGGATCATGGAACAGGCCGAGGTCGTACTTGGCACCGAGCACACGCCCCACGGCCTGGTCGATCAGCTCGATCGGCACCTCACCGCGCTCGACCAGCCCCGGCAGTTCCTGCAGATAAAGCGAGTCATGCATGCTCAGATCGATACCCGCCTCGATCGCCAGGCGCGCAGCCTCGCGCCCGTCGCGGGCCACGCCGTGGCGCAGCAGTTCGTCGATGGCGCCGTGGTCGCTGATGTTCAGCCCACGGAAGCCCCAGTCGTCGCGCAGCAGGTCGCGCAACAGCCAGCGGTTGGCGCTGGCCGGCATGCCGTTGACGGTGTTCAGCGCGATCATCACGCCGCCTGCGCCGGCGTCCACCGCGGCACGGTATGGCGGTAGATAATCCTGATGCATACGCTGCGGACTCATGTCGACCACGTTGTAGTCGCGGCCCCCTTCCACCGCGCCGTACAGGGCGAAGTGCTTGACGCTGGCCATCACGCTGTCCGCGGCGCTCAGGCGCTCACCCTGATAGGCGCGCACCAGCGTGCCGGCGATCTGCGATACCAGGTAGGGATCTTCGCCGAAGCCTTCGGAGGTCCGGCCCCAGCGCGGATCACGGGTGATGTCGACCATCGGTGCAAATGTCAGGTCCAGGCCGTCGGCGCTGGCCTCGATGGCCGACACGCGACCGCTAAGGGCGATGGCCTCGAGATCCCAGCTCGACGCCAGCGCCAGGCTGATCGGGAAGATGGTGCGGTGGCCGTGAATGACGTCGTAGGCGAAAAAGATCGGAACGCCCAGGCGACTGCGCAGCGCCGCATCCTGCATGGGGCGGTTGTCGGCGCGGGTGACCGAATTGAAGGTGGCGCCAATGCGTCCGGCAGCGATCTCCTCGACGATCCGCTCGCGCGGCATGTCACCACCGATGCTGATCAGCCGCAGCTGGCCGATCTTCTCCACCAGGGTCATGCGCTCGAGCAGGGTTTCGATCAGCGCCTGCCGGTCATCCAGCGGCAACGCGGGCTGTGCCGCACTGGCGAACGAGCCCATCGCGCTGGCAAGCAGGACAAACGGCAACAGCCTTTTCATCATCACGTTCCGCAACCCCATTCGTTAGAACCGATCAGCCACACACAGGCACACCCATCGCGCCGCCTGTGAAAGCCGATCGCAATGGGTTGAAGACAATTTTTAAAGTTCGATGGTGCCGTCGAGATAAAGCACGGCCTGCCCGGCCACCATCACACGATCCGCTTCGACCCGGCAGTGCAGGATGCCGCTACGTTTCGACGCCTGCAGCGCCACCAGCTCGTTACGCCCCAGCCGCTCGGCCCAGTACGGCGCAAGCCCGGCATGGATGGAGCCGGTGACCGGGTCCTCGTCGCCGCCGTTGGCTGGCCAGAAATAACGGGAGGCGAAATCCTGCTCGCGTCCCGGCGCGGTCACTACCACATCCAGTGGCGCCAGCGTGCGCAGCGCCTGCAGATCGGGCGCCAGCGCCCTGACCTCGCGCTCGTCACGGTAGACGGCGAACCATGCCTGCGGACTGCACAGCACCGCTTCCGGCTCGCACCCAAGCCCCTGCAACAATGCCGCCGGCGGTTCGGCAACCGGTTCCGGCGCGCGGTTGGGGAAGCTCATTTCCAGCATGCCATCAGCCCGTCGCTGCACCGCCAAGTCACCCACAGCGGCGGCGCGGAAGGTCAGCGGTGCCTGAGCCAGGCCCGCTTCCAGCAGCACAAAGGCGCTGGCCAGCGTGGCATGGCCGCAGAAGTCGATTTCAGTCAGTGGCGAAAACCAGCGGATGTGAAACGCCCCGTCCGCTTCGCGTACGAAAAAGGCCGTTTCAGAAAGATTGTTTTCGGCGGCGATGGCTTGCATCAGCGCGTCCGGCAGCCAGGTTTGCAGGGGTATCACTGCCGCGGGATTGCCCCTGAAGCGCTCGGCAGTGAAGGCATCGACCTGGAACATCCGCAATTTCATGTTTGCACCCTGTGCACGGTCAAGCGACCGCTGCCTACTCTAACCGGGCGGACGGAGTGCTAGCCAGTGGTGCGTGAAGGCTGAAGGGCCCGGAATCCGTCCGGTTCACCTACTTTCGGCAGCGCCGCGCATCAGCCCAGGGCAAAGGGCAGCAGCAGCGCGATCAGGATGCCCAGCAGACTCATGCCCAGCGCGGCGAAAGCGCCGCATTCGTCACCCTCTTCCAACGCCCTCGCCGTACCGATGGCATGCGCGTTGATGCCATAGCTGAGGCCCCGCGCGGCGGGATGCTCGACACCTGCCCAGCGCAGCAACAGCGGCCCCAACGCGGTGCCGATAACGCCGGTGAGCATGACGAACACCGCCGCCAGCGAGGCCAGTCCACCGAGCTGCTCGGCCACCAGCATGGCGATGGGCATGGTCGCCGACTTCGGCGCCAGGCTCATCAGCACCGGCAGCTGCGCGCCCAGCGCCCAGGCGATCACCAGCGTCAGCACCACGCTGAGCACGCCGCCCACAGCCAGGGTAATGACGATCGGCCAGAACAATTGCTGAATCCGCTTGAGGTGACGATGCAGCGGCACCGCCAGCGCCACGGTTGCAGGCCCCAGCAACATGGCGATCAACGAGGCACCCTCGCGGTAGCGCGCGTACTCCAAATCCACCAGGGTGAGCGTGCCGACTACCAGCAGCATGCCGATCATCACCGGCTGCAGAACCAACCAGCCGCTACGCCGATAGAGCATCAGCGCGAGTTTGAAAGCGATCAGCGTCAGCGCCACGGCGAACAGCGGATGCACCACGACGGCCGCCCAGGCCGTGCGCCAGTCGAGAACCGTCATGCCTGATCCTCCCGCTTGAGATCGAGCCGGCGAATCAGTCGCTGCATCAGCCAGCCGCAGAACGGCACGGTGATCAGCAACGACAGCACCAGCCCGGCGGCGATGGCAGGCAGGTCATCCAGCAGCGCGGCGCCGCTGGTCATGATTCCGGCGGCGGGCACGATGAGCAGCAGCGGCAGGTACTGCAGCAGCAGCGCCGCGGTCTTCTCCAGCGACTCGGGAATGCTGCGGCGCAGCAACAGGAGGCCAAACAGCAACAGCATGCCGATGATTGGCCCAGGCAATGCCGGCAGCAGCACCAGATTGATCAGGTTGCCGAACAGTTGCAGCAGCACCAGCCAGGTCAGGCCCTTGAGAATCATCGGCGGCGCTCCATTGACGGCAGGTCAGAAATCATGACGACAGCTCCTCAGTGCGTGGCAAAAGGTTTCGACTATGGCTTTGTTGGCAGCGGCGCAACAGATGCAGATTGGCACTAAAAAAGCAGATCAGCCGATCCCGAAACGTTCCACTGATGCAGGTCAACCCATTGTCCGAAGACGTTGCAGGGCAGGCAACCGATGCTCATCTGATCTGTATTTTGGCTGTTCATCTGAGTCTGTTATGCAGCACCACTGGCAGGGATCATCCGCTTCGCCTGAAATGCCTATGGGGCGAAGCCTAATGACCGACCGCATACCCGCGCAGATCATCGAAACCGTTGATCCCAGCCAACCGATCCGCCTGACGCCCGCGCAGGGCGGCGGGCCCATTCATACGCGCAGTTTCAGCGGCCGGTTCCGCAACCTGCGCCTGTTGGGCGGCGCGCTGCTGATGCTGCTCTACTTCGGCACCGTCTGGCTGAACTGGAACGGGCGCCAGGCGGTGCTGTGGGATCTGGACCGGCAGCAGTTTCACATCTTCGGCGCCACCTTCTGGCCGCAGGATTTCATCCTGCTCTCGGCGATTCTGATCATCGCCGCGTTCGGCCTGTTCTTCATCACCGTGCTGGCCGGACGCATCTGGTGCGGCTACGCCTGCCCGCAGAGCACCTGGACCTGGATGTTCATGTGGGTGGAAAAGATCACCGAGGGTGATCGCCTGCAGCGCATCAAGCTCGACGCCGCGCCCTGGTCGGCCGCCAAGCTGCTGCGCCGTGCCGCCAAGCACACGCTATGGCTGGCCATCAGCCTGGCCACGGCGATGGCGTTCGTCGGCTATTTCACCCCGGTGCGCGAACTGGTGGCCGACCTCGCCCGCTTCGAGGTCGGTGCCACCACCGCCTTCTGGCTGCTGTTCTTCACTGCCGCGACTTATATCAACGCCGGCTGGCTGCGCGAGCAGGTGTGCCTGCACATGTGCCCCTACTCGCGCTTCCAGAGCGTGATGTTCGACGCCGATACCCTGCTCGTCTCCTACGACACAGCCCGTGGCGAGAACCGCGGCGCGCGACGCAAGGGCAGCGACCCGCGCGCGCAAGGCCTCGGTGACTGCGTCGACTGCACGCTGTGCGTGCAGGTCTGCCCCACCGGCATCGACATCCGCGACGGCCTACAGCTGGACTGCATCAGCTGCGGTGCCTGCATCGACGTCTGCGACAGCGTCATGGACCGGATGGGTTACGCTCGCGGCCTGCTGCGCTACACCTCCGAACGCGCGCTCAAAGGCGGCGCCACCCGCCTCTTGCGGCC
>NZ_JXXD01000245.1 GCF_000935215.1 Stutzerimonas stutzeri
AGAGGTCGTACTCGTCGGCGTGGGTGACGCGCACGCGGACCTTGTCGCCCGGCTGCAGCGGTTTCTCGCTGTCGATGTAGACCATGCCGTCGATCTCCGGGGCGTCGGCCCAGGAGCGGCCGATGGCGCCGTCCTCGTCCACTTCATCGATCAGCACGTCGAGTTCCTTGTCGACCTTCAGCTGCAGGCGCGCGGCGCTGATGGCCTGCTGGTGCGCCATGAAGCGGTCCCAGCGATCCTGCTTGATCTCGTCCGGTACCGGTTCCAGGCCCATGACCTCGGCCGGTGCACCGTCAACCGGCGAATACTGGAAGCAGCCGACGCGGTCGAGCTGGGCTTCGGTCAGCCAGTCGAGCAGGTACTGAAAATCTTCTTCGGTCTCGCCGGGGAAGCCGACGATGAAGGTCGAGCGGATGGTCAGCTCGGGGCAGATCTCGCGCCACTTCTTGATGCGCGCGAGGGTCTTGTCTTCGAAGGCCGGGCGCTTCATGGCCTTGAGCACCTTCGGGCTGGCGTGCTGGAAGGGGATGTCCAGGTACGGCAGGATCTTGCCGGCGGCCATCAGCGGGATCACGTCGTCGACATTCGGGTACGGATAAACGTAGTGCAGGCGCACCCAGACGCCCATCTTGCCCAGCTCCTCGCACAGCTCGAGCATGCGCGTCTTGACCGGCTGGCCGTTCCAGAAATCCAGCTTGTACTTGAGGTCGACGCCATAGGCGCTGGTGTCCTGGCTGATCACCAGGACTTCCTTCACGCCGGCCTTGACCAGGCGCTCGGCTTCGCTGAGCACATCGCCCACCGGACGGCTGACCAGCTTGCCGCGCATCGACGGGATGATGCAGAAGCTGCACGTGTGGTTGCAGCCTTCGGAAATCTTCAGATAGGCGTAGTGGCGCGGGGTGAGTTTGATGCCCTGCGGCGGCACCAGATCGACGAAGGGGTCGTGCTCGATGTTCGGCGGCACCACTTCGTGTACCGCATTGACCACCTGCTCGTACTGCTGCGGCCCGGTGACGGCCAGCACGCTGGGGTGTACGCCGCGGATGTTGTTCTCGTCCACGCCCATGCAGCCGGTGACGATCACCTTGCCGTTCTCAGCGATCGCCTCGCCGATGGCGTCCAGCGATTCGGCCTTGGCGCTGTCGATGAAACCGCAGGTGTTGACCACCACTACATCGGCATCCTCGTAGGACGGCACGATCTGGTAGCCCTCCATGCGCAGCTGGGTGAGGATGCGTTCAGAGTCGACCGTTGCCTTGGGGCAACCCAAGCTCACGAATCCGACTGTTGGCGTTTTGCTCATCGACTTTGAACCTCGAAAACCGCGCATGAAAAAAGCGCGCGAGTATATAGAGCTGAGCATTTTTTAGCCAGACTGAAAGCGGCAGCGCTCGACCGTTCAGCGGTTCACCGTTCCATTGCCTTGGCCGGGAGCGTGGCGGTCTGGCTGGGCTAAACCTCGAACCATTGGTCGCAAGCGGCGGTCGTACTGCGAATCGTGTTACGCGAGGTATCAAAAGGCTATCATCGCCGCCTTCATTCAACCGGGGAAATGGACTTCATGAAAACGTTGCTATCGAAAGGCCTGGCGATGACCGCTGCCATGGCGCTGTGCACGAGCGCTTTGGCCGATGATGCGCTGTTCAAGGAGCATGTGTATGGCGCGCCGTTCAGCAAATACAGCAATCAGGCTGGCTATTACGATTGTTCTGTAGAAATTGGCGCTACCGCACTGTGCATAGATGACGTCAAATTCGTGGGGCACGCTTTTACCGCCGCTTTACTGTTCTCCGGCGACAAGCTTTATATGGTCAGTCTGTTGTCAGGTTTTGAGCAGCAGGCCTATGTACAGGCGGTCGCTGCGCTGGCCAAGACCTTTGCACTTGTCTCACTGGCTGATGCCAGTTCGCAGCTTGATCTTCTTGATCTGGACCGCCGTAGCAGCCGGCAGGATTTCGCAGCAAAGTTGTCCAGTTACGAAAGCGTGGCGGCTAACGCAGGAAACCTAACCTACACCTTCATCGAAGGTCTGGATCGTGCCAAGAAGCATCCTAATGTCACGACAGCAGTAGCTGCCGCCAAGGACAATACGCGTGTCGCTGAGCTGGTGATAATGGATGACGGCGCTGACTCGATACTTGCCGTCCGTTTTTCGTTTCCTAAACTGGAGGCAAGAAAGCTCAAGGACGCGCTCGCCAGTCCCGTAGAGGATTTTTAGCGATCAGCGATTGGATGTCGCAACTACCGGCGCCGTTGAGGGGCTCTGGCGCGGCAGGTAGCGCTTGAGCCGAAGCGCTGGCGATTCGACGAGGTGCCAGGACAGCACCGCGAGCGCCAGGCTGGCAGCGAAGCCAAGAAGCATGAAGGGAATCAGTGGCAGCTGGCCGTCGGTCCAGTGCATCAGTAGCTGCTGGACCGGGAAGCTGAAGATGTACAGGCCGTAGGAGAAGTCGCCGGCCTTGCCGAAGCCGGCCAGCCTCGGAATGCGCAGTTGGGCGAGGTAGAGCGTCAGGTAGGGCAGGGTCAGCACGTGCACCAGCTCCCAGTGATCGGTGCGGGCACTCACCAGGTTGGCAGCAACCAGCAGCGCAGCGATTTTCCAGTTCCAGCGAACGAGGTGCCGGTACAGATAGAGCAGCACGCCGGCATAGAAGAACATCCCCAGGCGAGTGGCCTTGCGCAGCAGATCGCTCTGCATCTCGTAGATCGGCATCAGGTGGAAATGCACACCCACCATCAGAATCAGGCCGATTAGCGCGCTGCTGCGGCCGAATACCTTGACGACTCCGAGCGTCAGCACTGTGGCGTACATCAGCACTTCGTAAGGCAGTGTCCAGAGCGAACCGTTGACGCTGTGGGGAAACGGGTTGGCCTCGAATACGCCGGGCAGGCGGAACTCGGTGATCAGCGCGGCATTGGCCAGGTAGGCGAGCGTGCCGGGGGCGGTGAAGTAATCGCCAAGCGGCAGCTCGGTGGCCAGCGGACCGATCAGCAGGACCACGAACAGCACCGAGACGATCAGTGCCGGCATGATGCGCAGGGCTCGCTTGGCGGCAAAATCCAGCACGCTGCGGCTGTTCAGCCAGGACGCCGCAATGAGGAAACCGCTCATCACGAAGAACACGTGTACGGCGATATCCGCCGAGTCGTAGCTGCCGCTGAACAGGCGCAGAGGTTCCCGGTCCGCCTGACCGGATAGGCCGTAGCTATGGCCGAACACGACCATCGAGGCGGCAAAGAAGCGCAGGAAATCGAAGTTGTTGTCTCTTGGCGCAGTGGTTGGCGCGTGCATCGGCTCCTCCTTGGAATGGGTTCAGCGCAACGGAAAGGTCTGATGCATCCCCAGCGAACGGTTCTCGCCGTCACGGATGGCCTGCTCGATCAGTTGCAGCCGTTCCGGAACCTGCTGTCGCCGGGCCACGTGCCGCAGCAGGCCGAGGAAGATGCTTCGGTTCAGCCGATACAGCCAGGGTGAGGCAGCCCAGACGTAGGTGTCGAACCAGGCCTGGTTGCGGGCGGTGTAGTACGCACGGAAGTCGGAATCACCGAGCAGGAAGGCTTCGTAGATGTTGCGGGTGTGCGCCTTGATGTTCCAGGACAGCTCCAGCTCGTCGATCAGCGCATCGGTCACCAGGCGCAGACGGCCGCCTTTGGCGGTGATGCGACGGGTGTACTCGGTATCGTCGGCGTAGAGCACCAGCTCGCGCAACGGCACCCCGATCGCCTCGTACAGGCTGCGATGGGCGAGCATGCCGCCATAGGGGGCGAAGGGCAGGTCGATGGCCCGCAGCGGCGTGCCGTTTGGCCGGCCCCAAGGCAGGCGGCGCCAGACCTTGTACGGCAGCTGCGCGACGTGAAAGCCGAAGTAGCTGGAACGCGGCTGGATGGCGAAACGGCTCGGTACGCCACGGGCGATGTCTTCCTGCTGACTGGGGCGAAAGCCCAGCACGGCGGCACGATGCAGCCCTACCTCGTCAGCCATTCGCGCCAGTTCTTCATGCAGCAGCCGCACCGCGGACGCGGTGGGGGCGTTGTCGTCATCCATCATCCAGATGTACTGCGCACCTTCGGCTAGCGCCGCTTCCAGCCCCACCGCATAGCCGTTAGCCGAGCCGGTGTTGTGCGCCAGCGGAATGATGCGCACCTGACCGGGCCAGCGGCTGGTCAGTTGTTCGAGTGGTGCGGTCGAGGCATTGCTGACCACCAGTACGCGGGTGATCTGTTCGAAGGCGAAGGCCTGCTCGATCAGTCGGCGCAGGTAAACCAGGCGGTCGCCGTAGGTCACCGTGACGATGGTGGTTTGCCGTCGCACCGGCATCTCGCCGGCGCAGGTGGCGGCTGCCTGTGCACTCTGCTTGCAGGGTTCGACGCGCGCGGTGTTCTGCACGGAATATCTCCTCAGCTCTGTTCAGGCGTGGCCAACGGCAGGCAGTCGGGCTGCTGCACATCGGCTGTCGTGCCTTCTTCGTTGGGGCTGAAGAAGGCATGGAAGATGCGGATGAATCCATTGCCCGACGGTCCGTCAGGCGCGCCGGGTGCGGGAATGAGTTCGGTGTAGGAATAGCCATCGGCCAGAATCAGCGACGTTCTGGATGTTTCTTCTGTGCTCATGCCTGTGCTCCTGCATAACCCGGTGCGGTAACCGCCCGGATCAGAATGAATAGCGCCTGCTGTCTGCCGGCGGACTCCAGAACGAACCGGACGCCGGTTCCGCGAATCGATACGGTTGATGAGCGGACGGGCTTTCCTGCTGCCCGCCGCCACTGGAGCCACAGCGTGGCGTGGCGTCGGTTGACGAGTCGCTGTAGGCGATGACGCTCGCACTGCCGGCGCTGGTGCAGGCCGGCAACTGGCCGGACGGGTTGGTCGGATCGGTGATCAGCGTGTCGGCGTTCACCGCAGCGCTGGCGGGCTCGATCGCTACAACGAGAGCGAACCCGAGCGCTCGGGTCACTCTCATCCACTTTTTTACTGTGTTCATCCTTGAAACCTCGTAAGTGAATGGGGTTGATGGGGACTACGCTCAGGCGTGCTTGATCGGCATCACGGCTGCCGGGTAGAGCGGCGTGCTGGGGGCCGGCAAGGGCGCGGAGCTCTGCTGAAGGTCGAAGGCCCTGGCTTCGCGCAGACGCGCGTCGACGAAGGCGCGGATTTCCTGCTGGAAGCGTTCGCTGGAGAAGCGCTCGGCATTGCGTCGGCAGTTTTCCGGGATGATGCGCGAGCACTGGGCCTCGAATTCGCCGATGGCGGCGATGAGCGAGGCGGTGGTCTGCTCCGGGTAGAACACGCCCGTGGGTTCGGCATGTTCGAGCCCGCGCACGGTTTCCAGTACGCCGCCGCGCCCGTAGGCGACCACCGGCGTGCCACAGGCCTGCGCCTCGATCGGCGCGATGCCGAAATCTTCTTCGGCGGCGAAGACGAATGCCTTGGCGCGCTGCATGTGTTGCAGCAACACTTCGAAACTCTGGTAGCCGAGCAGGGTGACGTTGGGCCCGGCCGCTTCACGGGCCTTTTCCATTTCCGGGCCGGTGCCGATGACGATCAGGCGTTTGTCCGGCATGGCCGCGAATGCCTCGATGATCATCGGCATCTTCTTGTAGGGCACCATCCGTGAGGCGGTGAGATAGAAGTCTTCCTTGGCCTCGTGCAGGGTGAACTGGCGGGTGTCGACCGGCGGGTAGATCACCGTGGATTGGCGCCGGTAGCTCTTGTTGATGCGCCGGCCGATGAAGTGCGAATTGGCGATGAACTCGTCGACGCCGCTGGCGGTGCGCTGGTCCCACATGCGCATGTAGTGCAGCAGCATGCGCGCCAGCTTGGCCTTGATGCCGCGCTCCAGGCTGGCTTCGTGCAGGTACTGGTGCTGCAGGTCCCAGGCGTAGCGGATGGGCGAATGCACGTAGCTGATGTGCAGCTGGTTGGGCCCGGTCAGCACGCCCTTGGCCACTGCGTGGCTGCTGGAAATGATCAGGTCATACGAGGACATGTCGAGCTGCTCGATGGCCAGCGGCATCAGCGGCAGGTACTTCTGGTAATGGGTGCGCGCCTTCGGCAGTTGCTGGATGAAGGTGGTGGTGGCGCGCTTGCCGCCGAGGTGGGCACGGTCGGCGTCGGAGAGAAAATCGATGACGGCGAACAGATCGGCGTCCGGCCAGACGGCGCACAGCCCGGCGAGCACGCGCTCGGCGCCGGCATACGTCACCAGCCAGTCGTGAACGATGGCAACTTTCATGGCATGACATCCTTGATCGAGAAAGAGTGAGCAGCGAGGCGGTGAGCCTCAGCGGCTGTGCAGGCGTGCCAGTGGCATCAGATCGCCCTGTCTGGTCAGGCGCCTGCCGGCGTGAGCCAGCGGCAGATCCAGCAACTGTCGGCAGAGCTGGGCGCTACCAAGGGCCAGCAGCAGGCCGAAGACAGCGCCAGCCAGGCTGGCGGCCGGGCCGGTCAGGCCGAGCGCCTGGGTCAGCAGCTCGCTCAGGCGCTGCATCGCCGACAGCAGCAAATAGAGTGAGTAGCTGAGGCTTCCAAGCCAGACGAGCGGCGGTGCCCGTAGCGGTAGCCGGCTAGTGACCAGCAGGAAGGTCACGATGGCCAGGGCATAGGTGAGCAGGTCCCGGGGCCAGGCGGTTGCGTCCGCAGACCAGCCGGCCAGGAAGATGATCGGCAGCACCAGCAGGTAGATTCGCAGCGTGTAGCGCGCATATTCGCGGGCTCGTCTGCGGGCGTAGCTGCTGCTTTCATGCTTGGCCTCGTACCTGAGTGATGCGAAAAACATCAGTGATAGCGCCAGCGGCAGCGTGACCGGTAGCTCTGTGTCCAGCAGCTGCCGCGCCAGGGCGAGCAGCAGCGCCACCGCCAGCAGCACGAGCGCGCAGCTGGTCCGCAGACTGACGCTGTGCAACAGGCCGAGCACCTGCAGCAGCAGGCAGAACCCGTAGAACAGCAGGATTGGCGGCAGCGCTCCGTAAGCGCCGATGACCTCGAACGCCATGGCGCTGCCTGGCGCGGCCACACCCGGCAGCCAGGCCGGTGCCGTCGGCAACAGAATGGCGGTCAGCAGCACCGCCAGCAGGTAGACCGGCAGCAGGCGCAGCAGGCGCAGCAGGCGGCGGACGACGAAGCCTCGCCCGCCGTCGACGCTGGAGTGCAGGCTGGCCGGCACGATGAAACCGCAGCACAGCAGGAACCAGAGCATCGCCAGCAGCCCGGGGTCCAGGGCGTGCTGCAGCGCCCAGCCGTCTGACAGTGGCAGCAGCAGGGTCTGGAAAATCAGGAGTAGGGCTGCGCTGCCGCGTAGCGCGTCGATATGCGCCAACCGTTCCATGGTCTGCCTCGCTTGATTGATGGAGTTGAATGTCGGGACTGCATTCGTCGCGCATCAGGGGCGGCCCGATGACCAGGCGATAAAGGACGGCGGGCTGGGCTTGCCCATCAGCGCCTTGTCGATCAGCTGCGATACGGTTTGCGCCGAGCGTTTCCACGAGTAGCGCTCCACATTGGCCAGGCCGAGGGTGCGCAGGTCGTCGCGCAGGCGCGCGTCCTGCAGCACGTGGCGCATGCAGCGTGCGATGTCCTCGATGTTCAGGGGCTCGAAATAGAGCACGCTCTCGCCGAGCACTTCGGGTATCGACGCGGCCCGCGCGGCGATCACCGGGCATCCGCAGGCCTGGGCCTCCAGCGGTGGAATGCCGAAGCCTTCGTAGAGCGAAGGAAACACGAAGGCGGTGGCGCCCTGGTATTCGCGCACCAGCTGATCGTCGTTCAGCCGGCCGAGAATGCGTACGCGCGGATTGCCATCCATGCTGGAGGTGGAGCCGGAGAACACCGAGTGCGAGTCGCCGACGATATGCAGCTCCACGTCATCGAAGCCTTCCAGGCTGAGGAAGGCCGCGACCATTCGCGCGAAGTTCTTGTGCGCGTTCGGGGAGGACACCGCCAGTACGTATGGCCTGGCATTGCCGCTGCGATCCGCGCCACTCGGCGGATGGAACTTGGCCGACACCGCGTTGGGGACGACGCAGATCTTCTCGCTCGGGTAGCCGTAGTAGCGGGCGATTTCCTTGCGTGAGAAGTCGCTGACGGTAATCAGCGCCTTGATGCGCTTGAGCAGCAGCGGCGTGAGCCCCTTGTAGACGCTGCGGAAGGCGCGCGAATAGCTTTCCGGATGGCGCACGTAGGTGATGTCGTGATGGGTGGCGATCTGGTTGCGGTAGATCAGCGGTGCCGTGTTGCACAGTGACACCAGCGGCGGATAGCCATGGCGCGCCAGCCAGAGAGGCAGGTCCAGCTGCTCCCACAGATGCCCGTGGTTCCGGCCGATCCGCCGCACCTGCAGGCGCTCGGCGCTGGCGTGCATGCGAATGTCGTCCGGCGCAATGAATGTCAGGTCCTTTCGCATGGCGGCAAGCTCAAGGCAGACCTGTTCGGCAAAACGTTGCACACCGCGGGTTTCCTGAGTCAGGAAACGGGCGTTGATGGCGATCATGTAGGGCTCTCCTTGCGGGGAAGGTGTGCGCCGCCAGGTGGCGGCTGGCGAAGCGATGCGTCGTGCTTGGCTGTCAATGTGGGTTGGCCAGCGCGTGCTGGTCCGGTTGCGTTTCGCCTGGGTGGCCGGTCGTGCGGTCAGTGCATGTCGCGACAGGGATCAACCGTCGTTCTGCACCGCGCGCAGGCTGATGATTTTCGGGAATCCATCGAGCTCCACCTCGGTGCTGCACGCCTTGCCTTTGCCCGGACACTTCCACTCGGTACTGGTCACCACGCGGCCGTGCTGGGGCTGGGCGGTATTGATCAGCGCCACCTGGCCCGCCTGGCCTTCGGCGTTCTGCAGCTCCACGGTCCGCGGTTTGCCGGTGCTCCAGGCGACTATCAGCTCATCGTCTGCGCGTGCGAATCGCAGCATCACCACGTCACCCGGAGTTTTCTCTTCGCGGCTGAGGAAGCTGTACTGGCTGACGATCGGGCTGATGGAGGCGAGCACCGAATAGGCCGGCTTGAGGGTGAAGTCCTGCCGTACCAGGCCGAAGTTGTGTTCGCGCTCGGTCTTGTCGGTGCCATCGTTGCGGAAGTCGTACCACCACATGCCCTTGATGCTCGGCAGCGTCTTGGCCAGGAAGAAGGCGCGGGCGAGGTAGGCCGCCTGCAGGCTTTCATCGATGCCGCATGCGCCCTGATGGGCGGGCCAGGCCATCTCCGTCAGGTAGAGCGGTACCGGGCGTCCGGCGGCGCGGGTCAGGTCCTTGTCGACCTCGCTCATCCATTCGATCCAGGCCTCTGGGGTGTTGCGCCGCCAGCCGCGGCAGTGCACGTAGGGATGCAAGGACAGGCCGTCCACCGATTGCATCAGGCCGTTCTCCAGCAGGCGCAGGGCGAAACCGGAGTCGATGCCCTGGCTGGTCACGGCGCCGGCGAGCACCTTGGCGCCGGGCGCGCGCTGCCGGATGATCCCGGACGCATCGGCGATCAGCCGCGCGTAATCCTGGGTGAATTCCGGGTCGCGCGGGTCCTCGACGTCCCATTCGTTCCAGATCTCGTAATAGGCGACCTTGCCTTTCAGCTCTTCGGTGATGAACTCGACATAGCGGTTGAATGCCGCCCTTACCGGCTCGCTGCGGGG
>NZ_JXXD01000246.1 GCF_000935215.1 Stutzerimonas stutzeri
ACCATCACCATCACAGTGCGGCCGGTGAACGATGCGCCTGTGGCAAGCAATCGCACTCTGACCACGGCAGAGGACACGGCCGGCACTGTGGTGCTGGTCGCTAATGATGTCGAAGGCGATACGCTTACCTACAGCCTTGTGAACGCGCCGAACAATGCCCACGGCACGGTAACGATTAGCGGCGACAGAGCTACTTTCACACCGAAGCTGAACTGGAACGGTACGACCACTTTCACCTATAGGGCCAATGACGGAAAGGC
>NZ_JXXD01000025.1 GCF_000935215.1 Stutzerimonas stutzeri
CCTGAACCTGCGCCCCTCTGCGCCAGCAGAGGGGCTGCCGTCACGGCTTGGTGCCGAACGTCTCGCACGCCAGCGTCCAACCCACCACCTGCTCGCTGAGGCTCAGCCCCAGCCCGGGCCGGGTCGGGTCGGCACCTGCATGCAGCCATCGCGGATCTCGAGTCGCTCCTGGAACAGCGGCTCGAGCCATTCGAAATGCTCGACCCACGTGGCGTGTTCGTAGGCCGCAGCGAGGTGGATATGCAATTCCATGACGAAGTGCGGCGCCATGACGATGCCGCGCCGCCGCGCCGCCTCGGCCACCTGCAGGAACGGCGTGAAACCACCGATGCGCGGCGCGTCATGCATGATCACATCCACCGCCCCGCGCTCGACGAAGGCACAGGCTTCGGCCGCGCTGCCGAGCATCTCGCCAGTGCCGACCGGGGTGATCAGCTGAGCGGCCAGGGCGGCGTGGCCTTCCAGATCGTGGGCGTCCAGCGGCTCCTCGATCCAGGTCAGGTCGAACTCCTCCAGTGCCCTGCCCATGCGCGCCGCGGTGGTGCGGTCCCACTGCTGGTTGACGTCCACCATCAGCGCCACCTCGTCGCCGAAGTGCCTGCGCAGCGCCGCGACCCGCCGCAGGTCGGCGTGCCGGTCGGGCTGGCCGACCTTCAGCTTGACCCCGCCGATACCACGCGCGCGGGAGGCTTCGGCCTTTTCAATGACCTCCTCGATGGGCGCCTGCAGGTAACCGCCGGAGGTGTTGTAGCAGGGCACCGCATCGCGATGGGCGCCGAGCAGCTTGGCCAGCGGCAGACCGGCACGGCGCGCCTTGAGGTCCCAGAGTGCGGTGTCGAACGCGGCGATGCTCTGCACCGCCAGGCCGCTGCGCCCGATCGAGGCGCTGGCCCAGCTCAGCCGGCTCCACAGGCGGGCGATGTCGTTGGGGTCTTCGCCCAGCAACAGCGGCGCCAGTTCCCGCGCGTGGGCATATTGCGCGGGGCCGCCGGTGCGCAGGCTGTAGCTGAAACCGAGGCCGTGATGGCCCTGCTGCGACTGCAGCTCGACGAACAGCAGGCTGACCGACGCCAGGGGCAGCTGTCGCCCGGTGAGTACCTTGGCGTCGCTGACCGGCCGCTGCAGCGGCAACTCCACAGCACGCAGGCCGATCCAGCTGATGCGGTCCGCTTCGTACAGGTCGCTCATTCGTGCCGCCGCCTCGCCAGTCAGGGGATGCGCTGGATAATCCGTCGGCTGATTGATACGGTCCAATTCATTAAAGCTCTCGATTGATACCAGGAACGGATCAATGTTCGAACTCGCCCAGCTGCGCTGCTTTACCACCCTGGCCAGCGAACTGAATTTCCGTCGCGCGGCCGAGCGCCTGAACATGACCCAGCCGCCGCTGAGCCGGCAGATCCAGTTGTTGGAACACCAGCTCGGCGTCGCGCTGTTCACCCGCAGCACGCGCTCGGTAGCACTCACCGCCGCCGGCCGCGCTTTCTTCGTCGAGGCCCAGGCCCTGCTCGACCAGGCCCACCGCGCCGCACAAGGTGCGCGCCTGGCCGCACTGGGCGAGAGCGGCTCGCTGACCATCAGCTTCGTTGCCAGCGCGGTCTACGACTTCCTGCCGCGCGCGATCACCCAGGTGCGCCGGGAACGGCCAGGCGTGGCCATCAACCTGCTGGAGACCACCACCTTCGAACAACTGCAGGCTCTGCGCGCGCGTCGGGTCGACCTGGCGGTGGTGCGCGAGCCGTTGCAGCAGCCGGGACTGGTCAGTGAATGCCTGCTGCGCGAGCCCTTCGTGCTGGCCACGCCGACCGACCACCCGCTGGCGCAGCATCCGGCGCCGACCCTGGAAATGCTCCACGGCGAGCCATTCATCCTCTATGCCCATGGCGCCTGGCAGCCGTTCAACGAGCTGCACACCGGGCTGTTCCGCGCCAGCGGTATCCAGCCCGAATTCGTCCAGTCGCTGGGCTCGACGCTGACCATCCTCTCGCTGGTGAACGCTGGCCTCGGCCTGGCGCTGGTGCCACGCGGGGCCAGCGCGATCCGCTTCCAACAGGTGCGCTTTCGCGAGCTGCCGCTGCCAGCGGGCATCTGCGCCGAGCTGCACCTGGCCTGGCGCGACGACAACGACAACCCGACGCTGGAGGCGGCGCGCAATGCCGTGCGCCAAGCGGCCAGCGACATTGCCCGGGACCTGCTGCCAATCCCAGCGCCAACACCATGGGGCGGGCTGCTGACGGCCACAAGTTGAGGTTCGAATGGGTCGACCAGAGCTGGGGCTATTCAGGCCTGTGACGATTGCGCTGCTCGACACTAAAGCAAGGACCAAGAGTGCAGGAGAAGCCTTCGCAGCCCGCTCTAGACCAGCAGTCTCTCGCTGCTTGTTGCGTCCACCGCCGCATCCAGCTCAGCCCCAGCCAAATGCTCTGCATAGTGCTCCATCAGCTCCGACTCCCAAGAAGCGACCTCGTCCAATATGCCGGCCGCCTCATCTTCCGTCAGTGCAAAATGCTCATGCTGGCTAAGCAGGTTAGCTCGACTTAGGAGAGTACCGTTGATACCAACTTCCATCGCCAGCCCCTGCGCAGGCCCCTCTCCCAGCACGGGAAGAACGTCATACATGGGCGAGAGGCGCCAAGCGCCTTCCTGCCAGATCACTGCGTGGTTGCGAGGATGATCGTCACTGTTGCCGACCAGAGCGTTGTAGGCCATTCGCCTGTAGAGCGCCTGCCTATCAGAATCCGGCGCGCCTCTGCGGTACAGCTCATCGGCGAGCGCCGCGTAGATCCACCCGTTGTTGCGCTGCACCTGCCATTCGGCATCGAGAAGAGTTAAGCCACTCATCATCGGAATGCGGCGAAACCTTGCATCACTCTCTGACCATTTTCGGTCGAATCGCTCCACTAGCAGCGTGTTGCCCCTTTCACTTTGATGGAGTGCAGTCCGAGCGACACTCATCCCCTTGGTAGCCGCAAAAGTCATGCAGGCATACTCGAATTTCGGCAGGTCGTAGTGATCAAACTTGTCGCGTGGCTTGGCAAGAATCAGCTTGTGATCAAAGCGGTACGTGCGCTTGGGCCTGGCACCACCAACAGCTGAGCGCTGATCCCGTATTCTTAATGCCTCCAGCTGCTCGGCGCTCAGCTGGCTGTCATAAATCGCAGCGCAAACATCTATGAAATGATCGAGCCCTTTGGCTTCAAGCATTTTCACAGGCCTTTCGCCTATTCCCGGCCGCGGTGTGCGATCTTCGCCAGCCATGATATTTCCGGCGCGATCTTCGTTAGGAGATAACAGCAGGAGCTGGATCGGAGTGAGCTCGCCCTTTCGGGTACGGCGCAACAGGCGTTCTCCCCAGCCATCTGGCATCGCATCATCAATGAAGCCGGGGACGCCGCCATTCTTATGTACCTGAATGGGTCGAGTGGAGAGCGGATACCGTATCGGATCAGGCACCCAACGCTTGGCTTCCACGATCTCCGGCGCATAGACGAAGGTTCCCGTGCCACCAGCAAGGGTCAGCCTGCCCAGCGTCACAGTCTCACCCGTTTCCGGACATTCCATGTAGATGTAAGCGCGCGACATTAGAAGTCCTCCGCGTTGCTGCGCGGCAGCCTGACGCGCTTGGTCGCATTGGTTTCCAAAGCGTCGAGATCAAGCGCTGGGTCATCGATCAGCGCCTGGAAAACCCGGTCAGAAATCCCAACGGTGAACAACGCGAGCATGAAGTCGTGCAGCGAAACACCTTCAGCCTTGCCCCCCTCAATGTGACGAACAGCTCGGAGAGAAATCCCAGCCCGCTCTGCAAGGTCAGCCTGGCGCAGCCCCATGCGCAGACGCGCCTCTTTCACCAGAAGGCCTATACGGTAAAGCAGAGAGGCACTTTGAACAGGGAAAAAGCCTTTCATAAGATTATACCAAGCGACATCCTATAAAGGATAAGATACTACTAAACGCACACTAAGCAACCTTGAAAGAATATTAAGCAGTCATTTAATAACATCTTAAATACGATAAGACGTCATGAATAGATATCTTATTACGGCTAAAAAAACCCGGCATGGCAGATCACTCTCGGATTCTGGACGGCAAATCTGTCCAGTTCGGCCATTCCAGCCAGATAAGCCTTCTGCTGCAATCGGCAGCTTCTAGCCGTCGGCAGCCCATCACACTGCAAAATCAGAATCGGACATAGCCACCCATAGCATCGGTGGATGACTGGCGAGGCGCAGCGTCGACAGGCCGAAGCCTTCATTGCCGCGCAATCGACTGCTCGCGCGAATCTGTACCGCCCGATCCGACGCCAACTGCGCTGTTCCGTCGCGGCAACACCCCCTAATCTGGCGGGCTGGACGTTGAATGACTCGATCCAGCGCTGCCATCTGGAGGATTCGTGCATGACTGACGCAGAAAGCGAGCTGCATCATTTCGACCGGCGCATGGTCTGGGCCGGTTTTCGCCAGCTCGCGCCGATTTCCATCTTCGTCACCCTGTTCGGCGCCGCCTTCGGCCTCGCCGCGGTGCAGACCGGGCTGGACGATTCGGTGATCCTGACGATGAGCGCGCTGGTGTTCGCCGGCGCCTCACAGTTCGCTGCGCTGGAGCTGTGGGGAACGCAGGTGCCGCTGCTCACCCTGATGATCACGGTGTTTGCCATCAACGCCCGCCACCTACTGATGGGCGCCACACTCTATCCTTGGTTGCGCCAGCTGCCGCCGGGCAGGCGCTACGGGGTGATGCTGATCGCCTCGGACGCCAACTGGGCGATGGCCATGCAGGCCTTTAACCGCGACCGCCCGGGCTTCGGCCTGCTGCTCGGTGGCGGCCTGGCGCTGTGGTCGTTCTGGGTGGTGGGCAGTTGGCTGGGCATCCACTTCGGCAGTGCGGTCAGCGACCCGAAGCGCCTGGGGCTGGACATGGTGATGGGCTGCTTTCTGCTGGCCATGGTGGTGGGCGGTGAAAAGAACCTGCGCATGCTGGTGATCTGGAGCGTTGCCGCCGGCGCCTCGCTGCTCGCCTTCCGTTACCTGCCGG
Organism: Stutzerimonas stutzeri; assembly: GCF_000935215.1. GTDB lineage: Bacteria > Pseudomonadota > Gammaproteobacteria > Pseudomonadales > Pseudomonadaceae > Stutzerimonas. Next base: position 5,032 of record NZ_JXXD01000025.1, read on the forward strand.
AGAACAGCCACGTGGTAGTGGGTGCCCTCGCCGGTGGCGCGACCGGGCTGCTGTGGAAGGAGAAAGCGCGTGAATCTTGATGCGACGGGCGCAGGCGCGCTGACCGTGGTGCTGGTCATGGCACTGGTGACCCTGGCGACGCGCTGGGGCGGCGTGTTCGTCATGGCCTTCGTGCCCATCAGCGACCGCGTCCGCCAGTTCATCACCGCCATGTCCGGCTCGGTACTGGTGGCGATCGTTGCGCCGATGGCCTTGCAGGGTGATGCTGGCGCGCGATTGGCGCTGCTAGCCACGGCAGTGACCATGCTGGTGCTGAAGAAGCCGCTGCCGGCGATTGCCGCCGGTATCCTCGCTGCGGCGCTGGTCAGGCAATTCTGAGCCTCAGCGGCTGATAACGGCCGCTCAGGACACCGGGTTCGGCAGCCTCCATAGCAGTCATTACGGTGTGCACCAGCAGCGCTTCGGCAGTGTGCTGACCACGCACCGACCTCGTTACGCACTCTGTTTCGGGACAGTCATCATACAACTATCGAAAATATTGCTGGCAGCGCCCCGCTTTTATCAATCTCGGGCGCCGCTCCTCTGGAGCCCTCTGTCGCAGCGCTTTAGCTTGGACAACACAACGGAAGTGACGCTGAGAAGCAACATATGTCATCAAATACGACTTTAAGCGTGTTGACATTCATGCGACTAGATGCTGATATTTGGCACATGTCATATGATAACAGATGACTTCAAGAACAATAATGACAGGCGCCCCGATGACTACTACCCCCAATCCCACGCTTGGCCGTCTTCTGCTCACCGGAGCGGCAGGCGGCCTTGGTAAGGTCTTACGCGAAAAGCTGCAGCCCTACGCCCGCATCCTCCGACTGTCCGATATCGCGCCGATGACTCCGGCAGCCGGTGAACACGAGGAAGTCGTGCCCTGCGACCTCGCCGACAAGGCGGCCGTGCATGCCCTGTGCGAAGGTGTCGACGCCATCGCCCACTTCGGCGGTGTCTCCGTCGAGCGGCCGTTCGAGGAAATCCTCGACGCCAATATCCGCGGCACCTTCCACATCTACGAAGCAGCCCGCCTGCACGGCATTAAGCGTGTGGTCTTCGCCAGTTCCAACCACGTGATCGGCTTCTACCCGCAGACCGAAACCCTGGATGCCCACGCACCACGCCGCCCGGATGGCTACTACGGCCTGTCCAAGTCCTACGGCGAGGACATGGCGAATTTCTACCACGATCGCTACGGCATCGAGACCGTCAGCATCCGCATCGGCTCCTCGTTTCCCGAACCGGCCAACCGCCGGATGATGAGCACCTGGCTCAGTTTCCGCGACCTCACCGAGCTGATGCGCTGCGCGCTGTTCACGCCAGCGGTCGGCCATACCGTGGTCTACGGCATGTCCGCCAACCGCGACGTGTGGTGGGACAACCATCTGGCCGAGCACCTGGGCTTCCAAGCGCAGGACAGCTCCGAAGCGTTCCGCGACAAGGTCGAGCAGCAACCGCCGTACAGCGCTGACGACCCGGCTGGCATCTACCAGGGCGGCGCCTTCGTCGCGGCTGGCCCCTTCGACTGATCGACCCCCTTCGCCCGCCTACAACAACAAAGAGAAACGCAATGGCCAGTGAAGCTGAACTCATCGCCGACCTGCGCTGCGCCACCGGCGAAAGCCCGGTCTGGGTCGCCGCCGAACAGGCGCTGTATTGGGTCGACATCCCCAATCGCGAACTGCTGCGCTGGAACGCTGCCGACGGCCAGGTTTCCCGCTGGCAGGGCGAGCAGATGCTGGCCTGCATCGCGCGCCGCGGCGATGGCTGGGTGGCCGGCATGGAGAGCGGCTTCTTCGCCCTGCAGACGCGCCCGGACGGCCGACTCGACAGCCACGCGCTGGCGGCCATCGAGCACCAGTTGGCCGATATGCGCATGAACGATGGCCGCTGTGATCGCCAGGGCCGTTTCTGGGCCGGCAGCATGGCGCTGGACATGGCCGCCGGGCATCCAGTCGGCGCGCTCTACCGGCTGGATGACGATGCCAACGATGCACCACTGCGGCCGCAGCTCGACGGTTTCATCGTGTCCAACGGCCTGGCCTTCAGCCCTGACGGACGAACCATGTACCTGTCCGATTCGCACCCCAGCGTGCAGAAGATCTGGTCCTTCGATTACGACACGGACAGCGGCACGCCGAGCGGCCGACGCCTGTTCGTCGACATGCTCGACCATCCCGGCCGACCCGACGGTGCCGCGGTGGATGCCGATGGCTGTTACTGGATATGCGGCAACGATGCCGGCTTGATCCACCGATTCACGCCCGATGGCCGCCTGGACCGATCGCTCGCCGTGCCTGTGAAGAAACCGACCATGTGTGCTTTCGGCGGCGCGCGCCTGGACACCCTGTTCGTCACCTCGATCCGCCCCGGCGGCGATCTGAGCGACCAGCCGCTGGCCGGTGGCGTCTTCGCCCTGAACCCAGGCGTCACCGGGCTGGAGGAACCCGCTTTCAACTGACTCATCAGGGAAGGGCCGCTGCGTGCCCAACCTCGCTTCTCGCAACGCTGCACACCAACAAAAACAAGATGGAGAGTGTCATGAACCTCAAACGCAAGTTGCTCGTTACCGCCCTACCCTTCGCCTTCTGCGTCAGCGGGCTGGCACATGCCATGACGCTGAAGATTGCCGAGATCCACCCGGCCGGCTACCCCACGGTGGTCGCGCAGGAGAACATGGGCAAGAAGATCGCCGAAGCCACCAAGGGCGAACTGGATTACCGCATGTTCGCCGGCGGTGTTCTCGGCTCGGAAAAGGAAGTGGTCGAGCAGGTGCAGCTCGGCGCGGTACAGATGACCCGCGTCAGCCTCGGCACCCTCGGACCGGTGGTCCCGGACGTCAACGTGTTCAACATGCCGTTCGTGTTCCGCGACCATGAACACATGCGCAAGGTCATCGATGGCGACATCGGCCAGGAGATCCTCGACAAGATCACCAACTCCGAATTCAACATGGTCGGCCTGGCCTGGATGGATGGCGGCGTGCGCAACCTCTACACCAAGGAGCCGGTACGCAGCTTGGAAGACCTCAAGGGTATGAAGATCCGCGTGATCGGCAACCCGATGTTCATCGAAACCTTCAACGCCCTGGGCGCCAGCGGTATCGCCATGGACACCGGCGAGATCTTCAGCGCATTGCAGAGCGGCGTGATCGACGGTGCCGAGAACAACCCGCCGACCATGCTCGAGCACAACCACTTCCGCAACGCCAAGTACTACAGCCTGACCGGCCATCTGATCCTGCCCGAGCCGATCGTGATCTCCAAGACCACCTGGAACAAGCTCAGCGCCGAACAGCAGGACCTGGTGAAGAAGTTCGCCAAGGAAGCGCAGTTCGAAGAGCGCAAGTTGTGGGACGAGAAGTCCGCCGCCAGCGAAGCCAAGCTCAAGGAAGCCGGGGTCGAGTTCATCGAAATCGACAAGAAGCCCTTCTTCGACGCCACCGCGCCGATCCGCGAGAAGTACGGCGCGCCCGCGCCATACGCCGAACTGATCAAGCGCATCGAAGCCGTTCAGTAATCCTCGTGCAAGCGCATCGCGGCGGCCCGTGCCGTCGCGATGCAACCGGTGGACTCTCATGAAAAACCTGGTTCTGGGCGTCAATGACGCCATCTATCGCACCTGCGTCATCGTCGCGGCCACGGCGATCGTGATCATGGCGACGATCATCCCCTGGGGCGTGTTCAGCCGTTACGCACTGGGCCAGGGCCTCGGCTGGCCCGAGCCCATCGCCATCCTGCTGATGGTGCTGTTCACCTTCGTCGGCGCCGCCGCCAGCTACCGCGCCGGCGCGCACATGGCCGTACAGGTGCTCAGCGATCGCCTGCCGCCGCTGGCCCAGCCCTTCATCATCCTGTTCGTGCGCCTGGCCATGGCGGCCATCAGCCTGTTCATGCTGATCTGGGGCTACAAGCTGTGCGTTGCCACCTGGAACCAGTACCTGAGCACCCTGCCCTGGATGCGCGTCGGTTTCAGCTATGCGCCGATTCCACTGGGCGGCTTCATCACCCTGCTGTTCGTCATCGAGCAACTGCTGTACGGCGACCAGAGCAAGCGCCGTGTCGTCGACTACGAAGCCCGCGAAGAGTCCAAGGAGTCCGTGTAATGGATGCCGTCGTCCTGTTGGGCAGTTTCATCGTCCTTATCCTGCTACGCGTTCCGGTAGCCTACTCCCTCGGCCTGGCCACTCTGGTCGGTGCCTGGTGGATCGATATTCCCCTGCACGCCGTGATGATCCAGATCGCCGGCGGCGTGAACAAATTCTCCCTGCTGGCCATTCCGTTCTTCGTCCTGGCCGGCGCGATCATGGCCGAAGGCGGCATGGCCCGCCGCCTGGTCGCCTTCGCCGGGGTGCTGGTCGGCTTCGTCCGCGGCGGCCTGTCACTGGTCAATATCACCGCCTCGACCTTTTTCGGCGCCATCTCCGGCTCGTCCCTGGCGGACACGGCCTCGGTCGGCTCGGTGCTGATCCCGGAAATGGAAAAGAAGGGCTACCCGCGGGAGTTCTCCACCGCGGTGACCATCTCCGGTTCGGTGCAGGCACTGCTGACCCCACCCAGTCACAACTCGGTGATCTACTCGCTGGCCGCCGGCGGCACCGTGTCGATCTCCGCGCTGTTCGTCGCCGGCATCGGCCCGGGCCTGCTGCTCAGCACCGCCATGGCCGCGCTCTGCCTGCTGTTCGCCCGCAAGCGCAACTACCCCAAGGGCGAAGTGGTGCCGCTGCGCCAGGCACTGAAGATCTGCGTCGAGGCGCTCTGGGGCCTGATGACCATGGTGATCATCCTCGGCGGCATACTCTCCGGCGTGTTCACCGCCACCGAGTCCGCTGCGGTGGCGGTGGTCTGGGCCTTCTTCGTCACCATGTTCATCTATCGCGACTACAAGTGGCGCGAGCTGCCGAAGATGCTGCACCGCACGGTGCGTACGCTTTCCATCGTGATGATCCTGATCGCCTTCGCCGCCAGCTTCGGCTACATCATGACGTTGATGCAGATCCCATCGAAGATCACCACCGCGTTCCTGACCCTGTCGGACAACCGCTACGTGATCCTCATGTGCGTCAACCTGATGCTGCTGGTGCTGGGCACGCTGATGGACATGGCGCCGCTGATCCTGATCCTCACGCCGATCCTGCTGCCGGTGGTGACGTCGTTCGGCGTCGACCCGGTGCACTTCGGCATGATCATGCTGGTCAATCTGGGGATCGGCCTGATTACCCCGCCGGTCGGTGCGGTACTCTTCGTCGGTGCCGCGATCGGCAAGGTCACCATCGAGAACACCGTGAAGGCGCTGCTGCCGTTCTACGCCGCGCTGTTCGCCGTGCTGATGGCGGTGACCTATATCCCGATGATTTCGCTGTGGCTGCCGAGCGTAGTGCTCTGATCCAGCTCACGATCTGCTGCGCGTCGGCCCTCCTGCGTTAAAAACAGGCTCGGAATGCTCATTTACAAAAGTAAACTCCGCTTCCTCGCCTGTTTTTGCCTTGTAGGGCTCTAGCTCGCAAGATCTCACACACTGCCTGCTTCGCTGCATCGTTTGCCGAGATACTCGCCCAAGCAAAGCCGCCTTGTGGGCAGCGCCTCGTTTAAGGACGTATCGCCCTGCCATGTTAGCCACGCCGTTTCCACGCCACATCGCTGTACTGGTCCTGGCCACGTTGGCCTGTTCGTTCGCGGCCAACCACATCGCCGCGCGGATCGCCTTCGATCACGGCACCGGCCTGCTGCTGGCCATACTCTGCCGCGCCGGGGTGACGCTGCTGGCGCTGGCCGCGCTGGTGTTCTGGCGTCGCGAATCGCTGCGCCTGAGCCCGACCACCTGGCGCTGGCAGATCCTCCTGGGTCTGCTGATCGCGGTGCAGAGCTTTTGCATCTATTCGGCGGTGGCGCGCATTCCGGTGGCGCTGGCGCTGCTGGTGGTGAACCTGTCACCGATCCTCCTGGCGCTGCTCACCTGGGCAGTGGGCGGGCCGCGGCCGACCCGCGTGGCGCTTGCAATCATGGGCCTGATCCTGTTAGGCCTGGTGCTGGTGCTGGATGTACCCGCGCGCCTGATGAGTAACGAGGCGACGGATGAACAATGGACCGCCGGGATCCTGTTCAGCCTGACCGCCGCCGCGGTGTTTGCGGTGGCGCTGTGGGTCACCGAGCACAAGCTGTCGAGCATGGCCGGCTCGGTGCGCAGCATGCTGACGCTGATCGTGGTATTCACCGCCTCCGCCCTGCTCGGCGCCAGCGACCTGATTCCCGGTGGTCTGGGCATGCCCAATGCAACCGCCGGCTGGATCGCCCTCGCCTGCCTGGTGCTGCTCTACGGCGCGGCGTTCTCGACGCTGTTCATCTGCATGCCGCGGCTGAACATCGCGCGCAATGCGCCGGTGATGAACATCGAGCCGGTGGCCGGCATGGTGCTGGGCTGGCTGATCCTCGGGCAGGTACTCGGGGCCATGCAGGTGGTCGGCGGTCTGATCGTGGTCGGCGGTATCGTCCTGCTGGCCTACCGCCGCTAGGGCTGTCGACGTACCCGGCGCCAGCTGCGCCGGGGCGGCGATCAGTTCTGCAGCACTTCCGCTTCGGCGCTTTCGTGGGCCTGGCGCAGCCGCTCGCGGCTGTTGGTCAGGTGCAGCCGCATGGCCGCCCGCGCGGATTCCGGGTCCTGGCGCTCGATGGCCTCGTAGATCTGCTCGTGCTCGCGGCCCAGGCGCGCCTGGTAATGCTGCTGATCGTCATGGGCCAGCCGTGCGGAATTGACCCGGCTGCGCGGGATCAGCGTGGTGCCCAGGTGGCTCATGATGTCGGTGAAGTAGCGGTTGCCGGTGGCTTCGGCGATCTGCAGATGGAACTGGAAATCCGAGGACACCGCATCGCTGGAGTGCGCCGCACTCTGGTTGAGCTGATCAAGAAAGGCGCGCATGGCCGCCAGTTGCTCGGGCGAGCGGCGCTGCGCGGCCAACCCGGCCGATTCCACTTCCAGACTGATTCGTAGCTCGAGAATCGCCAGCAGGTCGCGCAGGGTGCCGATGGTCGCCGGGTCGATGCGCAGCCCGGTGGTGCTCGGCGTATCCAGCACGAAGGTGCCGATGCCGTGCCGCGTTTCCACCAGCCCCGAGGCCTGCAGGCGCGAGATCGCCTCGCGCACCACCGTGCGACTCACACCCTGCGTCTGCATGATGGCGGACTCGGTCGGCAGCTTGTCGCCGCGCTTCAACATGCCGTCGCGGATCTGCTGCGACAGTTCGGCGACCAGCTCCTGGGCGAGGCTGCGGTGTTTGCGACGGGCGCGTGGCTGGGCGCTCTGGTTATCCATGGACGGCGATCTCTGAGAAGCGGAAGCAACCGTCATCATAGCCCAGCAGTTGTACGATAACTATTGATCCATTGCATTTGTAGGGAGATTGCGCGCAACCATCGCGCCAGATGTCCTAGGGCGGCGGGCGACAGTGCCCGGCCCGGCAGCGGTTGGCCTGATGGCTGGGGTCCTGCTGCATGAGCTTGCGCGTGACGCCGTTGGTCCAGCCGAAGCCGTCCTGTAGCGGATACTCGCCGCCTTTGGCGTGCTCGGTGCACGGGCGCAGCACGTATTTTTCCACCAGCTTGTTCTCGCGCTCGAACAGGTGGCTGACGATGGTCAGCCAGCGCTCCTCGATATCCAGCGCCAGCGCGTCATGGCCGTAGTGCTGCAGGCCGCGAATGGCGATCCACTGCAACGGCGCCCAGCCGTTGGGGCGATCCCATTGCTCGCCGCTGCCGCTGATCTCGGTGGTGGCCAGCCCGCCCGGGGCCAGCAGGCGGGCGCGC
>NZ_JXXD01000247.1 GCF_000935215.1 Stutzerimonas stutzeri
GGCCCGTTGTTTTGCCGCCGCGTGCCTCACCCGGTCCTAGCCGCACTTCTGGCGTTCGGAAGAGCACGGCAGCCCGACGCAGGCACCCTGCAAACACCAAGCCCTGCGGCGATTGGCGCAGTGCCGGGGTGGTGAGAGCCCGCTGCCGCTGGCGTATGCTGGATTCATCCGGCGGCCCGAGTGCTGCCACGTCCTGCGAGGGCCAAGTCATGCATCTGCCGACAATCGTTCCGTCCTGCCTGCTGCTGTGCGTGTCGGTATTCACCGGTGTCTGGGCCGCGCAACCCGCCATGGAACAGACGGAAGGCGACTCGAAGAGTGCCTTCGTCCTGCATGAGGGCGGCAACATGCACACCGACCAGGCGGCGCTGCGGGAACGTCGCGCGAGAGCCTACGAAGTGGAGGTACGGGAAGCCGAGAACGAGCTGATGGCCGCCAAATACGCCATTACCCGGAAATACCTGGCCAAACTGCCGGCCCATGAGCGCGAAGCCATGCAGGCGGAAGTCGCCGCGCAGCACGCCACATTCGCCTACCGCTACCCCGAAGCCCACGCGCGCTTGCTGCAGAGCAATCCGCACAAGACCGAGATCAGCCAGGACTGACGGGTCCCGAGGGCAACCCGCGTAGGGTGGAATACGGCAACGCCTTTCCACGCGTCCACATCACCGCCCCGCGAAACGCGCGGAGTACATGGCTTCTTACCGCCCGCGCCGACCCTCACCCAACGCCCGCCGCAGCCCGGCTCGGCCAATCACCAACGCCAGACATTCCTCCGCCGCACCCAGCGCCGCATTCACTAGCGGCCTCGGCTGATAGGGCTTGCGCAGGCTCAGCCCGACCTTGGATGCGACCAGCGCCGCCGTCGCACCGAGCAACGCGGGCACCAGCACCGGCTCGCGACGGACACCCGCCAACGCCGCCGCGCTGACGCCGCCGGACAGCGCACGAAACATCATCGACGGCACGATGGTGCGATCCGGCGCAAAGGGCATCTTGTCGCCGATCATCTCGCTGGCCGCGAGCGTTGGCAGAAAGGTCTGCGCGGTGTCCGACGTCAGCAGTTGCGCGGCCTCCCCCGCCCCGGCGAGGTCATCGCGCTCGCTCAACGCCCGGCTGACCAGTGTCGGCGCCAGCATGCTGCGCATGCCCGTCACCGCCCCGATCGCCAGGGCGGCCCATAACAGATTGCTCGAAGTCGACATCGTCAGATCTCCCGGTGGTTACCAATACCGACCGGGCGCCCGCCGCCAGCGTTCGGCTGCGAAGCGCAGCCAGCGACGGATGACACGCTCGCAGTACTCACCACTGGTAAAGCCCGTAAGCAAACACGCCAAGGCCAAAGCCCATCTGCGCCAGCAACAGCGCGCGGATGGCGAAGGTGTAGCTGATCACCCGGCTCTGCCCCAGCGCATCGGCAGCGAACAGCCGGTGGCTCTCGGGAAACTCGGCCTCCATCTCCTTCAGCGCGGTGATGGTCAGCTCCAGCAGCTGCCGGCTGCGTGCATCCACCAGCCAGAACACCTGCGCCAGCAAGACGGTAAAGGCGCCGAGCAGGATCAGCAGCCCGGGCGAGAAGCCGCGCTGCAGCGCCGCCAGCACGCCACCATCGGCGAAGATCGCCAGCACCACGAAGAAGTTGAAGCCACGCAGGCGCTGCTCGGCATTGAGCTTGAAATGCGCCCAGACAAACTCTCGACCATCCACGCGATTGCCCTCTGACGAAACCAGCTGCTGGTGCAATGCCGTGCCGGCGCAGCGGCAGCGATCACTCAGATAAGAGCATCAGCCCCGGCAATAAATCCCGCCTGGAAGGGTGTGCTGGTCAGGCCGGATCGACCAGGTCCTGCCATTGCTCGTGGCGCTCGATGTAGCTGGCGATGAACTCGCACTGCGGCACCACCCGCTTGCCGCGGCGCCGCGCATCCTCCAGCGCGCCCTTGGCCAGCACACTGCCCAGCCCCTGCCCGGACAGGCTGGGGTCGACCTCGGTATGGGTAAAGACCATCCGCTCGCCCTGCTCGCTGTACTCGGCGGCGCCGAGTGACTGGCCGTCGACCAGCAGCTCATAGCGCTGCTGCGCGGCATCGTGGCGGACGCTGGCTTGTCGATCGCTCATGGCGGGCTCCCTCTCAGTTAATGACTGCGCTAGAGGTACGAGTGGGCGCAGTGTATGAGGGTTCAGGTGGCGCGACGACGAACCGGAATGTGCCGTGCGCGTTGCTCAGGGCCTTGCAAGCCCGCGCCATGCCACTGCTCCAGAGGTAGCGGCGGCAAGGCATTTGGTAACTGATAAAGGCTTGGCAGAGCAGGCAGGCCTTGAAGTTGGCGTTAGCCTCGTTCGCCGCTCGTTTGGATTTCAGCGTGACCACCCGACACGACGATCGCCTGGTTATTGCTGAATGGGCGAAGCGCCAATGCCTGCCCATACTCCTTCAGCACCTGCTCGACGGCCTCGTCGAACGGCGCATTCCGGTAATGCGGCAGCGGGTAGAAATCGACCAGCCCCAGTGCGGTACAGGACTCCAGCTCAGGCGCCGCAGTGACGTCGTCCATCGCCCGAATATAGTCAATGCTCGGGGCGAGTATCGCGGAGCCGGCGGATTCGCCGATATAGCACTTCCCGGCCCTGACCTGTTCCGCGATCAATCTGTCCGCGCCCTTGCGCTTCAGCTCCTGCAGCAGAAAGAAGGTGTTGCCGCCTGACACATAGATGTAATCGCCACGTTCGAGCTTGCTGACGATCTCGTCCTGAGTTGCGGTTGAAACCTCGAGCTCATCGATCACCAGTCCGGCTTCGACAAACGCCTCCCTGGCCGCAACAAGGTAGGAATTGACCTCCTCGGCAAGGCTTGCCGTAGGAATCAGCGTAACCGTCCTGCCGCGGCACTCGCCCCCGGTGAACCTGACAAACAAGTCCACGACCTCAGCAAAGGAGGATGTCAGGAAGATATTCATGGTCACCTCTGCGCTCGATTGAATTTGGGCTCGCAAGCCCGCCCCTGCTTCTTGAGAAAACGGCCGGACAGCTGATACAGACCTGCTGCGCTGCGTGGGAGTGCCGCGCGTGCGCCAGGCTTCGACCGCCTGCACGAACTCACCCGCTACCGATCCCACGCCCGTTCGAATCAATCCACCCCGACAAAACCACCGGTCTGGTGCTGCCACAGCCGCGCATAGAGCCCGCCGCGGGCGATCAGCTCGGCGTGGGTGCCGGTCTCGATCACCTGGCCTCCATCGATCACTACCAGCCGATCCATACGCGCGATGGTCGACAGCCGGTGGGCGATGGCGATCACCGTCTTGCCTTCCATCAGGGTATCCAGGCTCTCCTGAATCGCCGCCTCGACCTCCGAATCCAGCGCCGAGGTGGCTTCATCGAGCACCAGAATCGGCGCATCCTTGAGCAGCACCCGGGCGATGGCGATGCGTTGCCGCTGCCCGCCGGAGAGCTTCACGCCCCGCTCGCCGACCATCGCCTCGAAGCCCTTGCCGCCCTGGCTGTCGTCCAGGGTCTCTATGAACGCGTCCGCGCGGGCCTTGCGTGCCGCGGCCCAGAGTTCTTCTTCCGTGGCGTCGGGCTTGCCGTAGCGCAGGTTGTCGCGGATCGAACGGTCCAGCAGCGAGGTGTCCTGGGTGACCACACCGATGTTGGCGCGCAGGCTCTCCTGGCTGACCTCGGCGACGTTCTGCCCATCGATAAGGATGCGCCCGCTCTCCAGGTCATACAGGCGCAGCAGCAGGTTGACCAGCGTCGACTTGCCCGCACCCGACGGCCCGACCAGGCCGATCTTCTCGCCCGGGCGAATGTCGATGGTCAGCCCGCTGATCACCCCGCCGCTTTTGCCGTAGTGGAAATGCACATCCTCGAAGCGCACGCCGCCCTGCTCCACCTCAAGCGGCCTGGCGTCCTCGGGATCGAGCACGTCGCGCGGCCGGACGATGCTCTTCATGCCGTCCTGCACGGTGCCGACGTTCTCGAAGATGCCGTTGACCACCCACATGATCCACTCGGCCATGTTGTTGATGCGGATCACCAGGCCCAGCGCCAGGGCGATGGCGCCTGTGGTGATCAGCGCCTCGCTCCACAGCCACAGCGCCAGCGCGCCGGTGCCGACGATCAACAGGCCGTTCATGCAGGTGATGAGGAAATCCAGGCTGGTGATCACGCGCGACTGCAGGCGGAACTTGCCAAGCAGCTCCTGCATCGCCTCGCGGGCGTAGCTCTCCTCCTCCCGCGAATGGGCGAACAGCTTGAGCGTGGCGACGTTGCTGTAGCCGTCCACCACCCGCCCCATCACCTTCGAGCGCGCCGCGGACGCTGCCGCCGAACGCGCGCGAATACGCGGCACGAAGTACCAGAGCGCGGCGCTGTAGCCGACGATCCACAGCAGCAAGGGCACGATCAAACGCAGATCCGCGGCGGCGAACAGATACAGCGCGCTGCCGGCATAGACCACCACATGCCACAGCGCGTCGATCACCTGCATGGCCGAGTCGCGCAGCGACGGCCCGGTCTGCATCACCCGCTGGGCGATGCGCCCGGCGAAGTCGTTCTGGAAGAAGTTCAGGCTTTGCTTGAGCACGTAGCGGTGGTTCTGCCAGCGGATCAGATTGGTCAGCCCCGGATTGATCGCCTGATGCGTCAGCAGATTGTGCAGGCCGAACACCAGGGGCCGGATGACCAGCGCCACCGCCGCCATCCACAGCAGCTCGTTGCGGTGCTCGGCGAAGAAGGTCCGCGCGTCATCGGTCGCCTGGGCCATATCGATCAACTGGCCGAGAAAGCTGAACAGCGCCACCTCGATCAACGCCGCGAAGAAGCCGACAACCAGCACGGCGGTCATCAACGGCCAGACCTGCTTCAGGTAATGGGCATAGAAGCGCAGCATCCCGGCCGGCGGCGCAACGTCCGGGCTGGGCTTGAAGACATCGATGAGGTTTTCGAAACGGCGGAACAGCATGGGGAGGTCTGCTTTGTGGCGAGGTGGGCGAACATCGTTCGCAAATACGACCGCTCTGGCGCGGCATCCCGGTTGGACGCCCTAAGCCCCGGAGCGTTTCGCCAACCACCTGCTCTGCCCGTCGATTCGCATCAGTGACAAGCGCAGCGTTGTCCACCCTACGCTACCCCGCACTCCTCTGCCGACACCTCGCATGCGTAGGGTGGAAAACGGCGAAGCCTTTTCCACGCGCTACGTCCGGGCTACCTCGCTACCCCTTCGGAACAGTCTCCGGCCGCAGATAAGGCAGCATATGCGCCACGTAGTCCGCCTTGCCGAGATTGATCCCTTCGCTACGCAAGATCGAATACGCGGTCATCACGTGGAAATAGAACTGCGCCAGCGTCCAGTCACGGGCGTACTGCTCCGCGGTCAGGTCGAAGATCATCCCGTTCGCCAGCTCATGGGCGATTGGCTTGTCCGCGTCCACATCCAGCGCATCGGCGGCGAGGCCGTCGAGCAACGCCACCGTTTCATCGATCCGGGCATAGGCATCGGCCAGCGTGCCCGGCCGCTCGCCAGCGTGCCGCCCCTCGTCCAGCAGCTCGTTGATGACAGCCGGGAAGGCCTCGCCTCTCAGCCGGCAAACGGCCTCCCGCGCCTGCACACAGGCAAAGCGAACCTGAGTCGACAACGGAAACATATCCGGCGCCAGCCGCGCGGATAACAACGCCTGCGCCTCCGCTTCCGGTAGCTGGGCCTGCGCTTTCTTTAGCCAGCCGGAGAGGGTTTTGAGCATTTGCGTATAGGTTGGGACTAGGAGGCTGTAATGGACTCTCCCTGCACCACGTTTCTTCTATAACTCCG
>NZ_JXXD01000248.1 GCF_000935215.1 Stutzerimonas stutzeri
TGCCAAGTCCCGCAACGCCGCATGGCGCCATTTGCCGCGCAACCCGCAGGGCCGGGCGGCGCGGCCGCGTACGAAACGGGAACAAACCCTATCGCGGACCCACCTGTCAGGCAACCGAACGTACCGCTGCAGTTGTCGCAAATCCTGCCGATAGCCTCTTTATCCGCTGCGCAATTGGAGTTCCGCACATGTTCAGATCCATCCAGACCGCCTTCGCCGCATTGGCCGGCGCCTGCACCCTGGCCGTGATCGCCGCACTTCTGCTGTATGCGATGGTTTCCGGAATGCGCAGCCAGGCGCTGGTCGAGGAGCGGACCCGTTCGCTGATCGACGGCATGGTCGAGCAGCGCGTCACTGCCCTCGCCCAGACCCAGGTCAGCCGCATCCAGGCACAACTCCAGGCCCCCCTGCAGATCGCCACCGGCCTCGCTCGAGTACACACCCTGACCGGCCTCAGCGATAACGAAGGGATGCCGATGGCCAACCTGACGCGCGAAGAGCTGATCAATCTGGCGCGACAGACCCTGCTCGAGAACCCCAATCTGACCAGCACCTACATCGCCTGGGAGCCCAACGGCGTGGACGTCAACGACGTCATGTACCGCGGCGACGCCCCGGGCATGGTCGACGGCCGCTTCGCCAGCTGGATCTACCGCGACGCCAGCGGCCAGATGGTGGTCGACAAGCTCACCGACATCGAGGACACCCGCCTGCTGGAAACCGGCGTGCGCGCCGGCGAGTACTACCTCTGCCCGCGCGAGCAGCTCAAGCCCTGCGTAGGCGATCCAGCACCCTACGAGATGAATGGCAAGACGTCGCTGCTGTCGTCGTTCAATGCGCCGATCATAATCGAGGGCAAGTTCCACGGTATCGTCGGCGCGGACATCAGCGTCGACTTCATCCAACAGCTGCTGAGCGAGGCCAACGCCCAGCTCTACGGTGGCGTCGGCCAGATCGCGCTGATCTCCAACAACGGCCGCCTTGCCGCCTACAGCCGCGACACCAGCCTTATCGGCAAGCCCGCCGCACAGATACTCGACGCCGAGGAGCAGGCACTGGTCAAGCAGTTGCCGGCCGGTCAGACCCACTATCGAATCGATCAGGCCCGTGGCCGCGTAGCGCTGTTCCTGCCGTTTTCCTTTGCCGGCACCGAGGCCCGCTGGGTGCTGATGCTGGAGCTGCCGACCGCCGAGGTGATGAAGGAGTTGGACCAGTTGATGGTCGCCCTCGCCGACGAAAGCCGCAGCAGCCTTGCCACCATGCTGGTCATCGGTGTGCTGATCGGCCTCGCCGGTCTGCTGGCGATCTGGCTGATCAGCCGCCGCATCACCCGCCCGCTGCGCGAAATGGTGGTCATGCTGGACAACATCGGCCAGGGCGAAGGCGACCTGACCCAGCGCCTGAACATCGACAGTCGCAACGAGCTAGGCCAGATCGCTGCCGGCTTCAACGCCTTCCTCGCGCGCCTGCAGGGCATGATCGGCGAGGTCGTCAGCTCGGTGCAGAAAGTGAGCGATGCCTCCGAGCACACCGCCGACATCGCCATCCGCACCGACAAGGGCGTGCAGACCCAGCTGGCGGAAATCGAGCTGGTGGCCACTGCCGTGCACGAAATGACCGCCACCGCCCAGGACGTGGCGCGCAACGCGACCCAGGCCGCCGAAGCCGCCAACAATGCCGATCGCGCGGCCAATCAGGGCCGGCACATCGTGCAGGACACCGGCTCGACCATCACCGAACTGGCCGACGAGATCGGCCGCGCGGTGGAGGTGGTGCAGACGCTGGCCCGCGACAGCGAGAACATCGACGCCATCCTGGTGACCATTCGCAGCATTGCCGAGCAAACCAACCTGCTCGCCCTCAACGCGGCAATCGAGGCGGCCCGCGCCGGCGAGCAGGGACGCGGCTTCGCCGTCGTGGCCGACGAGGTCCGCAACCTGGCGCAGAAGACGCAGCAGGCGACCGGCGAGATCCAGCAGATGATCCAGCAGCTGCAGAACGGCACGCGGGATGTGGTGCAGGTGATGGAGCAGAGTCAGAGCCGCACCCAACGCAGCGTCGAGCAGGCGGATGCCGCCGCCGAGGCGCTGCAGGCGATCACCCAGGCGGTCTCGCTGATCAACGACATGAACAACCAGATCGCCAGTGCCGCCGAGGAGCAGAGCGCGGTGGCCGAAGACATCAACCGCAACGTCACCAACATCGGTCAGGTCGCGCAGGAAGTTGCCGGTGGCGCCGAGGAAGCCAGCCAGGCCAGTGCCGGGTTGACGCGCCTGGCCGAACAGCAGCGTCGCCTGATCAACCAGTTCAGGGTGTGACGACGACGTAGCCGCGCCGGTTCATGCCGGCGTGAGGCACTCCGGCCCGTCGATACGCGGGTCATTCACCACGGTTGCCAGTGGGCGCTCACGCAAGGCTGGCTGAGGCTGGGCCAGCAGCGCCTGCAATGTCTCGAGCGGTGTTTCGGGATCAAGCCAGGCGGCCTGCCCGGCTTCATCAAGCATCAGTGGCCGACGCAGCGTAGCCGCGGGCAGCGTCACCACGGCGGCGCTCAGATACGTATGACCCTGTACCGGATAGGCTTCCCAGAGTGCGGCGAAATAGCCGAGCGAGCCTTCGCTGGTCATCCAGTACGGGCGCTTGCGCGCCGCGCCACGCCACTCGTAGAAGCCGTTGGCCGGCAGCAACCCGCGGCGCAGGCGAAACGCCTCGCGAAACATAGGCTGTTCGCTGATGGTTTCTGCCCGGGCCTGGGCAGGGGTGCGCGTCAGATCGGTAAGCCAGGCCGGGGTCAGCCCCCAGCGCACGCGGCTGAGCTGCAACTGCGCATCGACCTGACGCAGCAGCAGCACCGAAGCGCCAGGCGCGAGGCTCCAGTGCGGTTGCTGATCAGAGGGGAAGCCGGGCAAGGCAGCGAAGTCCTGGCTCCAGCGGAAAAGGGCGTAGCGACCGCACATAAAAAGACTCGTCAGCAGATCAGTTCGCCGGGGTAACTCTCCGGTTCATCGCCCGGCAACGGCTCGGCGCCATTGTACGCAGCGATCAGCTGACGTGCCCGCTCGGCATCCGCATCCGCAACCATCAGTCCGAGCAGCCCGGCCGCCGGCAGCTCGCCCATGGCGCCGATCAGATGACTACCCGCCAGGAATGCCTCAATGCCCTCGGCAATCAACATGCCGCTGAGCATCTCCGCCTCCAGCAGATCGCGCGGCTCGTAGATACGCCGCATCATTCGTCCTCCCCGCGGGTTTCCAGCTGCCACTGTTCACCGTCCGTACGCAGATCGAAGACGATCGGCCGGCAACACACGGCGCAGTCCTCGATGTACTGCTGATCGCCCGCGCTGAGATCGAGGACGGCCTCGACCGGCTCGCCGCAATAAGGGCAATGAAAGAGCTGTGTTTCCAGCATCGGTCCTCCGCGTGACTTGTCGCTATAATCGCCGTCTTTAAAGGTCGCTGATTCGAACCTTTAGAAGACCGACTCGGTGTGTCCCGCAATTGGGCACCCTGGGCCGCAAGCAGGATTTCACAGGCATGAGGCGAAACGGCCGTTTACTCGATGAGTATGAGCCAGCCGGCTCCGGTCCGTTCCGCAAATTGCCTGCCCATCCGTTGCAGGCCCGTTCCTCGTTTCCTTTACAGAGAGCATGATGGACGAATTCGAAGCCATCCGACCCTACGCCGACGCCGAAGTACCGCTGGTCATGGCGCGCCTGTTCGCCGATCGCGAGTTTCTCGACATTCTGGCGCACTTCCGTTTCCCGCGACTGGCCGACAGCATGGGCTGGCTGATCAAGCCAGTCATTTCGCGGAGGTTGCGCAAGCAGTTCGCCAGTATCCGCACGGTAGACGCACTGCAGCACAAGATCGAGGCCTACATCGACCGCACGATCGAACGCGCTACCGACGGCGTGACCTTTTCCGGCCTGGAGCAGCTCCAGCAGGGACGAGCCTATCTATTCCTGGCCAACCACCGCGACATCGTCATGGACCCGGCGTTCGTCAACTATGCGGTCTATCAGGCCGGCATCCGCACGCCGCGCATCGCCATCGGCGACAACCTGCTGCAGCGCCCCTTCGTCAGCGACCTGATGCGTCTGAACAAGAGCTTCATCGTGCGCCGCTCCATCAGCGGGCGGCGCGAGAAGCTGGCGGCTTACCAGGTGCTGTCGGCGTACATCAACCATTCGATCCGCAACGATGGCGAGTCGGTGTGGATAGCCCAGGCCGAAGGGCGCGCGAAGGATGGGGACGACCGCACCGATTCGGCGATCCTCAAGATGCTGCACATGAGCCGCAAGGACGAGGCGTTCGCGGACGCACTGGCGGCACTGCGCCCGGTGCCGGTGGCGATCAGCTATGAATACGACCCATGCGACCAGGCCAAGGCCCGCGAGCTATACATCCGCGCCACCACCGGCACCTATACCAAGGCACCGGGCGAGGACGACGCGAGCATTGCCCTGGGCATCACCGGCTACAAGGGACGCGTGCACATCGCCTTCGGCACGCCCATGGAGCGCGCGCCCGAAGATTCCAAGCAGATGGCCCTGGCGCTGGACCGCCAGATTCTCGGCAGCTATCGACTGTTCCCGGTGCACTACCTCGCGTACCGCCTCTGGGACAACCGTGATCCGGATATCCAGGTGCCCAGTGCCGCCGAGCTGTTCAGTCGCGAGGAAGTGGAGCGCGCCGAAGCCGAATGGAGCAAGCGTCTGGCCGCCTGCCCGAGCGTGCAGCAGCCCTATCTGATTCAGCAGTACGCCATGCCGGTGCGCAATCAGTACCGGCTCAACGCCGGTCTGGAACCCTGAACCCATAAGGCCCGCAGTACCTGATCTGCGGGCCCTTCAGCGAACCGAAAACACGTTCAGAGTAGCCGTGAGGCCATCGACAGCCCCAGACCGAGCAGCAGTCCAGCCCCGCCTACCCTGTTGAACAGCTGATTGACGCGCTGAGTCGCGCCATCTCTCGTCGACGCAGTTTCCAGTGCGGAAGCGACCAGCGGCCGCCGCAGGGCGCGTGTCTCTCGCCACTGCGTCGCCAGTAGCAACCAGCCGCCGCACAGCGCGCATAGCAGCGCCAGCCCGTTGAGAAGCAATGCTGGGGCGATCACCAGCCCCGACTGCGCTTGTAACACCATTCAGATTTTCCTCTCTTCGAAGTCGCCCAGGCAGCCGCGTAGTGTATCCAGACGCCCGCCAGGATTCCGAACTCCCCGACGGAGCGATGTCAGCTCTGCACCATTATCAGGCCAGCTTATGACGCGCTCTTCACCGGTCGGCCTTGACTAAAGGTCGGGCGCGCCGGCACCCTCGGCATACCTCGAAACGGCGAAATAGAGCCTGTGCGGGGGCGGCAGCCAAATGCGATAACGGTCGTTGGACGAGCATCCTTTCTCCATCGAGCGGTTTCCGCAACCCAGGCGCTGCAGGCACAGCTCTTCAGGCCGAATCACATGGCGCAGCAGCAGCGAGCGCCACGGGGAATCAGCTATTCAGAAATGACAGGACGAGATAATGAAAATAACAATGTTCACAACCGGAGCGCTCACGCTTTCACTGCTGGCCAGTAACGTCATGGCTGCGGTGTCCGAAACCGAGGCGGCCCGCCTCGGCAACGAACTGACGCCGATCGGCGCGGAGAAGTCCGGCAACGCTGCAGGTACCATTCCAGCCTGGACCGGCGGCTTGGCTCAGGACGCTGCGACGGTGACACCAGACGGTTTCGTCAGTGATCCTTACGCCAGCGACAAGCCCAAGTTCACCATCACGGCGCAGAACTACGAGCAGTACAAGGACAACCTGACACCTGGGCAGATCGCCATGCTCAAGCGCTATCCAGACAGCTACCGCCTGCCGGTTTACGAGACACGCCGCAGCGCAGCCATGCCGCAGCATGTCTATGACGCCGCCGCGCGCAATGCCACGCAGACCAACATGGTCCGCGGCGGCAACGGCCTGGAAAACTTCGAGAAGGCTGTCGCCTTCCCGATTCCCAAGGACGGCCTGGAAGTCGCCTGGAACCACATCACCCGCTACCGCGGCGGCTCGGCGCGGCGCGTCGTCGCCCAGGCCACGCCACAGGTGAACGGCAGCTTCAGCCTGGTTAAGTTCGTCGACGAGGTGGTCTATACCGACACCCTGACCGACTACAACCCCGAGAAGCACGGCAACGTGCTGTTCTACTTCAAGCAGCAGGTCACCGAGCCGTCCCGCCTGGCCGGCAACGTGCTGCTGGTACACGAGACCCTGGATCAGGTGAAGGAACCGCGCATGGCGTGGATCTACAACGCCGGCCAGCGGCGTGTACGCCGCGCCCCGCAGGTCGCCTATGACGGCCCGGGCACTGCAGCCGACGGCCTGCGCACCTCCGACAACCTGGACATGTTCAACGGTGCGCCGGACCGCTACGACTGGAAGCTGATCGGCAAGAAAGAGGTGTACATCCCCTACAACTCCTACCGCCTGGATTCGCCCGAGCTGAAGTACGAAGACATCGTCAAGGCCGGCCATATCAATCAGGACCTGACCCGTTACGAGCTGCACCGCGTATGGGAAGTGGAAGCCACGCTGAAGTCGGGCGAGCGCCACATCTATGCCAAGCGCCACTTCTTCATCGACGAAGACACCTGGCAAGCTGCGGTGATCGACCATTACGACGGCCGCAACCAGCTGTGGCGCGTAGCCGAGGCGCACAGTCTGTACTTCTACAACGTGCAGGTTCCGCTGTACTCGATGGAGGCCCTGTACGACCTCATCTCTGGCCGCTACCTGGTCATGGGCATGAAGAACGAAGAGAAGAACCCCTACACCTACAACTACAAGGCCAACTCCAACCAGTACACCCCAGCTGCCCTGCGCAACTCCGGCGTACGCTG
>NZ_JXXD01000249.1 GCF_000935215.1 Stutzerimonas stutzeri
CGTTTCGGTGGACAACCGCGAAACGGCACGGCGAACAGCGTTTTGCACAACAGGCGAAGCCCGGCTTTCCAGTATGGGAGGCTGCGTCATGATCGTCGCCGTGCTCAACCAGAAAGGCGGCGTCGGCAAGACCACGCTCGCCACGCACATTGCCGGCGAACTCGCGCTGCGCGGTCAGCACGTCATCCTGCTGGACGCCGACCCGCAGGGTTCATCGCTGGACTGGACGCAGCGCAGAAGCCAGCAGGGCTTGCCCCGGCTGTTCAGCGCCGTGGGCCTCGCCCGCGAGACGCTGCACCAGGAAGCGCCGGAGCTGGCACGTCGCGCAGATCACGTCATCATCGACGGCCCGCCGCGCATCGCCGCTCTGGCGCGCTCCGCGCTGCTGGCGGCAGAGCGTGTGCTGATTCCCGTGCAGCCCAGCCCATATGACCTTTGGGCCAGCGCCGAGATGGTGGCGCTGATCCGCGAGGCACAAGTATTCCGGCCTGCGCTGCGCGCGGCCTTCGTCATCAACCGGCGCGTCAGCACCACCATCATCGGCCGCGAAGCGCGGCAATCGCTGGCGGAACAGTCGCTGCCAGCGCTGCGCGCCGAGGTTCGGCAAAGGATCGTCTTTGCCGACAGCGTGGCCGCTGGCCGGCTCGCCCGCGAAACCGCGCCCGACAGCGCCGCCGCACGCGAGATCGCTGCGCTGGTCGATGAACTGCTGCGGTGGCCGGCATGAGCAGCGACAGCACCACCCGCAACGGTTCGCGAGCCAGCAAACGCGTCGGCATTGGTGCGCGTCCACCGGCGAATCCGCACGCCGAGGCGTGGATTCGCCAAGGCGATGCCGATGCGCTGAACAAGGGCGACCTCTACACCGCACGCTTGACCCTCGACGTGACGCCTGCGCTACGCGCACGCATCAAGATCGCCGCCTTCGGCCAGGGCGTGACCGTGGCCGACCTGCTGCGCGGCCTACTAGAACGGGAGTTTTCCGAAAAGCGCACGGAGAACCCGCCATGAACGCATCCATCGCGCCGGCCGTGAACGCGGCCACGGCTGCTGCATCGACCACGCCAACGCCTTCGCTTTCGACACTCGCGAGCCTGACCGGCAATGTGCCGTTGACGCGCGTATCGCTGGCCTACATCGAACCTCGTTTCAAGCTCTATCTGCGCTTCGGCGAGCCCGCCCGCACACTGCGGCTCGACCGCTGGCGGCGCTGCGCAGTGTTCCTGCCCGGCGCGATGTTCTGCCGCATCCGCTGGCAGGCCAACGACTACGGCACGATCCGCTGGCAGCTCATGGTGATGCAAGCCGGCACGCCGCTGGACGACATGCAGCGCATCCCCGGCGTGCGGCCCGGCGCGCGCCTACTGCTGCACGCCGAAGGCGTGAACGCGGTGCGTGCCGTGCTGGAGCGTATCGACGGCATCGACGCGCAGGGCATCGCCGCCATCGACGTGTCGCCTGCCTACTGGCGCACGCTGGGCAACCGTCTGGCGGCCCGTCTACCGCTGCCCGAATACACCGCCGAGCGGCACGCCGCCTGGCTGGCCGGGAGGGCGCTGCCATGACCGCTCATTCCACCACCGCACGCACGCCCGAAGCTGCGCCGCTTCCTCGCTCGCGCCTGCG
>NZ_JXXD01000250.1 GCF_000935215.1 Stutzerimonas stutzeri
GCAAGACGCCTGCACGGTGGACGGCTGCGCCGGATGTTGCGCGAAGCGCGGCGCGGATGCGCCCGCGCTGCACGCGCGACGACACGGCGGCAGCAGCCGGAACGACATGCCCGATGGCACGATGAGATGCACGGCAACGTGCAGCGAATCGGCAGCCATCATGGGCGTGTCTCCAGCCAGACCGGATGCGCAACGCCGATCACGGCCGATGCGCTGACCGGCCCGAAATAGCGGCTGTCGAACGATGCCGGATTGGTCACGCTCAACAGGAACAGCTCGCCCTCGGCCAGCGGGCGGCAATGCTGCCAGGATGGCAGCGGCCGGCCCAGCCGATCGACAGGTAGCGCGGCGGCCGTAGGCACGCCGTCGATGCGTACCTGCCCGGCGACGAGGCAGACGTGTTGCGGTGCGACCGCGCCCACACGTTTGAGCAGCGGAACGTGTGCCGGCAGGTAGCCGCGCTGCGCAGCGAGCGCGGAGGCGTCGGCAGGCAAACGGGTCAGGACGATGCTACCCACAGACAAAGGGCGTGGCAGCGAGCCGGCTCGATACTGAATCGGATCGACGTGATACCAGCCGACCGGCACGCTGTCGGATGGGTTGTAGATCAGGCGCGGCAGCGGTTGCACGAACGCCGCCCAGGCCAGCGCAGCAAGGC
>NZ_JXXD01000251.1 GCF_000935215.1 Stutzerimonas stutzeri
CCTCGGCATCCTCCGGGGCGTTCTGCTCCGGGCCTGCCTCTTGCGCGGCGTCCTGCGGGCCTGCGGCCTCGAAGATGGCGGGCATCCAGCCCGTGCCATCGGCCAGCCGCTCGGCTTCGCTGGCAATGTCGGCCTTCTTCAACTTCGCCAGCCGGTTGGCCTGCTCGGGTGCGTACTCGCCCACGGCATCCAGAATCACGGCCTTGGAAACGTGCTTGAAGTAGCCTTCTGCGGTCGGCTTCCACCATGCGGCCATGTCGAGGCCCACGGCCTGCGCCAGTTCCTCGCCGGGTTGCTGCACCGTGGCGCGGGGCGTCACCACGTCCACCGTGGAAGCCACGCACACGGCCAGCAGCCGCACCAGTTCATCTTGCGACTTCGCCAGCAGCGCGGCGAACAGTTCGGCGCCGTCCTCCGGCAAGGCTTCACCTGCCACCTGTTGCAGTTCGCGCAGCGCCACGGCAGCGGGCGATTCCGGCCAGTCCGGGGCCATGCCTTCCAGCCGGTCTTGCACCGTGAGGCGCACGCCGAGCGGCAGGCCATCGCCGTAGGCGTCGGGCTGCAAGACAGTCTGCACCATGCCATGCACCAGCGCGGCCAGCGCGACGTGCGGATGCCGCGCGACTTCGATTTGCAGCGCCGCCGTGCGGTGGGCGCTCAATCGCTGCGCCAGCCGATCGGACAGGCTCGCGGCCTTGGGTGCGTCGTCGGCGTCCTCGTGCTCGTCGTTGGCGGCTTCGCCTTCGGCGCTGCCGAAACCGCGCCGCAGCTTTTCCAGCGTGCGCAGCGCCTTGGCCTCGGCTTCGCGCAGCAGGCCGCGATGAATGACGGCCTCGCCGTTGCGGTCGATGGTGACGATGGCACCGGCCACCTCGCGCACCTCGGGGGCATAGCCTTGCAAGGCGTCCTCCGCGTCTTGCAGTTCCCCGACCACCTGATCGCGCCGCTGTTCCAGCTTCTCGGCCTTGTCCTCGTCCTCGGCGTCGCAGGCTTCTTCCAGTTCGGCGTCGATCTTTTCGAGGCGGGTTTCCAGCGAGGCGATGCG
>NZ_JXXD01000252.1 GCF_000935215.1 Stutzerimonas stutzeri
ACCGGGCTGCGCCCGGTGCGCCTGCACAAGGGCATCATGATGGAGCGCATCGACATCCTCGGGCAGAGCGGGCATTCGTCGAACCCGGCCTATGGTCATAGCGCCCTGGAAGCCATGCACGGCGTGATTGGCGAGATGATGACGCTGCGCCGCCAGTGGCAGGGCGAATACGACAACCCGCTGTTCGACGTGCCCAAGCCGACGCTCAACTTCGGCTGCATCCATGGCGGCGACAACCCCAACCGCATCTGCGGGCAATGTTCGCTGGAGTTCGATCTGCGCCCGCTGCCGGGCATGGACCCGCAGCAGCTGCGAACGATCATCCGCCAACGCCTGCAGCCGCTGGCCGAGCAGCACCAGGTGCAAATCGACCTGGCGCCGCTGTTCCCCGCGGTGCCAGCCTTCGAGCAGGCGGCGGAAAGCGAACTGGTACGGCTGGCCGAGCGCCTCACCGGGCATCAGGCCGAGGCGGTGGCGTTTGCCACCGAAGCGCCTTATCTTCAGCAGCTCGGCTGCGAAACGCTGGTGCTGGGGCCCGGCGACATCGCCTGCGCGCACCAGCCCGACGAATACCTGCAGCTCGATCGCATCGAACCGACCGTGCAGCTGCTGCGTCGGATGATCGAGCACTACTGCCTGCAGCCGCAGACCGCCGCGAACTGACTCCAATACAGACGAATAGAACCCGCCACGAAGGCTTTTACATGCACGACTACGTCACCTGGCTTCGCGACTCCTCGCCCTATATCAACTCGCATCGTGACCGAACCTTCGTCGTCATGCTGCCGGGCGACGGCCTGGAGCACGCCAACTTCGCCAACATCGTCCACGACCTGGTGCTGCTGCACAGCCTTGGTGTACGCCTGGTGCTGGTATTCGGCTCGCGTCCGCAGATCGAGGCGCGCCTAGCCGCCCGTGGCATCGAACCGCGCTTCCATCGCGATCTGCGCGTCACCGACGCGCCGACCATGGAGTGCGTGATCGACGCGGTTGGCCAGTTGCGCATCGCCCTCGAGGCGCGGCTGTCGATGGATATGGCGGCGTCGCCGATGCAGGGCGCGCGACTGCGTGTGGCCGGTGGCAATTTCGTCACCGCGCGGCCGATCGGCGTGCTCGATGGCGTCGATCTGCATCACACCGGCGAAGTACGGCGTATCGACCGCAAGGGCATCGGCCGGCTGCTGGACGAGCGCACCATCGTGTTGCTGTCGCCGCTGGGATATTCGCCGACTGGCGAGATCTTCAACCTGGCCTGCGAGGATGTCGCCACGCGTGCGGCCATCGATCTGCAGGCCGACAAGCTGGTGCTCTACGGCGCCGAGCCGGGCTTGCTCGACGAAAGCGGCAAGCTGGTGCGTGAGCTGCGTCCGCAGCAGATTCCGGCCTATGTCGAACGCCTCGGCAGCCAGTACCAGGCCGAGCTGCTCGACGCCGCCGCGCAGGCCTGTCGCGGCGGCGTGCGGCGCAGTCATGTGGTCAGCTACGCCGACGACGGTGCGTTGCTCAACGAGCTGTTCACCCGCGATGGCGGCGGCACGCTGGTAACCCAGGAGCAGTTCGAGCAGCTGCGCGAGGCAACCATCGAGGATGTCGGCGGGTTGATCGATCTGATCACGCCGCTGGAGGAGCAGGGCATTCTGGTGCGGCGCTCGCGCGAGGTGCTGGAGCGCGAGGTCGAGCAGTTCAGCATCGTCGAGCGTGACGGCCTGATCATCGCCTGTGCGGCGCTTTATCCGATTTCCGACTCGGATGCCGGCGAGCTTGCCTGCCTGGCGGTCAATCCGGAATACCGCCACGGCGGTCGCGGCGATGAGCTGCTCGAACGCATCGAGGAGCGTGCCCGGGCGCTGGGGTTGAAGAAGCTGATCGTGCTCACCACACGCACCGCGCACTGGTTCCAGGAGCGCGGCTTCGAGCCGATCAGCGTCGACCGTCTGCCGGCCGCGCGGGCTTCGCTGTACAACTTCCAGCGTAATTCGAAGATCTTCGAGAAACCGCTCTGAAGTGTGCCGGCGGGC
>NZ_JXXD01000253.1 GCF_000935215.1 Stutzerimonas stutzeri
CGCTGCCGGGCAAGCCGGGAGCGCATTCAGGCGGGGGCCTCGCCCGGCTCCGGGCGCAACAGGCGCAGTGCTTTCTCGCGGGCCTGACTCAGGTTGCGCACGTACAGCAGATGCCCCTGCAGGCGGTGAATGCCGGCGCGGCGCAATTTCAGGCGGACGCGCGCATTGCTGCCGCTCAGGATCAGCGTGACCCCCAGTCGGCGGTAATCCACCAGCACGTTTTCCAACGATGCCAGCGCTGTCATGTCCAGCATCGGCACCGCGCTGATGTCGACGATCACCACCTTGACCTCGGGATTGAAGCGCCGTAGGGCGCCCAGCGCCTTTTCCGCCGCGCCGAAGAACAGCGGCCCACGGATCGCGTAGGTCGCCACGTGCTCGGGCATGTCCTGGAGGATCCGCCGCTGCTCGCGCGAGAGAGCGGTGGTGTCGGTCAGCTCGCTCATGCGCTTTATGAACAGCCCGGCTGCCAGCAGCAGCCCGACCCCGACGGCCAGCACCATGTCGAACAGCACGGTGAGTGTCAGGCAGGTCAGCAGCACCAGCACATCGCTGCGCGGTGCGATGCGCAATACGTGCATCACGTGCGGTGCTTCGCTCATGTTCCAGGCCACCATCACCAGCAACGCCGCCAGTGCCGCCATGGGCAGGTAACTGAACAGCGGCGCCAGCCAGAGCACTGCGACCAGCACCACACCCGCATGAATCATTGCTGCCAGCGGCGAGAACGCCCCGGCCCGGACATTCGTGGCGCTGCGGGCGATCGCTGCGGTCGCCGTGATGCCGCCGAACAGCGGGGCGACCAGATTGCCCAGCCCCTGGCCGATCAGCTCGCCGTTGGGCTCGTGGTTGCTGCCGGTCATGCCGTCGGCCACTACGGCGCAGAGCAGCGATTCGATGGCGCCGAGCATGGCGATGGCGAAGGCCGGCGCCAGCAGTTGGCGGAACAGTTCGTAGCTCAGTTCCAGGGGCTGGCCGTCCGCTCCGGGCAGCAGCCAGGGCCAGGCGAAATCAGGCAGGAATGGCGGAATGCCGGGGTAGGTGACGCCGTCCAGGGTATAGCTGAACCGTTCGCCAAGGGTCGCCACTGACAATCCGGACGATTCCAGCAGCAAACCTGCCAGCGCGCCGACGGTCAGCGCCACCAGATGACCAGGCACCTTCGGCACCCAGCGCGGCCAGATGATCAACAGCGCCAGACAGATCGCCGCCACCAGCGCATCGCCCATATGTGCGTCGGGCAGTGAGCGCAGCACGAGGCCGACCTGCTCGACGTAATGCTGCGGCTGCTCGGTGAGCGTCAGGCCGAACAGGTCCTTGATCTGCAAGGTAGCGATGACGATACCGATGCCCGCGGTAAAGCCGAGGGTAACGGGGTAGGGGATGAAGGCGATCAGGCGACCGGCGCGCAGCAGGCCGAGGGTGATCAGAATCAGACCGGCAAGCATGGTGCACAGCAGCAGCCCGCCAAGGCCGAACTGCTGAGTGATCGGCAACAGGATCACCACGAACGCCGCCGTCGGCCCTGAAACGTTGAAGCGCGAGCCCCCGGTCAGTGCGATCAGCGGAGCGGCCACCAGCACCGTGTACAGGCCGTGCTGGGGCGCCACGCCGACTGCGATCGCCAGCGCCATGGCCAGCGGGATGGCGATGATGCCAACGGTCAAGCCGGCACTGATGTCCCCGCGCAACGCTCGGGCTCCGTATCCCAGGCTCAAGGCCTGCCACCATGCCGCAAACAGAGGGGGGAACTTCATATGCGGAACGCTCCTTGTAGGCGAGGGCGCCATTATAGGCGCCGGATACCACTTGTTATTCGTGGCGAACAATCGCTCGCGATGGTGGCCAGGCGATGTACGACCTTGGTCGCAAGCAGGTCTGGCGCGTTGAGTGAGCCGGCTGCGAGGAGTAAACTGCCGCCCCCGTGAGACCCCGTGGACCGGAGGCGGCATGCGTAAAGACAAGAAACAGGTGATTGGCGACGAGATCGCGGACGATTCGATCAAGCTGTTTCTTCAGCCTGAGCCGGCTGACGATACGCCCCCTTCGCTGCACAAGCTGATCAAGGCCTATCGTGGCCTGCGCATCGATGACTTCGAACGCTTCCTCGGCTTCTTCGTGGCTGCCGGCTATGACCTGGACGCCCGGGATGCCAAAGGGCAGAGCTTTATCGACCTGGTTGCCGACCAGCGTCAGGCCAGGCCCTACATCGAGCTGATCGAAGCCATGCGCGACTGAACCGCCGGTCGCTGTTTCGTATCGAACGCATCGGATTGCCTGTGCGCGCCTTACGAAGCGCGACGACGATCAGGCTCGGCAACAGATTCGCAATCGTTTTATCTCGCCGCGTCCGCCGTTGAGCATCGGGTAAGGCCCGCTCCGGAGGGACGGCAGCGAGAGGAAGGAGGCCAAAAGCCGCCCTTCCGACAGCTGGCAGGCAGCCTGTGGCTGCCTGTTCTCGGGCACATGTTCCCGAGCAGCGGTCCAGGCACATGCTCCGTGCCTGACCGTCTGGCTGGTGGGTTTTACGGGGCCGCGTACTGCGGTCTCGACAGTTTAATGCTGTGATTCTGGAGAACGCGTTGATGACGCAACACGATAGCGAAGCAGTGGCTATGGTGCTGGTGGGAGCCGGCATCATGAGCGCGACCCTGGCGGTATTGCTCAAGGAACTCGATCCCAATATCAAGCTGGAAATCGTCGAGCTGCAGGAGTCCGGAGCCATCGAAAGCTCCAACCCGTGGAACAACGCGGGTACCGGTCACGCCGGACTTTGCGAGCTGAACTACACCCCTGACAGCAAAGACGGCGCGATCGACATCAAGAAGGCCGTGCTGATCAACACGCAGTTCGAGGTCTCCAAGCAGTTCTGGGCCTACCTCGCCGACCGTGAAGGCTTCGGCTCCCCGCGTGATTTCATCAATGCCGTGCCGCACCTGAGCTTTGTGCGCGGCAGCAAGAATATCGACTATCTCAAGCGTCGCTTCGATGCGCTGAAGACCCATCACGCTTTCGCGGACATGGAGTACAGCGAGGATCGCGCGACTCTGGCCGAATGGATGCCGCTGATGATGCCGGGCCGCGATCCGAGCGAGCCGATCGCCGCGACGCGCGCCATGAACGGCACCGACGTCAACTTCGGTGCGGTGACCAGCCAACTGCTTGGCTATCTGTCGCGCAGCGGTGGCGTCAAGGTGTCCTACAACCAGAAGGTCACTGGCCTCGATCGCACGGCCAGCGGCTGGAAGGTCGACATCAAGAACACCCGCACCGGCGACTCCCGCCAGGTGCAGGCCGGCTTCGTTTTCCTGGGTGCTGGCGGCGCCGCGCTGCCGCTGCTGCAGATGTCCGGTATCGAGGAAGGCAAGGGCTTCGGCGGCTTCCCGGTCAGCGGCCAGTGGCTGCGCTGCGACAACCAGGAAATCGTCAAGCAGCACCAGGCCAAGGTCTACAGCCTGGCCGCGGTCGGCGCGCCGCCGATGTCGGTGCCGCACCTCGATACCCGCGTCGTCGACGGCAAGAAGTCCCTGCTGTTCGGACCCTATGCCGGCTTTACCACCAAGTTCCTCAAGCGCGGTTCGTTCATGGACCTGCCGCTGTCGATTCGTCCGAGCAACATTGGCCCGATGATGGCCGTGGCGCGCGACAACATGGACCTGACCCGCTACCTGATCAAGGAAGTGATGCAGTCCATGGAGGATCGCCTGGAAACGCTGCGCGGCTTCTATCCCGAGGCCAAGGCCGAAGACTGGCGCCTGGAGATTGCCGGCCAGCGCGTGCAGATCATCAAGAAGGACCCGAAGAAGGGCGGCATTCTGCAGTTCGGCACCGAACTGGTCGCAGCGAAGGACGGCACCATCGCCGCGCTGCTCGGCGCATCGCCGGGTGCTTCGGTGACTGTGTCCATCATGCTCGATCTGCTCGAGCGCTGCTTCCCCGAGCAGTACCGCTCGCAGGCCTGGTCGAGCAAGCTGCAGGAAATGTTCCCGGCACGCGAAGCCACGCTGCAGAACGACGCGGCAGCCTATCGTGAGATCAGCCAGATGGCGGACAAGCGCCTCGGCCTGACCTACTGACCAGCTGCGCTGAAGCGAAAAAAGCCCCGTACCGAACGTACGGGGCTTTTTTGTGCCTCCGGGTTTACCTGCGCATCACGCCGCGCGCAGGCTCTCGGCGGGAAGCGGCTGGCCAATCCAGCTCAGGCGAGCTTCCTCGACCTCGACCCAGGCGACGCCCTCAGGCTTGCAGACGCTGCTGAGCAGCATGCGGCAGCGGCCATGTTCATCCAGCAGGGCGAAATGGCGAGGCGGGCGGCGGCGCAACAGGGAAATGAGCTGGCGCATGATGGTCTGCACTCATGATGATTGGCATGTCGCCGTTATCGCAAAGCCGTGTGACAACAGCGTGAAAAGGAACGCGGCAGTGGCGCCGCCGGTCTGAATCGCATCACTGTCGGCGCGTCGTGCCGGTGGGTATACTGCGCCGCATTCATCGCCCCTAACCCTGGAGAAAACAGCATGCTGCAACGCCTGTTGTTCGGTCTTGTCACCGTTCTTGGAATGAGTCTGGTCGGTTGTGCCCACAGCCCGCAGCAGCTCGACCCGAACCCCAAACTCAACGGCACCATCAATCCCGTTGGCCAGGGGCAGCCCGTGGTCGTACGGGTGGTCGATGCGCGCCCATCGCCGACCCTCGGCACTCGTGGCGGCCTGTATCCGGAAACCAGCGCGGTGATCGTGCCGAGTGCCAAGGTCATCCCCAAGCTGCAGGCCCAGACCGAAGCCGCTGTGCGACTGCTCGGTTTCACGCCATCGCCGAACGCCTATAACGCGCCGCAGCTGACGCTGACCTTGGCCGAGCTGAAGTATCAGTCGCCGAAGGAGGGGCTGTACGTCACCGAGGCCAACATCGGCGCGACGCTGAAGGTCGAGGTGCAGAATGCCGGCAAGCGCTACAACGGCCGTTATGGGGCCTCGTTGAATCAGCGCTTCGGCATGGCGCCCAACGAGCAGACCAACACCAAGCTGGTCAGTGACGTCTTGAGCGACGCGCTGACCCGGGTGTTCCGCGACGACAACATCGGTCGTCTGCTGGC
>NZ_JXXD01000254.1 GCF_000935215.1 Stutzerimonas stutzeri
GCAAGACGCCTGCACGGTGGACGGCTGCGCCGGATGTTGCGCGAAGTGCGGCGCGGATGCGCTCGCACTGCACGCGCGACAACACGGCAGCAGCAGCCGCAACGACACGCCCGATGGCACGATGAGAGGCACGGCAACGTGCAGCGAATCGGCGGCCATCATGGGCGTGTCTCCAACCAGACCGGATGCGCGACGCCGATCACGGCGGATGCGCCGACCGGGCCGAAATAGCGGCTGTCGAACGACGCTGGATTGGTCACGCTCAATAGGAACAGTTCGCCCGGTTCGAGGCGGCGGCAAAGCTGCAAGGATGGCAGCGGCCGGCCCAGCCGGTCGGCAGGCAGCGCGGCGGCCGCAGGCACGCCGTCGATGCGAACCTGCCCGGCGACGATGCAGACGTGTTGCGGCGCGACCGCGCCCACACGTTTGAGCAGCGGCACGCGCGTCGGCAGGTAGCCGCGCTGCGCAGCCAGCGTGGCGGCTCTGTCGGGCAGCGGCACCAGCACGATGCTGTCCACGGACAGCGGACGTGGCAGCGAGGCGGTGCGCGGGTCGAACGGTTCGATGCGATACCAGCCGACCGCCACGCTGTCGGATGGGTTGTATGTCAAGCGCGGCAGCGGAGACACGAAAGCCGCCCAGGCCAGCGCAGCGAGGCCGACAGCGGCGAAGCCGGCCAGCACGATACGAGCGCGCAGGCGCGAGCGAGGACGCGGCGAGGCGGACGAAGTGGAAACGGTCGTCATGGCAGCGCTTTCCCAGCGAGCCAGGCGGCGTGCCGCTCGGCGGTGTATTCGGGCAGCGGCAGGCGCGCCGCGAGCCGGTTGCCCAGCGTGCGCCAGTACGCGGGCGAGACGGCAGACGGGGCGATGCCCAGCGCCTCGATGGCGTCGATGCGTTCCAGCACGGCGCGCACGCTGGCGTTACCCTCGGCGTGCAGCAGTAGGCGCGCACCGGGCCGCACGCCAGGGATGCGCTGCAAGGCATCCAGCGGCGTGCCAGCTTGCATCACCATGAGTTGCCAGCGGATCGTGCCGTAGTCGTTGGCCTGCCAGCGCACGCGGCAGAACATTGCATGCGGCAGGAACACCGCGCAGCGCCGCCAGCGGTCGAGCCGCAGCGTGCGCGCAGGTTCGCCGAAGCGCAGGTAGAGCTTGAAGCGTGGTTCGATGTAGGCCAGCGCCACGCGCGTCAGCGGCGCGCTGGCAGGCTGGCCGGCAAGTGCAGCCGTAGCCGCGCCAGCGGCAGGCGAAGCGGATGCAGTCATGGTGCGTTCTCCCTGCGGTGCTCTGGAAACTCCCGCTCCAACAGGCCACGCAGCAGGTCGGCCACGGTCACGCCTTGCGTGAAGGCCGACACCTTGATGCGTGCCCGCATCGCGGGCGTGATGTCGAGAGTCAGACGGGCGGTGTAGAGGTCGCCCTTGCCCAGCGCATCGGCGTCGCCCTGGCGAATCCACGCCTCGGCGTGCGGATTCGCGGGCGGACGCGCGCCGATGCCGACGCGCTTTGCCGTGCGCTTGCTGTTCGATGGCGGCTTCGCGGTCATGTCGGCCACCGCAGCAATTCGTCCACCAGCGCAGTGATTTCGCGTGCGGCGGCGCTGTCGGGTGCCGTCTCGCGTGCAAGCCGGCCAGCGGCCACGCTATCGGCGAACACGATGCGCTGATGCACTTCCGCGCGCAGCGCAGGAAGCGGCTGGTCGGCGAGTGCCTGGCGTGCTTCGCGCCCGATCACGGTGGTACTGACGCGCCGATTGATGACGAAGGCCGCGCGCAGCGCAGGCCGAAATACCTGCGCCTCGCGGATCAGCGCCACCATCTCAGCGCTGGCCCACAAGTCGTAGGGGCTGGGCTGCACCGGGATCAGCACGCGCTCGGCCGCCAGCAGCGCGGAGC
>NZ_JXXD01000255.1 GCF_000935215.1 Stutzerimonas stutzeri
TCATCCGCCATTGCCTCGGCATCCTCCGGGGCATCCTGCGCCTGCGTTTCCTGCGGCGCAGCTTCCGGGCTTTCGGTCTTGAAGATGGCAGGCATCCAGCCGGTGCCGTCCGCCAGCCGTTCGGCTTCGCTGGCAATGTCCGCCTTCTTCAACTTCGCCAGTCGAGTAGCGTGCGACGGTGCGAACTCGCCCACGGCTTCCAGAATCGCGGTCTTCGGCACATGCTGGAAATAACCCTCGGCAGTCGGCTTCCACCATGCCGCCATGTCAAGCCCCACGGCCTGCGCCAGTTCCGCGCCGGGCTGGTGCTGCGTGGCGCGAGGCGTCACCACGTCCACCGTGGAAGCCACGCACACGGCCAGCAGCCGCACCAGTTCGTCTTGCGGCTTCGCCAGCAGCACGGCGAACAGTTCGGCGCTGTCCTGCGGCAGCGCTTCGCCCGCGACCTGCTGCAATTCGCGCAGGGCCACGGCAGCGGGTGACTCGGGCCAGTCGGGGGCCATGCCTTCCAGCCGGTCTTGCACTTTCATGCTCACGCCTAGCGGCAGGTCGTGGCCGTAGTGGCTGTCCTGCAAGACGGTCTGCACCAGCCCATGCACCAGCGCGGCCAGGGCGACTTGCGGATGCCGGGCGACTTCGATTTGCAGCGCGGCGGTACGGTGCGCGCTCAAGCGCTGCGCCAGCCGGTCGGACAGGCTCGCGGCCTTGGGCTGCTCGGCGTCCTCGCCTTCGTCGTCTTTTCCGGCTTCGCCTTCTGCGCTGCCGAAGCCCTGCCGCAAGCGTTCCAGCGTGCGCAGCGCCTTGGCTTCGGCTTCGCGCAGCAGCCCGCGATGAATCACGGCTTCGCCGCTGCGGTCAAGGGTGACGATGGCACCGGCCACGGCGCGCACGTCCGGGGCATAGCCCTGCAAGGCTTGCTCCACGGCTTGCAGTTCCCCGGCGACCTGTTCGCGGCGCGGTTCCAGCGCTTCGGTCTTGTCCTCGTCCTCGGCGTCGTAGGCGTCTTCCAGTTCGGCGTCGATCTTGTCGAGGCGGGTTTGCAGCGAGGCGATGCGGCGGGCTTCGCGGGCGCTCGGTTCGCGGCGCTGG
>NZ_JXXD01000026.1 GCF_000935215.1 Stutzerimonas stutzeri
GTCGCGCTGGCGGATGCGCAACGGTACGAAGTTCATCGGCGGCGAGCCGATGAAGCTGGCAACGAACAGATTGGCCGGGTTGTTGTAGATCTCGTGGGGCGTGCCGAACTGCTGGATCACGCCGTCCTTCATCACCGCGACCTTGTCGCCGAGGGTCATCGCCTCGATCTGGTCATGGGTGACGTATACCGTGGTGGTCTTCAGCCGCTGGTGCATCAGCTTGATCTCGGTGCGCATCTCCACCCGCAGCTTGGCATCGAGGTTCGACAGCGGTTCGTCGAACAGGTAGATCTTCGGCCGCCGCGCCAGCGCCCGGCCCATGGCCACGCGCTGCTGCTGGCCACCCGACAGCTGCGACGGCTTGCGCTCGAGCAGCGGTTCGATCTGCAGCAGCTTGGCGACCCGCGCCACTTCCTCCTCGATCTTCGCCGCCGGCACCTTGCGCATCTTCAGGCCGAAGGCGATGTTGTCGCGCACCGTCATGGTCGGATACAGCGCGTAGGACTGAAACACCATGGCGATGTCGCGATCCTTCGGGCTGGCTTGGCTGATGTCCTCGCCGTCGACGAGAATCTCACCGCCGGTGATGTTCTCTAGCCCGGCGATGCAGTTCATCAGCGTGGATTTACCGCAGCCCGAAGGCCCGACGAGGATCAGGAATTCACCGGCGTCGATCTTCAGCGCGATGTCCTTCAGCGTTGCGATCTGGCTGTTGCCATAACTTTTTTGAACGTTGCGCAGTTCCAGGGAAGCCATCGTTATTCTCCTCAACCCTTGACGGCGCCGGCAGTCAGCCCGCGCAGGAAATATTTGCCGGCAACCACGTAGACCACCAGCGTGGGTAGGCCGGCGATCATCGCCGCAGCCATGTCGACGTTGTATTGCTTGGCGCCAGTGCTGGTGTTCACCAGGTTGTTCAGTGCCACGGTGACAGGCTGGGTATCGCCACTGGCGAACACCACGCCGAAGAGGAAGTCGTTCCAGATCTGGGTGAACTGCCAGATCAGGCAGACCATGATGATCGGCACCGACATCGGCAGCAGAATGCGCCCGAAGATGGTGAAGAAGCCGGCACCGTCCAGCCGTGCCGCCCGCACCAGCGCGTCCGGCACGCTGACGTAGAAGTTGCGGAAGAACAGCGTGGTGAAGGCCAGGCCGTAGACCACGTGCACCAGCACCAGGCCGGTGGTGGTATTGGCCAGGCCGAGTTTCCCGAGGGTGAAGGACGCCGGCAGCAGGATTACCTGAAACGGCAGGAAGCAGCCGAACAGCAGCAGACCGAAGAACAGCTGCGAGCCACGGAAGCGCCACATCGACAGCACATAGCCATTGAGCGCACCCAACGCGGTGGAAATCAGCACCGCCGGAATGACGATCTTCACCGAGTTCCAGAAATAGCCGCCGATACTGTCCCAGGCTGTCAGCCAGCCCATGGCGCTGAACGCCTCAGGCCAGCTCAGCAGGTTGCCGGTGCGGATGTCTTCCGGGGTCTTGAAGCTGGTCAGCAGCATCACGATCAGCGGCACCAGGTAGACGGCACAGGCCAGCAACAAGGTGGCATGGATGGTCAGGCGCCCGAGGGTCAGGCGCGGTTGCGCGAAGTCAGACATGGCGCTTGTTCCTCAGCTCGGAGTACAGATAAGGCACGATGATCGCCATCACCGCGCCGAGCATCAGCATGGCGCTCGCCGCACCCAGGCCCATCTGGCCACGGGTGAAGGTATGGGCGTACATGAACATCGCCGGCAGATCGCTGGAATACCCCGGCCCACCGGCAGTCATCGCCGCGACCAGGTCGAAGCTCTTGATCGCGATATGGGCCAGAATCATCAAGGCACTGAAGAACACCGGGCGCAGGCTCGGCAGCACGATGCGCAGGTAGATGGTCGGCAGGCTCGCACCATCCACCTGGGCGGCGCGGATGATCGACTGATCGACGCTGCGCAGACCGGCGAGGAACAGCGCCATGACGAAGCCCGAGGCCTGCCACACCGCCGCGATCACCAGGCAGTAGATGACCCGATCCGGATCAACCAGCCAGTCGAAGCGAAAGCCTTCCCAGCCCCAGTCGCGCAGCAGCTTGTCCAGGCCCAGACCGGGATTGAGCAGCCACTGCCAGGCGGTGCCGGTGACGATCATCGACAGCGCCATGGGGTACAGGTAGATGGTGCGGATCAGCCCTTCGCGGCGAATGCGCTGGTCCAGCAGTACGGCGAGCACCACGCCGATCAGCAGACTGATGGCGATGAACATGCCACCGAACACCAGCAGGTTCTGGCTGGCGACCCACCAGCGATCGTTGTCCCACAGGCGCTCGTACTGCTGCAGGCCGGCCCACTTGTAGCTGGGCATGAAGCGTGAGTTGGTGAACGAGAGCAGGAAGGTCCAGCCGATGTAGGCGTAGAAGCCGACCAGTACGATCAGCATGCTCGGCGCCAGAACCAGCTTGGGCAGCCAGCGCTGCAGGGCGTCGAGCGGCGAGGCTTTGGCAGGCCTGGCTTGAAGCGCGATGGAGCTCATGGGTGTGATCCCTCATGGAAATCGGGGATGTCGTCGCCCGCGGCACAGACCGAGGCCTGTGCCGGGACGAACGTTTCGGGAAGCGGGCGGAACGGTCCGCCCTCAGCGTTACTGCACGGCCTGGATCGCCGCCGCCAGTTGCTTGGCCGCCTTTTGCGGGTCGGCCTTGGGGTCGTTGAAGAAGTTGGTGACGACGTCGAACACCGCGCCCTGCACATAGCTCGAAGCCGCCATGCCATGGGTCAGGCTGGGCTGCAGGCCGCTGCCCTTGGCGGCCTCCTTGAAGTCGGTCATCGACTGCTGGGCGCAGGCGTCGAACTCGCTCATGTCCTGGTCCTGGCGAACCGGGATAGAGCCCTTGTTCTGATTGAAGAAGGTCTGGAATTCCAGCTCCAGCACCGTGCGCGCCAGGTCTTCCTGAGCCTTGCGGTTGTCATCGTCGCTGAGCTTGAACATGGCCAGGGAGTCGATGTTGTAGGCAAAGCTGCCCTGGGTGCCGGGGAACGGCAGGCACTGGTAGTCCTCGCCAGCCACCTTGTTGGCGGCGGTGAACTCGCTCTTGGCCCAGTCGCCCATGATCTGCATGCCGGCCTTGCCGTCGATGACCATGCCGGTGGCACGGTTCCATTCGCGCCCGGCCGCGTCGGCGTCGATGTAGTCGCGCAGCTTCTTCAGTGCGGTGAAGGCTTGAACCATCTTGTCGCCGGTCAGGGTGTCGTTATCTAGCTCGACGAAGGCCTTTTGATAGTCGTCCGGGCCGAGAATGCTCAGTACGAAGCCCTCGAACACGGTGCCGTCCTGCCAGGGCTGGCCGCCGTGGGCAACCGGAATGAAGCCGGCAGCCTTGAGCTTGTCGGCTGCGGCGAAGAATTCGTCGAGGGTCTTCGGCGGCGTGGCGCCGGCCTTCTCGAACACTTCCGGGTTGATCCACAGCCAGTTGACCCGATGCACGTTGACCGGCACCGCAACGTAGGAACCGTCGTACTGCATGATCTTACGCACCTGCTCGGGCAGCATTTCGTCCCAGCGTTCTGCCTTGGCGGTGTCATCGAGATTGGCGAGCAGGCCGAGTTCGCCCCACTCCTGGATGTCCGGGCCCTTGATCTGTGCGGCGGACGGCGGGTTGCCGGAAACGGCGCGGGTCTTCAGTACGGTCATGGCAGCCTCGCCACCACCGCCGGCGACGGCGAAGTCCTTCCAGGTATGGCCTTTCTGCTCGACCAGCTTCTGCAGGGTGTCGGCGGCGCGCTTCTCGCCACCGGAAGTCCACCAGTGCAGAACTTCGACCTCGCCGGCATGGGCGAGCAATGGCAGGGCAAGAGAAACGGAAAGAGCGAGACGATGGATCGCGTTCATGTAGAGGCACCTTCTTGTTTTTATCCGGCAAGTCATGGTCGCTTGCGATGGACCGAGTCTATGCGCAGGGAAATGGACACTGGGTAACGAAGGGATGGGCGATGGTCACAGAGCCGTTACAAAGCCGCAGCGATCGTAACGAAGTGCACTGAGTCGGATCAGCGCGGCAAGGTCAGCGTCACCCTCAGCCCTCCCTGCTGCAGATTGCGCATGCTCAGTTCGCCACCGTGGGCGTGGGCGATATTCCGTGCGATACCGAGCCCCAGCCCGTAGCCCTGCTGCTGCCCCGAGAGCCGCACGTGGGGTTCGAAGACATGCTCAAGACGCTGCTCGGGCACACCCGGGCCCTCGTCATCGACGTGCAGCACCAGCGCGTCCTTGCCGTCCTCGACATGCAGGTGGGCGCGCTCACCGTACTTCAGGGCATTGTCCAGCAGATTGCCGATGCAGCGCTTGAGTGCCAGCGGTTTGCCCGGATAAGGCGCCGAAGCCCGGCCGTCAAGGGTCACGCGGGTCTGGTCGCAGGCCTGATAGGGCTCGACGATGTGTTCCAGCAGCAGATTGAGGTCCACCGCCTCGATGTTCTCGTGGATGTCGGTGTCCTTCACGCATTGCAGCGCGCCCTTGACCAGCAGCTCCAGCTCGTCGAGGTCACGGGTAAACTTGATCTGCTGGGCTTCATCTTCCAGCAGCTCGACACGCAGACGCAGGCGCGTGATGGGCGTGCGCAGGTCATGGGAAATCGCGCTGAACAATTGGCCTCGCTCGGTCAGGTAGCGACTGATGCGCTGGCGCATGTTGTTGAAGGCACGGCTCACCTCGACGATCTCGCTGGCGCCGGCCTCGGTCAGCGGCTGCACCTCGGCGCCCAGCGACAACTCCCGCGCCGCCTTGGCCAGGCGCTTCAGCGGCCGGCTCTGCCAGCGCACCAGCAGGCCGATGAACAGCAGCAGAAAGGCGCTGGTGAGCACGATGAACCACAACTGCTGGGCCGGCAGCCCCTCGTCCTCCAGGCTGACGTAAGGTGCCGGCATCAGCGAGGCCAGATAGAGCCATTCCTGCGGGGCGATCTGGATCTGCGTCACCAACACCGGCGGTGACAGCGGTTCGAGGCCCAGCGCGTAGTGCGCCCAGGAGCGCGGCAACTCATCGAGCGTGATGCCGCTGTTGAAGATCCGCAGGTCATCGGGGCTGACGAACTCGATGTTCAGGTCCACCGCGCCGCCGAGTCGCTGGCGCAATACCTGCTCCACCTCATGTAGGACCGCACGCTTGCGCGGCGTTTCCGGGAGGATCTCCATGTCCAGCGGCTTGTCGTTGAGCGACACGAAGAAACGCGTACCGCCCATGCTGCGCAACTGATCGAGCACCAATGGGCGATAGCCCAGCGGCAGCGAACGGAAGTAGCTGACGCTGGCCGCCATCGACTGCGCCAGGCTGCGGGCGCTGGTGAGCAAGCCTTCCATCTGGCTGGCGCGTAGCTGGGACAGCCAGATCAGGCTCGAAAGCCCCTGGGCCAGCAACACCGCCAGCAGGGTCAGCAACAGCATCCGTCCGAGCAGCGAACGTGGTACCAGCCGCAGGCGCCCCCGCTCAGTGCGCAGATTCATGGTGCGGCGTCACCTGGGTAGCCAACAAGTAACCGCTGCCACGTACCGTGCGGATCAGCCGCGGCGACTTGCCGGTGTCGCGCAGGCGCTGGCGCAGGCGACTGACCGCCATGTCGACGATGCGCTCCAGCGGCATCACCTCGCGACCACGGGTGGCGTTGGCGATCGTGTCGCGGTCGAGGATCTGCTGCGGATGATCGAGAAATAGCTTGAGCAGGGCGAAATCGGCGCCGGAGAGAAAGACCTCCTCGCCGTCGGCGTGGAACAGGCGGTGGCTGATCATGTCCAGCCGCCACTCATCGAAGGCCAGCACGTCGCTGCCGCGTTCCTGGGCGAAGCTGACGCGTCGCAGCAG
Source organism: Stutzerimonas stutzeri (assembly GCF_000935215.1). Classification (GTDB taxonomy): domain Bacteria; phylum Pseudomonadota; class Gammaproteobacteria; order Pseudomonadales; family Pseudomonadaceae; genus Stutzerimonas. Next base: position 5,842 of record NZ_JXXD01000026.1, read on the forward strand.
TGCCTTGATCCGCGCGAGCAATTCGCGCGGGCTGAACGGCTTACCCAGGTAGTCGTCGGCGCCCAGCTCCAGGCCGACGACCCGATCGGCCTCGTCGGAGCTGGCGGTAAGCATGATGATCGGCATTGAAGCCAACCGCTCGTGCTGGCGAATCCAGCGGCACAGGCTGAAGCCGTCCTCGTCGGGCAGCATCACGTCGAGAATCACCAGATCGGCCGGCTCGGCACACAGCGCCGCGCGAAACTGCCCGCCGTCCGGCACGCCGCGCACATGAAAGCCCGAGCGGCTGAGATAGGTCTGCAACAGTTCGCGGATTTCCTGATCGTCGTCGACCAGAAGGATGTTCTTACCTGCTTGGCTCACGTCACGTCCCTTTTCTTGTTGTTATGGGGTCACCCGTCGACCCGCCATGTCGCAGCCTAGGCTCCCTCCAACAACGGTTGCAATGCCACGCCCGCGCCCTCGAGGCCCGGATACGGCGCGGTCACCAGCCAGACCGGCAGGCGATCGAAATAGCGGCTCATCTGTCCCTTCTCGCGCAACGCCTCGCTGAAACCGCTGCGCAGGAACATCTCGGCGAAACGCGGCACCACTCCACCGACGATGTAAACGCCGCCGCGGGCACCGAGGGTCAGCACGTTATCGCCGACGATACGCCCCAACCAGCGGCAGAACTGCTCCAGCACCGCCGCGGCGTAGGCATCGCCGGCCAGCGCGGCCTTGGTGATAGCTGCGGGCGAATCGAGCGCCACCTGCTGCCCATCCAGCGCGCAGCATGCGCGGTAGAGCGTCAGCAGCCCCGGACCGCTGAGCACTGCCTCGGCATTTACATGGCCGAGCGAACGATGCAGATGCGCCCAGATCGCCGCCTCGCGCTCGCTGCCGACGGGAAGGCAGATATGCCCGCCCTCGCCCGGCAAGGCGCGCCAACCGCCGCCAGACAGTGGCAGCAATCCGGCGACTCCGAGCCCGGTGCCGGGCCCTATGACCAGCCGCGGCCGCCCCGGTTCAGGCTCGCCATCGCAAACCGTGATGCGCTCACCATCGTGCAGCCGCGTCATGCCGAGGGCCATGGCGGTGAAGTCGTTGATCAGCAACAGCTCCTTCACGCCCAGCTCGCGGCAGAAGGCTTCGCGGCTCAGCTGCCAATGGTTGTTGGTGAAACGAAACAGATCGCCGCCGACCGGCCCGGCACAGGCCAGGCACACCGCCTCGAGGGCTTTCAGCGGCTGATCGACTTCACTCAGGTACGCGAGGATCGCCAGCTCCGGCCGCGCATGGTCGGCCGTGGGAATCACGCGAATCTGCTCGATACGCTGGTCGCGCCACAGCGCGAAACGTGCATTGGTACCGCCAATATCTCCAACGAGCGCCGTCTTCACTTCAGCGCCTCCAGACTCTCGGTAAATGCACTGGCGCCCTGCTCTGCCGTGCTGAACGAGGCGCGCATGAAGGCAAAGAGCTCCCGACCGCAGCCGATGCCCATGTCTTCGGGCCGAATCGCCGGTTCCCGCGCGTCCCATTCGGCGGGATCGACCAGTGCTCGCAGTTCTCCGTTCTCGCCGTCGACGCGGAGGATGTCGCCATCGCGCACCCGCGCCAGCGGCCCGCCGTCCAGTGCCTCCGGGCAGACATGAATGGCCGCCGGCACCTTGCCCGAAGCACCGGACATGCGCCCGTCGGTGACCAGCGCCACCTTGTAGCCGCGGTCCTGCAGCACACCGAGGAACGGCGTGAGCTTGTGCAGTTCGGGCATGCCATTGGCTTTCGGCCCCTGGAAACGCACCACGGCAATGAAGTCGCGCTCCAGCTCCCCGGCCTTGAACGCCGCAGCCAACTCGCTCTGATCGATGAATACCCGCGCCGGCGCCTCGACAAAACGGTGCTCGGGCGCCACGGCAGAAATCTTCGTCACGCCGCGGCCGAGGTTGCCTTCCAGCACGCGCAGCCCGCCCTCCGGCGAGAATGGCCGCTCGGCCGGGCGCAGGATGTTTTCGTCAAGGCTATGCGCCGGGCCATCGCGCCACACCAGCTTGTCACCGTCGAGGAACGGCTCCTGGATGTAGCGCCGCAGGCCCTTGCCGACGACGGTATGCACGTCCTCGTGCAACAGACCGGCGTCGAGCAGCGTGCGCACCATGAACGGCACCCCGCCACAGGCGTGGAAATGGTTCACGTCGGCCTGGCCGTTGGGGTAGACCTTTGCCAGCGTCGGCACCACCTCGGAAAGATCGGCCATGTCCTGCCAGGTCAGCTGGATGCCGGCGGCGCGGGCGAACGCAGGGATATGCAGGGTGTGGTTGGTCGAACCTCCGGTGGCATTGAGTGCGACCACCGAGTTGACGATGGATTTCTCGTCGACCACCTGACACAGCGGTGTGTAGTTGCCGGCCTGATGGGTCAGGCGCGTGACCTGGTGCGCCGCCTCCCGGGTCAGCGCATCGCGCAGCGGCGTGTAAGGGTTGACGAACGACGAGCCCGGCAGGTGCAGGCCCATGATCTCCATCACCACCTGATTGGTGTTGGCGGTGCCGTAGAAGGTGCAGGTGCCCGGGCTGTGATAGGACTTCATCTCCGATTCCAGCAGCTCCTCGCGGCTGGCCTTGCCCTCGGCATAGCGCTGGCGCACCTCGGCCTTCGCCTTGTTGGGAATCCCCGAGGGCATCGGCCCACCCGGCACAAATATGGTCGGCAGATGGCCGAAGCGCAACGCGCCGATCATCAGGCCCGGGACGATCTTGTCGCAGATGCCGAGCATCAATGCCGCATCGAACATGTTGTGCGACAGCGCAACGGCGGTGCTCATGGCGATCACCTCGCGACTGGCCAGGCTCATCTCCATGCCCGCCTCGCCCTGGGTCACGCCATCGCACATCGCCGGCACGCCGCCAGCGAACTGGCCGACCGAACCGATCTCGCGCAGCGCCTGGCGAATCATTTCCGGAAAATGCTCATAGGGCTGATGCGCCGAGAGCATGTCGTTGTATGCCGAGACGATGGCCACATTGGCCGCGTTCATCAGGCGCAGACTCTGCTTGTCCTTGCCGGAATTGCAGCCGGCGACACCGTGGGCGAAGTTGGCACACTGCAGCTTGCCGCGCTGCGGACCCTCACTGGCGGCGGCGGCCATCATCGCCAGATAGCGCTCGCGGGTCTTGCGGCTGCGCTCGACCAGGCGCTCGGTGACTTCTAGAACTCGCGGATGCATGCCTCACTCCTGCTGCAAAATTCAACTGTGGTTGAAGGGCTCTACGCTTGGTTGAAAGCTCAGACAACCATAAACCATCCAGGGTCAGTTGGCGTTCTGACACGACGCGATGCCGGCATGGAAGCGGCGACCAGGAGCCTGAGTACGCCGGTTGGAGGTGGCTTGGCGCTTATTGCGCGGGCTCGTCTCCGCGCGGCTCGTCTGCCGATGTCTCTTCGGCTTCCAGCAGATCGTCGAAGTCGGTCTTCAGGCCCTTCTCCATGCCGTCGAGCTCGGCCAGCAGGCTGCGGAAGCTGGTCTGCTCACGCAGTGGGGCCTGCGGCTCATCTGCAACTTCATCGGCCCGCGCCTGCAAGGCGACAGGCACGGGGGCATCCTCATCGTCGAGTACCGGGCGCAGCTCGGGCTCCATTTCGCGCAGCACGGCCAGCGGCGGCAGTTCATCCAGATTCTTCAGGTTGAAATGATCGAGAAACTGCCGGGTGGTGGCGAACATCGCCGGGCGTCCCGGCACGTCACGATGGCCAACCACACGAATCCACTCGCGCTCCTGCAGCGTCTTGACGATCTGGCTGTTCACCGCGACGCCGCGGATATCCTCGATCTCGCCACGGGTGATCGGCTGGCGATAGGCGATCAGCGCCAGGGTTTCCAGCAGCGCGCGGGAGTAACGCTGGGGGCGCTCTTCCCAGAGCCGGCCGACCCATGGCGAAAAGCGCTGACGCACCTGCAGGCGGTAACCGCTGGCGACTTCCTTGAGTTCGAAGGCGCGGCCCTTGCAGGACTTTTCCAGCACTTCGAGGGCCTTCTTCAGCTGTGCCGAAGACGGCCGCTCGGCTTCCTCGAAGAGTTCGCCGAGGCGCTCCAGGGAGAGCGGTTTGCCGGATGCGAGCAGAAAGGCTTCGAGCAGAGAAGCGAGATCCTTGGGATCGGACAGGTCCACGATTGACTCCTGCAAATGCCTATTCGGTACGGCTGCGCACATGAATCGGCGCAAAGGGTTCGTTCTGCACCAGCTCGACCAACGACTCCTTGATCAGCTCGAGCACAGCCATGAAGGTCACCACCACGCCGAGTCGACCTTCCTCGATGCGGAACAGCGTCACGAAGGGGACGAAACCACCGTCCTTCAGTCGTTCGAGCACTTCGCTCATGCGCTCGCGGGTCGACAGCGCTTCGCGGGTGACCTGGTGACTCTCGAACATATCGGCGCGGCGCAGCACCTCGGCCATCGACACCAGCAGCTCTTCCAGGCTCACGTCCGGCAGCAGCTTGCGCGCCCGCGCCTCAGGTGCATCGAGACGCGGCACCTGCAGGTCGCGGCCGACCCGCGGCAGCTCGTCGATGTCTTCGGCGGCGGCCTTGAAACGTTCGTACTCCTGCAGCCGGCGGATCAACTCGGCGCGCGGATCATCCTCTTCTTCGGCGACCTCGGCCGAGCGCGGCAGCAGCATGCGTGACTTGATCTCGGCGAGCATCGCGGCCATCACCAGATACTCGGCGGCCAGCTCCAGGCGCACCGATTTCATCAGCTCGACGTAACCCATGTACTGCCGGGTGATCTCGGCCACAGGAATATCGAGGATGTCGATGTTCTGCTTGCGGATCAGGTAAAGCAGAAGATCCAGCGGGCCTTCGAAGGCTTCGAGAAAGACTTCCAGCGCATCCGGCGGAATATAGAGGTCCAGCGGCAGCTCGGTCACCGCCTCGCCATAGACCAGCGCCAGGCGTAGCTGCTCGCCGGGCTGGATCGCTTCGGGACTGGGGGACTCGGTGTGCTGCATGAAAATCCTTCGGAGCCGGCCGCTTATGCGCCGCTCAGCGGTAATTCAGGCCCATCGCCTGGCGAACTTCGATCAGCGTCTCACGGGCCTCGTCACGGGCGTGCTCCGCACCTTCTGCGAGGATGCTGCGGACCAGGTCGGGATTCTGCTCGTAGTCCAGCGCGCGTTCCTGCAGGGGTGTCAGATCAGCCTTGATCGAGTCGATCAGCGGCCCCTTGCACTCCAGGCAGCCGATGCCGGCGCTGCGGCAACCCTGCTCTGCCCACTGGCAGACGGCCTCTTCGGAGTGCACCAGATGCATCTGCCACACCGGGCAGCGCGTCGGTTCACCGGGGTCGCTGCGATGCACGCGGGCCGGATCGGTGGGCATACGGCGAATCTTCTCCTCGATCTCGTTCGACGTATCACGCAGGTAGATCGCATTGCTGTTGGACTTGGCCATCTTGCCGCCGTCGAGCCCGGAAATCTTCGGTTGCTCGCCGAGCAGCGCCTGCGGTTCCGGCAGCAGCAGCTTGCCGCAGCCTTCCAGGTAGCCGTAAAGCCGCTCCTGATCACCGATGGTGATGGTCTGCTGTTCCTTGATGACCGCACGGGCGGTGTTCAACGCCTCGACGTCGCCCTGCTCCTGATAGCTCTTGCGCAGGCTGACGTACAGCTTGGAGGTCTTCTTGCCGAGCTTGCGGATCGCCGCTTCGGCCTTGTCCTCGAAATCCGCTTCGCGGCCATAGAGATGGTTGAAACGTCGCGCCACGTCGCGGGCGAATTCGATATGCGGCAGCTGGTCGGCGCCGACCGGCACCAGCCCGGCACGATAGATCAGGATGTCCGCGGCCTGCAGCAGTGGATATCCGAGGAAGCCATAGGTATCCAGGTCCTTGTGCTGCAGATTCTGCTGCAGCTCCTTGTAGGACGGCACCCGCTCCAGCCAGCCCAGTGGGCAGATCATCGACAGCAGCAGGTGCAGTTCGGCGTGCTCCGGCACCTGTGACTGGATGAACAGCGTCGCTGAACTGGGACTGACGCCGGCAGCCAGCCAGTCCACCGCCATATCCATGATGTTCTGCGAGATTTCGCCGGAGCTTTCGTAGTCGGTGGTCAGCGCGTGCCAGTCGACGATGCAGAAGAAACACTCGTACTCGTGCTGCAGCCTGACCCAATTCTTCAATACGCCGTTGTAGTGACCGAGATGAAGCCGGCCGCTGGGACGCATGCCGGAAACCACGCGCCGCTGTGAATCCATGGAGCTCAAAAGGGTGTCCTTGATTAATTGGCCTGTTTGGTAAGTTCAGTTGGTCAATTTCGGTGCCCATGGCCCAGATACCGCGTCGCCGCGCCTTGTCTCGGAGCCATGTTCATCCGACTTGCCTCAACCCTCTCACCGACAGGCCAGATGTTGTACAGGCACGCTCGCCATCCAGGCTCAAGCCATGAAGGGTTCGGGATCGCCGCAGCCGACCCGTATCACTTCAGGCCGATCGTCGACCAGGCTGACCACGGTCGATGCTTCGAGGCCACCGTAACCGCCATCGATGATCAGGTCTACCTGATGCTCCAGCGCGTCACGCATCTCGTAGGGGTCGCTCATCGGCAGGTCTTCACCGGGAAGGATCAGGCTGACGCTCATCAGCGGCTCACCGAGTTCTTCCAGCAGCGCCTGGGCGATCGGCTGTTCCGGCACACGCAGGCCGATGGTGCGGCGCTTGGGGTGCAGCAACATGCGCGGCACCTCGCGGGTAGCCGACAGGATGATCGTGTAGGGACCGGGCAGATGAGCCTTGAGCAGGCGAAAGGCCGCGGTATCGACCTTGGCGAAAAGGCCAAGCTGCGACAGATCGCGACAGGCCAGCGTAAAGTTGTGCTTGTCATCGAGCTGGCGCAGCCGGCGAATGCGTTCGATGCCGGCCTTGTTACCCATCGAGCAGCCGACGGCATAACTGGAGTCGGTCGGGTAGACCACTACGCCGCCCTTGCGGATGATTTCCACGGCCTGTTTGATCAGGCGCGGTTGCGGGTTGTCCGGATGGATCTGAAAGAACTGGCTCATGGAAACTCCCTGTTCAGCTGGCAGCAGGTATGCGGCGCTCATGATCGAAATGTCTCCAAAGCGGCGACAGGTCCTCCGGCAGGCTGCGGTACAGCCCCAGTTCCGACCAGTCGCCGGGCGCATGGAAATCACTGCCCACTGTGGCCATCAGGCCCAACTCACGTACCAGGATCGACAGGCCGCCGACCTGTTCCAGCGGCTGCATGCCGTTGACCACCTCCAGCGCGTGACCGCCGGCCTGGGCGAAATCGATCACCAGCCGGCGCCGCTTGCTGCGAGTGAAATCGTACTGCCACGGGTGCGCCAGGCTGATCCACGCACCTGCGTCACGCAAGGTCTGGACTGTCTGCTCCAGGCTCGGCCAATGCTGCTTGACGTCGGCGAGCTTGCCCGAACCCAGCCATTTGCGAAACGCTTCGGCACGGTCGCGGACATGACCGGCACGCACGAGAAAATCGGCGAAATGCGGTCGCGCCGGTGCGTTGCCACTGTCGCCGAGTTCCTGCTGAAGCGCCCGCGCGCCTTCCAGCGCACCCGGCATCCCCTTCGCTTCGAGGCGCTGGCCGATCAGTTCGGCGCGGCGCCAACGTCCTTCGTGCAGTTGTGCGATCGCCTGTTGCAGCGCAGGCGCATCAGCGTCGAAGGCGTAGCCCAATACATGAATGGTAGCCCCGTTCCACAGGCAAGAAAGCTCGATGCCATTGACCAGCTGCATGCCGAGCGCCTGCGCAGTTGCCCGCGCCTCGGCAAGGCCGTCGACCGTGTCGTGGTCGGTGAGCGCCAGCATCTCGATACCACGCGCATGGGCTCGCTCCACCAGTTTGGCAGGCGCCAGCGCGCCGTCCGAGGCGGTGCTGTGGCAATGCAGATCGACAATCATCTGGTAACGCGCTCCAGTGAGGTGCAGACACCTCGATAAGAATCCGTAAGCCTGCGGCGGTGAGGCTTCACCGGCCCGAAAGACGGGGTGCTCCGGCGCAAACGGCCGACTAGTCTAACGCCGCACCGGCGCTTTGGCTCGTGTCGTCACCGTCATTACGGCCAGCCAGCGCTGCAGGCGCCGCAAACCGCTCTTGCTTCGACCGCCGATACGATCCTGCGTGCCATCAACCGCTGCAGTGGGGGAAAGCGCAGCGCTTCCGTCCCAAGCGCCGTTTGCTATGATGCCGCGCTGCACGGCGCGGTCCGTTGTAGCGCCTGGACCCGCGCGACAAAGAAGCCGCGCCGGCACTGTCACCATGCCGGGCTTTCTGTACTTTTTTATATACGCCCCTACGCGAACGAGGATCAACCATGCTCTACGCCGTTATCGCCACCGACGCACCGAATTCCCTGCAGGACCGCCTCGCCACTCGCCCGGCCCACCTGGCACGCCTGGAGCAGTTGAAGAACGAAGGTCGCCTGGTTCTCGCCGGCCCGCACCCAGCCATCGACAGCAACGACCCGGGCGAAGCCGGGTTCAGCGGCAGTCTTGTAGTCGCCGAGTTCGATTCGCTGGAAGCCGCGCAGCAGTGGGCCGACGCCGATCCCTACAAGGCCGCCGGCGTATACGTGAACGTGGTGGTCAAGCCCTTCAAGAAAGTACTGCCCTGAGCCGACACAGCAGGGAATAGCCCGGCCGCTGGCAGCCCACGGCCTCGTAAGGAAATAGGAGTTCCGATGCGTCAACGATCGCTTGCCCTGCTGTTTGCCCTGACCCTGCTCACCCCGGCGCTGTATGCCGAGGAAGCAATAACGGAACCTGCTGTTCCGGTGACCGAGCCCGGCGACCCCGCCGAATACGACGAGCTTGACGCCGTTGCCGAGCCAGAGCCTGCCGGCCCGAGCGCTGACACCACCGAAGCTCTGTTGCTGCGTCTGCGCGAGGAAAATCGCCGCTTGCGCCTGCAGTTGCAGACCGAGCAGGCAAAAGTGCTGCCCGCGATGTTGAACGAACAGCAACAGTGGTTCGCCGTCGGTGGTGCTGTCGGGGTCGTCAGTTTCACCCTGGGCCTGCTGGTCACGCGCGGTCGCCGTCGACGCCAGTGGCTCAACTGAGTACCTGAGCCGACATGAGTGAATTGCTGCTTATCGACGATGACGAAGAACTCTGCGAGCTGCTGATCAGCTGGCTCGCACAGGAAGGTTTCGTCGCCCATGCCTGCCACGATGGCAACAGTGCACGCCAGGCGCTGGCGCAGCACCAGCCAGCCGCGGTGGTCTTGGACGTGATGCTGCCCGACGGCAGCGGCCTGGAGCTGCTCAAGCAACTGCGCAGTGAACATCCCGATCTGCCGGTGCTGATGCTGTCGGGTCGCGGCGAGCCACTGGATCGGATTCTCGGCCTCGAACTTGGCGCAGACGATTATCTGGCCAAGCCCTGCGACCCGCGCGAACTCACCGCACGCCTACGTGCAGTGTTGCGCCGCAGCCAGCCGACCGCGACGCCCAGCCAGGTCGAGTTCGGCGATCTCTGCTACAGCCCGGCACGCGGCGTGGCCAGCGTCGGCGGTCATGACGTCAGCCTGACGCTCTCCGAAGGCCGCATCCTCGAAACGCTGCTCGCGCAACCAGGCGAGCCGATCGACAAGCAGACTCTTGCCCAGCACGCCCTGGGACGTAAGCTCACCCTCTACGACCGCAGCCTCGACATGCACGTCAGCAACCTGCGGCGCAAGCTTGGTCCGCACGCCGACGGCAGCCCACGGATCGTCGCTCTGCGCAGCCGCGGCTATCTGTACGCGGTCTGATCGTCTTTACCGAGGCTTTACCCTGAGCTGACCGCCCTTGACCTTGCCCTGCGTAGACTGAACTCATCCGGTCACAGACCTGCCGCCAATGAGCAACGCGTCGGTATGGCCGGTTTCCCTACACAGGAGAGTTTTCACCATGCGCAAATCACTCGTAGCCCTGATGTTCGCCGCTGCCATTCCGACCCTCGCTTTTGCCATGCCTGGCGGCATGCACGACGGTCATCACGGCGGCAAGAACGCCCCGCACATGTTTCAGGACCTGGACCTGACAAAGGAACAGCAACGCGAAATGCGCAAGCTGATGGGTGAGCAGATGCGCCAGCGCCAGCAGATCACTCAGCGCTACCTCGACAAGCTGCCCGAAGCCGAGCGCAAGGCCATGCAGAACGATCTCGACGCCAGCCGCGAGAAGACCCACCAGAGCATGCGCGCGCTGCTCAAGCCCGAGCAGCACGAGGCCTTCGACGAAGGCATGAAGAAGATGGAAGAAAAGCGCGCCGAACGTGCCGAGTTCCTCAAATGGAAAGCGGACCGCGATCAGAAGAACTGATCTGCGCCCTTCCTGAAACCTGCCCGGCAGGCTCCGCCAAGCGTTCAGAACGCCGGAGGGAGCTGCCGGGCTTTGCCGTGGAGAGACCCAGTGCGATCACTGTTCTGGCGCATACTCGCAACCTTCTGGCTGGCCATTGCACTGGTTGCCGGCCTGGCCATGCTGCTCGGCCATGCGTTGAACCAGGACGCCTGGATTCTCGGCCGCCACCCGGCGCTGCAAGGTCTCGCCGAAACCTGGACCGAGGTCTACGAGCGCCAGGGCCCGCTGGCTGCACAGCGCCTGCTGGAACAGCACCGGCATCATGCACGGGTCGATGTACAGGTGCTGGCGGAAAACGGCCAGCCGATCATCCGCGGCACCTTCCCTGCCCGCGCCGCCGCTTTCGAGGCGCGCCATCAGGATCGCGAGCGCCCACTGCCCTGGCGACGCCTCACCGCCGATTACACCAGCCCGACCAGCGGTGAAACCTACCTGTTCATCTACCGCATCCCCTACCCCGAACTGCAGGCCTGGCATCGCGGCAGCCTGGCCTGGCCGCTCAGCGCGCTGGGCATCGCACTGGTGGTGCTCACCGGCTTCAGCCTGCTACTGACGCTGTCCATCACCCGCCCATTGGATCGCCTGCGCCGTGCCGTGCACGATCTGGGACAGACCAGCTATCAGCAGCAGTCCCTTGCCCGCCTGGCAACACGGCGCGACGAACTCGGCGTGCTGGCGAGCGATTTCAACCGCATGGGCGCACGGCTGCAGGCGCTGATCGGCAGTCAGCGCCAGTTATTGCGCGACGTATCCCATGAACTGCGCTCACCGCTGGCGCGCCTGCGCATTGCCCAGGCACTGGCCGAGCGCGCCAGTCCGAGCGAACGCGAAGTGATCTGGCCGCGACTGGCAAAGGAATGCGATCGACTGGAAGCGTTGATCAGCGAGATTCTCGAACTCTCACGCCTGGATGCGGAACCCGGCGCGACAACGGCCGTCGACCTGCCAGCGATGTTCGAACAACTGGAGGACAACGCCCGGATCGTCGCGCCCGCTCAGCGTATCGACAGCCGGGTCGAGCCAGGCCTGGCATTCACTGGCTGGACGGAAATGCTCGAACGCGCGCTGGACAATCTGTTGCGCAACGCCCTGCGCTTCAACCCCGAGGGCGTGCCCGTGGAGCTGCGCGCGCAGCGCGACGGTGACGAGCTGGTACTGAGTGTGCGCGACCACGGGCCAGGAGTCGCCGACGAACACCTGCCGCAACTGAGCCAACCCTTCTTCCGAGCGCCAGGACAAACGGCGGCCGGACATGGCCTCGGATTGGCCATCGCACGCCGTGCGGCCGAGCGCCACGGTGGCCAGCTGCAGCTGGTCAACCACCCCGATGGCGGCTTCATCGCGAGCCTGCATCTGCCGTTGGCAAACGCTGCAGGCACGGTGTCAGAGATTCAGAGCCATCACTGACCGTTCCAGGCGTTGACGAAAGCCTCGGGCTCGAGCACCGGGGCGCTACGGATGCGGCCCTCCGGCGTGCCCAGGTACAGGAAGCCCAGCAGACGTTCCTGCTCCGCCAGGCCCAGCCCCTTCATCACGTGCAGGTCATAGGCGAACTCACCGGTGCGCCACACCGCGCCGATCCCCTGAGCATGGGCGGCCAACAGCAGACCATGCGCCGCGCAGCCGGCAGCCAGCAACTGTTCGCCTTCCGGGACTTTCGGGTGCGCCTTCGGACTGGCGATCACCACGATCAACATCGGCGCACGCAGCGGCATGTTGCGTGCCTTCTGCAGCGCTTCGGCCGAGGCATCGGTCTGCCGGGCCTGCAGAGCGGCGGCAAACAGCTCACCGAGCTTGCCGCGCGCATCGCCCTCGACGGTCAGGAAGCGCCAGGGGTGCAACTGGCCGTGATCCGGCGCACGCAAGGCTGCACGAAAAAGCAGATCGAGTTGATCGGCATCGGGTGCCGGCTCGCATAGCCGAGTGACAGATACACGGTTGAGCAACAGGTCCAGAGCGTCCATCCATTACCTCCTGAAAGGGTCGGACATTCTAGAGGGTGTTGGCGACGTACCGCGAGTGGTGGCCGGCCGACAGCGCAAACAACGCGCCGGCCGGCGCTGGTGGCCTGTGCAGTGAATTGGTTGAGGCAAGTTCGAACGAACATGGATCCGAGACAAGGCGCTGCGACGAGTCATAGCTGGCTTATGGCAAGGAGCAGCAACACAGTATCGGGGCCATGGTCATCCGAAATTGACCAACCGAACTTACCAAACAGCCCACCAGGTCAAGCCACCCGATCCGGCGAGAGCTGCGGCTGCAGCGGCGGCACCAGCGGTGGCAGGCCGTGTGCCGCCCGCGCCGCGTCGCAATGCGCATTGTGCTCGCCGTTCTCCCAGGACGCCTCGAATTCGCGGCAGGTGCTCGAACGCTGCTCGTACATGCTGCAGCGCACGCCGCAACCGACATCGCCCAGCAGTCCGACGCAGCGCGCAGGTTTGCTCTCGGTCCCGAGCATGGCCACATGGAACGGCGAAACCTGAACCGTCAGCTGGTCCGGCACCGCACCGCCGGCAGAAACGCATTCACCAAAATAGAAGGACACACGAAAGTACGCGCAGCAGGCGCCGCACGTGAGGCAGGGATTGTCGATTGACATGGAAGGTGAACACCCAGAGACCGGAAATGGGCCGGCGCCCGGGCGGCTATTCTATTCATGGCGCTGCGCTTGGGAAGAGGCTCCACGGCTGCCGAGAAAACATTTTTCTACCAGCCGTCGGGCGGTTTACTGGCGGAGCGACGCGAGTAGAATGTCCGCCCTCTTTCACCGTGCCGAGCACCCTCTACATGGCCCTGCCGACCTTACGCATCATCGGTTTCATCCTCGGCATTTTCCTGATCACCCTGGCCGTCAGCATGATCATTCCGATGCTGACCCTGCTGGCATTCGAACGCACCGATGACCTGCAGGCATTCATCTGGGGCAGCCTGATCACCTTTTCCTGCGGCTTCGCCCTTATCGCACCGGGTAGACCGGCCAACACCAACCTGCGGCCGCGCGACATGTACTTCCTGACCACGATCAGCTGGGTGGTGGTCTGCTGTTTCGCCGCCTTGCCGCTGATGCTGATCCAGCACATCAGCTATTCGGACGCCTTCTTCGAAACCATGTCCGGTATCACCACCACTGGCGCCACCGTGCTCTCGGGACTGGATAGCGCATCGCCCGGGCTGCTGATGTGGCGCTCGCTGCTGCACTGGCTGGGTGGCATCGGCTTCATCGGCATGGCGATCGCGATTCTGCCGCTGTTGCGAGTCGGCGGCATGAGGCTGTTCCAGACCGAGTCCTCGGACTGGTCGGAGAAGGTGATGCCGCGCTCGCACGTGGCCGGGCAGTACCTGCTGGTCATCTACGTGACGTTTACCGTCGCCGCGTTTCTGGCCTTCCTGTTGACCGGCATGAGCATGTTCGATGCCATCAACCATGCGATGTCTACCGTCGCCACTGGCGGCTTTTCCACCTCCGATGCATCGATGGGCAAGTTCGGGCCGTCCGCGCACTGGGTCGCAGTATTCTTCATGCTGCTCGGCAGTCTGCCGTTCACCCTTTACGTGATGACGCTGCGAGGCCATCGCACGGCGCTGCTCAAGGATCAGCAGGTGCGAGGCTTCGTCCTGATGCTCACCATCACCAGCGTGCTGTTCAGCGGCTGGTATTGGCTGAACAATGACATTCCGGCGCTGGATGCACTGCGCATCGTGACCTTCAGCGTGGTTTCCGTGGTTACCACGACCGGTTTCGCGGTGGATGACTACACCCAGTGGGGCGGTTTCGCCGTCATGGCATTCTTCTACCTGACCTTCGTCGGCGGCTGCTCGGGCTCGACGTCAGGCGGGCTGAAGATGTTCCGCTTCCAGGTGGCCTACTCGCTGCTACGCGCCAACTTCAAGCAGCTGATTCACCCCCGCGCGGTAATCCGCCAGCAGTACAACGGGCACAATCTGGACGAAGAAATCGTTCGCTCGATCCTGACCTTTTCCTTTTTCATCACCATGACCATCGGCGTACTGGCGCTGTGCCTGGCGCTGCTCGGCCTCGACCCGATCACCGCGCTGACCGGCGCGGCGACCGCCGTCTGCAACGTGGGCCCAGGGCTGGGCGAGATCATCGGGCCGGCCGGCAACTTCTCAACACTGCCTGACACGGCCAAATGGCTGCTGTCGATCGGCATGCTGCTGGGGCGCCTGGAGATCATCACGGTGCTGGTGCTGCTGACCCCGGCCTTCTGGCGCCACTGACTCAGGCCGCGGCGCCGGAGCCGCGCTTGAACAGCCGGCCGCCAAGCGTAACCAGCGCCAATACCACGCCGCCGGCGGCGATGCCGAATGCGGCATCGAGCAGCGTCGGCAACAAGCCGCCGAGTACCGCCCCGATATAGGGCAGCCCGAGCGCTTCGTGGGCGCTGTTCTCGATGAAATGATGCACGGCGCGAATACCGTGGGTGAGGATGCCGCCACCCACCATGAACATCGCCGCGGTGCCAATGACCGACAGCGACTTCATCAGCCACGGCGCGACGCTCAGAATGCCGCGTCCGATGGCGCTGGCCACACCGCTGGCCCGCTTGCTCAGGGCCAGGCCAAGATCGTCGAGCTTGACGATGGCGGCCACCAGCCCGTAGACGCCTATCGTCATCAGGATGGCGATGCCCACCAGGACCATGACCTGCTGACTGAACGACGCGGCCGCGACCGTGCCGAGGGTGATGGCGATGATTTCGGCGGAGAGGATGAAGTCGGTACGCACCGCGCCGCTGATCTTTTTCTTCTCGAACGCCACCATGTCCACGGACGGGTCGGCGAGCGCCTTCACCGTCTCCGCGTGATGGCTGTCATCGCCATGAAGAAAGCGGTGCGCCAGCTTCTCGAACCCCTCGTAACAGAGAAACGCGCCGCCGAGCATCAACAGCGGTGTGATTGCCCAGGGCAGAAAGGCACTGATCAGCAGCGCAGCGGGGACCAGGATCGCCTTGTTGCGAAACGAGCCCTTGGCCACTGCCCACACCACAGGCAGTTCCCGGTCGGCATTCACCCCGGTCACCTGCTGCGCATTGAGTGCCAGATCGTCGCCCAGTACGCCAGCGGTCTTCTTGGCCGCCACCTTGGTCATGAGCGAGACGTCGTCGAGTACGGTCGCAATATCGTCTATTAACGCGAGCAGGCTGGTGGCCAATTGGGTCACTCCATCATGGAAAGGCGCATATAAGTAACCGATCTGCTCTAGCTAAGGCTATGTGGGCTTTCACAGGTTCCTACTGGCGTGAGCGCGCGGCCAGACGGTATTCGCCGGGCGTGACGCCGAACCAGCGCTTGAACGCCCGGTAGAAATTGCTCGGATCGGCGAAGCCAAGCAGATAGGCGATTTCCAGCGGCGCCAGGTCCGGCTGGGCCAGGTGCTGCACCGCCAGATCGCGACGCGTATCGTCGAGCAATTGCTGGAAGCTGCTGCCCTCCTCCTGCAAACGCCGTTGCAGGGTGCGCTCCGACAGGCACAGCGCCTGCGCCACGACTTCGCGCCTGGGCTCGCCCTGCGGCAGCAATCGACAGAGTATCTGCCGCGCGCGATGCATAACTTTGCTGTCGGAGAAGCGCGAGAGGTACTCACCGGCGAAACGATCATGCAATTGCGCCAGCGCTTCATTGGCGGTCGGCAACGGCATTTCCACATCCTCTTCGCGAAACAGCAACGCGTAGCGACGCGCGTCGAAGCGCAAAGGCGCCTGGAACAGCTGCCGATAGGGCTCCAGATCATCCGGCGGTTGGCCCTGAAAGCTGACTTCCAGCGGCAGCAACGGCGTTCCGGTGAGCCAGCGGCAGAATGTCAGGCAGCCTGCCAGGGAGCCTTCGGCACTTTGCCTAGCTGGCGGCAAGCGGTCGCCGATTATCGTCAGACTCAACCGATAGCCCTGTGCGCAGGGCTGGAAATCCAGATCGGCACCCTCGGCGATGATTCGCTGGTAGCGCACCAATCTGGCGAAGCCTTCCTTGAGATTGCGGCTGGACATCAGTGCATAACCGACCACGTTCAGTGCAGCCGGCCGCGCCTGGCGCGCCATGTTCAGGCCAATGGCGGGGTCACCGGAAACCACCACAGCGCTTTGCCACAGGCGCGTCATGTCGTCCTGGGCAAAGCGCGCGTCGGGGTCGCCCAGAGCGGCATAGTCCAGATGCAGCTCAATGAACAGCTGGCGGCAATCGATCCCGGCGGATTCCAGGGCCTGGACGATACTCAGCGCCCAGCTCGAGGAAGTGGTGCGTTCGGTCATGGGGTTTTCTTATTCTTCGATAGGTGGGGCAGCTGCGCCCAAGGCTACTAAACTGGCCCTGATTGTCACTGACACGCAAGGTTAGCGATGACTAGTCTGTGCGCGACAATAACAGGAGGTACGCCATGAGTACGCAAACCGCCGAACGCTTCAGCCGCTTTGCCGATTTCTATCCGTTCTATCTCGCCGAGCACAGCAACCCCACCTGCCGTCGCCTGCACTTCGTCGGTAGCCTGCTGGTGCTGGGCATACTTGGCTACGCACTCTTTACTCAGCAGTGGCTCTGGTTGCTGGCGATGCCGGTGGCCGGTTATGGCTTCGCCTGGGTCGGCCACTTCATCTTCGAGAAGAACCGGCCGGCGACATTCCAGTATCCGCTCTACAGCTTTCTCGGCGATTGGGTGATGTTCAAGGACATGCTGACGGGCCGGATTCGCTTCTGAGCCTGATGACAGCGGCTATCCGACCGGTGCCATCATTGTTTTCATCCTCTGGTTTGGCGATGCGGCGTTGCTTGGTTATGAT
The DNA here is from genome assembly GCF_000935215.1 of Stutzerimonas stutzeri. Classification (GTDB taxonomy): domain Bacteria; phylum Pseudomonadota; class Gammaproteobacteria; order Pseudomonadales; family Pseudomonadaceae; genus Stutzerimonas. Next base: position 22,993 of record NZ_JXXD01000026.1, read on the forward strand.
CTGACGGCTTTCGCGCGGGCCGGCCATCGCCGAGCTGGCCCCGTGATCGCGAGACTGTCGCTGATGTGCTCGAAAGCTGTCGCCTTCGCAGGGTGACCCGACGATCGAGCCTGGCGTCAGTCTGCAAGGCGCGAGAGAACGGCGTCGAAAAAACTACCAGGGATCGTACGCACACATGACTTCCACTACGGTTGAGCGCCGCAATGGCCTCGCCACTCGCCCGTTGCGCGAGTACTACTCCCGCGTGCTCGCCTACCTGATCTGCGCCGCAACGCTGGCAGCCGGCACCTACACCCAGTATTTCTCGATGGACCTGCTGTGGATGGTGCCGTATACACTGCTCTATCCGCACCTGGCCTATCACCTGAGCTATCGCTTCAAGCGCGATAACCCCGAGCGTACGGCGCAGGTTCTGCTCTGCCTGGATGCCTTGAACGCCGGTGCCGGCATATTGCTGCTCGGTTTTTCGATCGTGCCCAGCCTGATGTTTCTGCTGACACTCAGCTTCAGCGCGCTGGTGAGCGGCAGCCTGCGCAACCTCGCCATCTCGCTGATCTGCGTGGGTGTCGGGGTCGGCCTGGCATCTCTCGTGGTGCCCCTGAGCTACCGCGGTACCACACCGCCACTGGTTTCTCTGGTGAGCATCCTGTTCACGACCTTTTACATATGCGCCACCGCCTACTTCGTGCACCAGCAGGGCCAGCGCCTCGCCCAGGCGCGCAAGGAGATCGAAACGGAGCAGGCCAAGGCCGCGCGTCTGGCACGCAACCTCGCCAAGTACCTCTCGCCCCAGGTGTGGGAGTCGATCTTCACCGGCAAACGCAGCGTTCGCCTGGAAACCCAGCGCAAGCGGCTCACCGTGTTCTTCTCCGACATCAAGGGATTCACCGAGCTGGCCGAGGAACTGGAGGCCGAGGCCCTTACCGACCTGCTCAACAACTACCTAAACGAGATGTCGAAGATTGCCCTGAAGTACGGTGGCACCATCGACAAGTTCGTCGGCGACTGCGTGATGGTGTTCTTCGGTGACCCTTCCAGCCAGGGTGCCAAGAAAGACGCGGTGGCAGCGGTTTCCATGGCCATCGCCATGCGCAAACACATGAAGGTGCTGCGCCAGCAATGGCGCGCACAGGGCATTACCAAACCCATGGAAATCCGCATGGGTATCAACACCGGTTATTGCACGGTGGGCAACTTCGGCGCCGATACGCGCATGGACTACACGATCATCGGGCGCGAAGTGAACCTGGCCAGCCGTCTTGAAAGCGCCGCCGAGGCCAGCGAGATCCTGATCTCCCACGAAACCTATTCGCTGATCAAAGACGTCATCATGTGCCGCGACAAGGGCCAGATCGCGGTCAAGGGTTTCTCCCGCCCGGTGCAGATCTACCAGGTGGTGGACTTCCGCCGCGACCTTGGCGCCACCTGCAGTTTCGTCGAGCACGAACTCCCCGGCTTCTCCATGTACCTGGATACCAACGGCGTGCAGAACTTCGACAAGGAGCGCGTGATTCAGGCACTGCAGCAAGCGGCCGAGAAACTTCGCGACAAGGTCATCCTCTGATTCTCTGACCGCTGGCGGCCAGCCGTCGACTAACCGAATCTGGCCAAGTGGTCTGTTTGGTAAGTTCAGTCGGTCAATTTCGGCGCCCAAGGCCCCAATACGGTGTTACTGCTCCTCGCCATAGCCCGCTATGACTCGTCGCCGCGCATTGTCTTGGAGCCATGTTCACCCGAGCTTGCCTCAACCAACTCACCGCACAGACCACTGGTCAGCGGGCCTGCTTCGGGACAGCCGCCAGATGCTATCGCTGCGCAACTACCATCACCACCTCATCGCCCATAGCCACGAACATCCGCAACTGGTGTTCGGCCTGAAAGGACTGCTGGAATTCGAGATTGCCGGGCGCGGCAGCCGCGTCGGCGAGCAGAGTCTCGCGGTAATTCCGTCCGCCACTCACCATGCCTGTGCCAGTGTCACCGGCAGTCACTGCCTGGTGCTCGATCTCCCGTCGGAGAGCTGGGTTCGTCAGCGCTTGGGCCACCACACCGAATCCAGCCTGCGTCTGATCGATCGACCGGATACCGTGCGCCTGAACGCAAGCCAGCAGCGCCTGGTCGCCTGGCTGGCGCACAGCCCGATCAATGATCCATTGATTGCCGAACAGGGCGCCGTACTCCTGCTCGCCAGTCTGGCCAGTGGACAAAATATCCACCATGACCAACACGCGCTGCCGGTCGCCGCTATCGACGCCTTCATCGATCAGCATCTATCCCACCCGGTTCAGGTTGCCGACCTGGCCCGTATCGCCGGGTTGTCGGTTGCAGGTCTGCACGCGCGCTTTCTTCGCGAGACAGGCCGAACACCGATGGAACACGTACGCCAGCGCCGCTTGCAGCATGCCGAGGCGCTATTGCACGACACCCGCCTGCCGATCGGCGAGATCGCCGCGCAGGTGGGCTATGCCTCGCAAAGCGCCTTCACCGCCGCACTGGTTCGCGCACGAGGCTGCACACCGCGCGCACTGCGACGCGAGCTGCGCGACAAAACCGGTGACTGACGCGACAGACACACTCCAAGCCACGGCCTAGCATGGTCCTGATTCGCAAGGTTCAGGTAGCCATGACCCTACTCATCCGTTCACACCACAGCGCACGCACACACCACTCGCTCGGGTGGATCGTTCCATGACGCCGCGCAACGCCCTGCTGGCCATCCATCTCGGCGCGCTGATGTTCGGCCTGTCCGGCGTGCTCGGAAAACTGGCCGAAAGCTCGGCGCTGATCATCACCTTTGGTCGTGCACTGTTCGCCGTGTTGGCCCTGCTACTGGTGGCGCAGTTGCTGCGACCCAGCGGGGCGACGCCAAACTGGCGGCAGCGTGGCGGTCTGGCCTTGGGCGGGCTGTTGCTGGGTGCGCACTGGTTGACGTTCTTCATCGCAGTGAAGATCGCTGGCGTCGGCATTGCGACCCTGGGCTTTGCCAGCTTCCCCGCCTTCACCGTGCTGCTCGAAGGCCTGTTGTTCCGCGAACGCACCCGCGCCATCGAGTTCGCCATGGTCGGGCTGGTCTGTGCCGGCCTGCTGCTTGTCGCGCCGGCGTTCGATCTCAGCAGCGGACCGACTGCAGGATTGCTCTACGGTGTGCTTTCCGGCCTGCTGTTCGCGTTCCTGTCGCTGCTCAACCGTGCCGTCACCCGCGGCCTCGATCCGGTTCGCTCGGCGCTCTGGCAGAACCTGGCGATCCTCGCAGCCCTGCTGCCATTCTGCTGGTCGGCGATACCTGCGATACCCGCGCAGGACTGGCTCTGGCTGGCTCTGCTCGGGGTGCTCTGCACCGGACTCGCGCACAGCCTGTTCGTCGCTAGCCTGCGGGTCCTGAAGGCGCGTACGACGTCGGTGATCTTCGCTCTCGAACCGGTCTACGGCATTGCCTTCGCCTGGTGGCTGTTCGGCGAGCAGCCAACACTGCGCATGCTGCTCGGCGGCGCCTTGATCATCATCGCCAGCGTGGTTACCAGCCGCTTGAAAAGCCCGCCGAGTGTCGTTCCGAAACTGGCCAGCTGACGCTCAGCGGTCGTTATGCCCCAACGAGCGCTGCGGGTCGATGCGATCACGCACGCGCTGCTTGAGCTCCTTCGCCTCGGGAAAGCCGCCATCGAGCTTGCGCTCCCAGATCTGCACGCCATCGCAGCTGATATGGAAGGTGCCGCCTGTGGCGGGTACCAGACAGACGCGGCCCAGGTCATCGGCAAAGGTCGACAGCAGCTCCTGTGCGAGCCAGGCAGCACGCAGCAGCCACTGACACTGGGTGCAATACGTAATGACGATTTCCGGTTTGCTTGCGGTCATTCAGGACAGCTCCGAAGGGGATACGGCGGCCTATAATAGCCGCCTCTCCCCCCTTCCCCGGTTCAGCCATGCTCCGCCTGTTCGTTTCCCTGCTGATGCTGTTAACCCTGCCGCCGCTGTTCGCCGAGCCGGCTCAGCCGAAGACCGGGCTCGTCCTGTCTGGCGGTGCGGCGCGCGGGCTGGCTCATATCGGCGTGCTCAAGGCGCTGGAAGAGCAAGGCGTACGCATCGACGCCATCGCCGGCACCAGCATGGGCGCGGTGGTCGGCGGGTTATACGCAGCAGGCTATAGCGTTGCCGAACTCGAGCGCCTGGCATTGACCCTCGACTGGCAGCAAGTGCTGTCCGACGATCCGCCGCGCCAGGACATCCCCTACCGCCGCAAGCAGGACGACCGTGATTTCCTCATCAAGCAGAAGCTGAGCTTCCGCGACGACGGCAGCCTCGGCCTGCCGCTGGGCGTGATTCAAGGGCAGAACCTCGCGCTGCTACTCGAGCGCCTGCTGGTGCACGCCAGCGACACCCGCGACTTCGACCAGCTGCCGATCCCCTTCCGTGCGGTGGCCACGGATATTGCCAACGATGAAAAGGTGGTCTTTCGCAGCGGCCACCTGCCCCAGGTGATTCGCGCCAGCATGTCGATTCCGGCCGTGTTCGCACCGGTGGAGCTGGACGGCCGCCTGCTGGTGGATGGCGGCATGGTCGACAACATCCCGATGGACGTGGCACGCGACATGAGCGTCGACCGCCTGATCGTGGTGGACATCGGCACGCCGCTCAAGCCGCGCAAGGAATTGCTGACAGTAGTCGACGTGCTCAACCAGACCACCACCATGATGACCCGCCGCAACTCCGAAGCGCAGCTGGCCACCCTGCAGTCGCAGGACCTTCTGATCCAGCCGCCATTGGCCGCTTACGGCTCCACCGACTTCGCCCGCGCCGAACAGCTGGTCGATGCCGGCTACCGTGCCACATTGGCTCTGGAGGGACGTCTTGCCGAAATGCGCATCACCACCGGTGGCAATCCGGCACTGAGCCTTGCGCGCTCCAGCGACCCGCGAACACCGGTCATCACCGCTATTAGGGTGGAGAACGACTCGAAGGTCAGCGATGCGGTGATCCGCCGGCATGTCCGCCAGCCACTCGGTGAACCGCTGGATCTGGAGGACCTGCAGAAGGACATGGGCACCCTCTATGGCCTGGACTATTTCGAGCGCGTGGAATATCGCGTCCAACGCGGCAAACTCGGCAATACGTTGGTCATCAACGCCCGCGAGAAGCGCACCGGCACCGATTACCTGCGACTGGGCCTGAGCCTGTCCGACGACTTCCGCGGCGACAGCGTATTCAACCTCGGTGCGAGTTATCGGAAGAACGGCATCAACGAACTGGGTGCCGAGTGGCTTACCCGCCTGCAGCTGGGTGATCGGCAGGAACTCTACAGCGAGTTCTACCAGCCACTGGATGCCGGCTCGCGCTGGTTCGTCGCGCCGAATCTGTTCGTCGAGGCGCAGAACGTCGAGTCCATTCTCGACAACGATCCGATTGCCGAGTACCGCCTGCAACGCTACGGCTACGGTTTCAATCTTGGCAGACAGATCGCCAACAATGGCGAGATCCGTTTTGGAATAGGTCAGGCCTGGGGTGAGGCCGATGTGCGAATCGGCGAACAGGATCTACCCGACTTCAGTTTTACCGAGGGCTACTACGAGCTACAGTACTCGTTCGACACCCTCGACAACATCGACTTTCCCCGCGAAGGCGAGGATATCCGCCTGACCATGCGTCAGTACGACCCCAGCCTGAGTTCGGACCAGCGTTATCGACAGTGGCACCTCAAGCTGGACAAGGCACTCAGTCACGGTGCCAACACCTGGGTGCTCGGTGGGCGCTACGGTCGCACGCTGGATGACGCGGAAGTGGTGACGTCGAGCTTTCTGCTTGGCGGCGCGCGTCAGCTGTCGGGCTTCCGTCAGGATGCCCTGGCCGGCCAGAACGTCAGCCTGGCGCGCATGGTGTACTACCGTCGCGTGACGCCGCGAGCGTTTCAGCCGCTGGACTTCCCGCTCTATCTCGGTGGATCACTGGAGCGCGGTCGCGCCTGGAATGCCGACAATGCCTTCGACAGCGGCTATATCAACGCCGCGAGCATCTTTCTCGGCTACGACACGCCACTGGGGCCACTGAACTTCGGCTACGGCTTCAATGACGAGGACGAACAGGCGCTGTACATGAATCTGGGGCGCAGCTTCTAGACCGGCGTGCCCAGCCTGGATCAGCGCCGGTCGAGATTGGCCAGGATCCGTGCATGCACCTGCTGGCACTTGCGCAGATCCTCCTCGTCGATCCCGGCAAAGGCTTCCTGACGCACCTGCGTGGAAATCGCCTCGATCTTCTCGATCAGCGGCCGTGCCGGCGCACCCAGGGAAATGCGTTTGGCCCGGCGATCCTCTGCAGACGCCTTACGATGCACCAGCCCCTGCGCTTCGAGACTATCGAGCAAGCGGGCCAGCGTCGGCCCTTCAACGGCAACGCTTTGGGCCAGCTCGCGCTGGGTGGGTTCGTGATCGAAACGGGCCAGGTGCAGCAGCACCAGCCAGCGTGCCTGCGAGAGTCCGAGATCAGCCAGGCGTCGATCCAGTTCAGCGCGCCAGCCACGAGAAAGTTGCGCCAATTGCATGGCAAAGCGATGTTGCTCGGCGTACATGTACGGCCATTCCTGCAAAAACTAATTATTAGTGAGCTAACCACAGCTCCGGAAAGCAGGCAAGACGACCTTCGAACCCTGATCGAGCGACAGAAGTCGTAATGATGGCACGGCGGGCGTTGCAGCCCGGCAGACACCCGCTGTCGCAGCAGCTTCCGACCGAGCTGCAGGGATGCACCTGGTTACAATTCGAACTCGACCTGCAGTGCGGCACGCACGCAATAAAGCACCTGTTCGGGTACCCGCCCAGCGAACTGCTCGGCCACGGCGCTCACCGGTGGCAGCTCGCCCTCGCCGTCGAGAAAGGCCTCCTGGATTTCCCCGAGCAGATCCTCGGGCAGATCCAGCGCCTGTTCCAGGCTCAGCTGTTGCAGACCGATGGCTTCGGCGAGCATCGCGTAGACGTTCTTCTCACTGCAGTCGAGCTGACGCGCGATCTGTGCAGGCGTCATGCCTGCGCGCGCCAGCGTGATCAATTCGTGTCGCAGATCGGCAGGTGACTTGGCCACTTCTACGCTGCCTTGCAGAACCTCCAGGAAGGCCTGACCGTAGCGCTCCAGCTTGCGCGCGCCGACACCGCTGATGGTGGCCATGTCCGACAGCGAGGCCGGCTGGCTGCGTAGCATCTCCAGCAGCGTGGCATCCGGGAAAATCACATACGGCGGCACACCGTGTTCTTCGGCCAGTTTGCGGCGCAAGGTGCGCAGCGCTTCCCAGGTTTCCCGTTCCTCGCTGCGCACCAGCTGGCTGGCGGCACTGGCTGCCGGCTTCGGTGCCTTGCTGGTCAGATCACGGCGAAGTTCGAGGCTCACCTCTCCACGCAGCAATGGCCGGCAGCTGTCACTCAGACGCAGCCCACCGAAACCATCCAGGTCAACGTCCGCCAGCCCGCGCGCCACCAGCTGGCGAAACAGCGAACGCCACTCAGCCTCAGCCAGCGCCTTGCCCATACCGAACACCGACAGATGCTGATGGCCCAAGCCGCGGACCTTGTCATTGTCACGCCCGAGGAGGATGTCCACCAGATGGCCGACGCCGTAACGCTGGCCGCTGCGGTAGATCGCCGATAGCGCCTGACGGGCGGGCTCGGTGGCATTCCAGGTCTGCACGCCATCGACGCAGTTGTCGCAATGGCCGCAGGGCTTGGGCAGCTCTTCATCGAAATACGCGAGCAGCGCCTGGCGCCGGCAGCGGGTTTCCTCGCAAAGCGCCAGCATGGCATCGAGCTTGTGCTGCTCGACCCGCTTGTGCCGCTCATCACCCTCTGAGTTGTTGAGCATCTGCTTGAGGAAGATCACATCCTGCAGGCCATAGGCCATCCAGGCGTCGGCAGGCAGCCCGTCGCGCCCTGCCCGTCCGGTTTCCTGATAGTAGGCTTCCAGCGACTTGGGCAGATCGAGGTGGGCGACGAAGCGCACGTTGGGCTTGTCGATCCCCATGCCGAAGGCGATGGTCGCGACCATGATCAGGCCTTCCTCGTTGAGGAAACGCTTCTGGTGATAGGCGCGCAGCTCGTTGGGCAGGCCCGCGTGATATGGCAGTGCCGGAAAGCCCTGCTCGCTGAGGAACGCAGCCAGGTCATCGACCTTCTTGCGCGACATGCAATAGACAATGCCGGCATCGCCGCGGCGTTCGGCTAGGAAACCCAGCAGCTGCTTGCGCGGCTGCTCCTTGGGCACGATGCGATAGAAGATGTTCGGTCGGTCGAAGCTGGAGAGAAACCGTTCGGCGTTCTCCAGATGCAGACGCTGGACGATTTCTTCCCGCGTCCGCTTGTCCGCCGTCGCGGTCAGCGCAATACGCGGCACGCCAGGAAACAGTTCGGCCAGCTGGCCCAGCTGCATGTACTCGGGACGGAAATCGTGCCCCCACTGGGAGACGCAATGGGCCTCGTCGATGGCAAACAGGGCGATATCCAGCCGCTGCAGGAACGCCAGCATGCGGGGCTGAACCAGCCGCTCAGGCGCGAGATAGAGCATCTTGATCTCGTTGCGCCGGATGCGCTCAGCGATCTCGCGCTGCTCATCGGCGCTCAGCGTCGAGTTGAGCGCAACGGCCGAGACGCCCAGCTCGTCGAGTGTCGCGACCTGGTCGTCCATCAGCGCGATCAGCGGCGAAACCACCACCGCCAGTCCTTCGCGCAAGAGCGCCGGAACCTGGTAGCACAGGGACTTGCCGCCGCCGGTCGGCATCAGTACCAGCGCATCACCGCCACTGCCGACACGCTCGATGATCGCGCCCTGGTCGCCACGAAACGCGTCGTAGCCGAATACGTCTTTAAGGATGCGCTGTGCCTGGTCGAGCATGCCGGTCTCCGAAACAAGGCGCGCAGTATACGCGAGCGAACCATGGAGTTCAGGATCGCGCGGCCAATACGGACGAGGCGTCATCCGAAGGCACGAGCCTGCGCCCCGCGCCTCGTCTAGAATCCGGGTAGCCTGCGCCCCGCGCCTCGTCTAGAATCCGGGTTGTCTTCCAGCCCCCAAGGTAGTTCCCGATGTCATTCGCCGAGCAACTCGCCCGCCTGCAAGTCTTTCTTGATGCAGATGACCTGCACGAGGAAGCACTGGATTACATCGCCGCCCATGGCTACCTGACAGCGCTGTGCATCTGCTCCGAACAGGTGCCCGAGCGTGAATGGATCGACGCGCTGTTCTCCGAACCACCCAAGTACAAGGACGACACCGAGCGCGAAGCCATCGAGGCCACGCTGGTTCAGCTCAAGGCACATATTGCTCGCCAGCTGGCCAGTGACGAAGACATGGAACTGCCGTGCGAACTGGACCTGGGTGAAGAGCCGGACGAATCCGATCTGCGCGGTTGGTGCATCGGCTTCATGGAAGGCGTGTTCATGCGCGAGGCGATCTGGTTCGAGGACTCCGAAGAGGAAGTCAGCGAGCTGCTGCTGCCGATCATGGTCGGTTCGGGCCTGTTCGACGAGCAACCGGAATTCGCCGATATCGCCGACAACCCCGAGCTGGTCGACGAAATGGTGGCGCAGATCCCCGAGCTACTGACGGCCCTCTACCTGATCTGCCATGCCCCCGAGGAAAAGCCAGCCCTGCTCAAGCCGCGTCGCCACTGACCGGCTGCGGAGGGGGCCAAGCGTCAAGGTGGGCGTCATGCTCACCTGCAACGGTGCGACTGCCGGAGCGCAGTCGCCGGCGCGTCGCCCCACTGCCGGACCTGTCCCGCTGGCTAGCACCACAGGAGGGAAAGGCATTGTTCTGCACATTTCGATGCCCATCGCGAATATCTGACGACGCTGACGTGAGCCAGCCGCGCACAGATCGCAGCGAATCGAAGAACCGGGCTGACTAGTACCATGGCCCATCGCGATATCCGGCAGCATCGCAACCCTCTGATCCGATCGATCCTGCTCGGCGTCGGCTGGCTGGCCGTTGTGCTGGGCTTCGTCGGCATCTTCCTGCCCGTCCTGCCGACCACGCCATTTTTGCTGCTGGCCGCGGCCTGTTTCGTGCGTAGCTCGCAACGTTTCTATGACTGGCTGGTAGGCCACCCACGGCTCGGTCCGTGGTTTCGTGACTACCTGGAAGGGAACGGTATTCCGCTCAAGGGCAAGGTATACGCAATCGCCACCATGTGGATAAGCATCGGCATATCCTGCTGGCTGGTGCCACTGATGTGGGCCCGCATCGGGATGCTACTGAGCGCGACGCTGGTGACGCTCTACATCCTCAGGCAGAGAACATTGCCGGTCAGCAATGACACTGGTTTCAGGTAAATCAGCTCCGCACGGCCATAGCGCTTTCGCTCGCATACCTCTAGGTGTCGGCATGATTACGCTGATATACCTCTCGCCCCATCGCATCGATCTGGCCCTCGATCAAGGCGTCGAACGGACGGAGCAACTCATCGAATCGGCTGGGGCTTTCCAGTAGGTTAAGTGCCGTAACGATTGCCTCGATGGTCGACAACGCGCCGGGCATTGGCGCTTTTCGCAAGCGGTAGCGGGAGCTCAGCCCTTCTGGCAGCGCAACCCGCGGCAACTCAGCCAACCATGGATTGACGTGCAGGATCTTGCGCGCCTTTCGCCAGGTCCCATCCGGCACGATCAGGCGCACGGGTTGGGCGGCATCGGCCAGACTCCCGAGCGACATGGCATCTTCCCCGGGAAACAACAGGTAGCTCGGCCGTGCAGCATCGCAATCGTCCTCGAAGCGCTCGCCCACCCGCAGTTCTGCATTGCGCAGCCCCAACGCGGCCAGGCGCGCCGTATTGAGCGCATGACTCGCTTCACTGGAATGCTGGAGGATGAGCACCTGGGTACGGCTATCCAGCGCAGGTATCAGCGCGCAAAGGCAAAGGGAAGACGGGCGCTGGCAGCGTGAGCATCGTGGACGGGACATGGTTCACCTCGGCGGCGGAGTCTGCCATAACGGCCACTGCTCTGCAGAGCGACTATGCTTGCGACGTCCCCGCATGAGGAGCAGGCATGATCACCGTCCACCATTTGAACCACTCCCGCTCGCACCGCGTCCTGTGGCTGTTGGAAGAACTGGAACTGCTTTACGAGCTGAAGCGTTACCCGCGCGATCCGAAGACCATGCTCGCGCCAGCAGAGCTGAAAGCCGTACACCCACTGGGCAAGTCTCCGGTGATCACCGACGACGACCTGACGCTGGCCGAATCGGCAGCCATCCTCGAATACCTGCTGGAACGCTATGGCAACGGACGCCTGATGCCGCAGGGCGGCACTCCGGAATACCGTCGTTTTCGCTACTGGATGCACTACGCGGAAGGCTCTGCGATGCCCCCACTGCTACTGCGGCTGGTATTCGACCGCGTCGCCAATGGGCCGATGCCGTTCTTTGTTCGCCCCATCGCACGCGCAATCGCCAAGGGCGCTAACAGCGCCTTCATTGGGCCACAACTGAAGACCCATCTCGATTACATGGAAGCGGAACTGGAGAAGTCCGACTGGTTTGCAGGCAACACGTTCAGCGCAGCGGATATACAGATGAGCTTCCCGCTCGAAGCTGCCCGTGCCAGAGCCGGCCTGGACGAGAGTCGCCCACGCCTGATGGATTTTCTGCAGCGGATACAACAGCGGCCCGCTTACAAACGAGCCGTGGAGCGCGGAGGACCCGCCTTGCCCACCGCGTAGACGCCACCAAACTCAGCGGCGACGGTGATCCTGCTCGCGCTGGGCACGTACCGGGATAGGTTGCATACGAGGCGGTTCGATCAAACCAAGAGCGACCGCCAACTTCCAGAACATCTCGTTGAGCCTTGCTTTCATGGTCACACCCTCCTGCGAAATAACGGGCTACATCGGAGCCATGCGGCTTCGTGGACAGCATAATTCAACTTCGGCTCCGGCGCTCGTGCCCTTTGCAAGCGCAATCCCCGAATGGAGCGCCGCTTTGTTACGGCGCTTTACAACTGCGACCGAGGCGGCGCAAAGGCGTTCAAACGAATTCACTGCCGGTCTTCAGTTGCGATCGGCCTTGCGTCGATAAGGGAACACATCGATCACCTTGCCGCCGCTGATGGCGTCCTGCAGCCCTTTCCAGTAATCAGCATCGTAGAGCTCGCCATGCAAGCTGGCGAAAAGCCGGCGCTGGCCATGGTCGGCGAACAGAAAGCGCGGGAATTCCTCGGGAAATACATCGTTCGGCCCCACCGAATACCAGGGCTCGGACGCCATTTCATCCTCGGGATAGCGCGGCGGCGGAATATGGCGGAAATTCACTTCGGTCAGAAAGCTGATCTCGTCATAGTCGTAGAACACCACCCGACCATGGCGGGTGACGCCGAAGTTCTTCAGCAGCATGTCGCCGGGAAAGATATTCGCCGCCGCCAACTGTTTGATCGCCAGCCCGTAATCTTCCAGCACCTCGCGCACCTGCTCGTCGCTGGCATGCTCAAGGTAGAGATTCAGGGGCGTCATGCGGCGCTCGGTCCAGCAGTGGCGCACCAGCACGGTATCGCCCTGCACCTCGACCGTTGACGGCGCTACCTCCAGCAGCTCGGCCAGACATTCCGGATCGAATTTCGTCTTGGGGAAACGGAAATCCGCAAACTCCTGGGTGTCAGCCATGCGCCCTACCCGGTCGACGCTCTTCACCAGGCGATACTTCTCGATCACCGTGGCTCGGTTGACGCTCTTGATCGGCGAGAAGCGGTCCTTGATCAGCTTGAACACCGTATTGAAGCCCGGCAGCGTAAACACCGTCATCACCATGCCGCGAACGCCGGGCGCCATGACGAAGCGGTCGTCGGTATTGGCCAGGTGATCGATCAGCGCACGATAGAACTCCGACTTACCGTGCTTGTAGAAGCCGATCGAAGTGTACAGCTCGGCGATGTGCTTGCCGGGCAGGATGCGCTTGAGGAAGCCGACAAACTCCGCCGGAATCGGCACCTCGACCATGAAATACGAGCGGGTGAAGGAGAAGATGATCGACACCTCCGCCTCGTCGGTGATCAGCGCGTCGGCAATGATGCCTTCACCCTCGCGGTGCAGTAGCGGAATGACCAGCGGCCACTGTTCGTCGCGGGTGAAGATCCGCCCAAGCAGGTATGCCCCCTTGTTGCGATAGAGCACCGAGACGAACAGCTCCACGGTCAGCTCCGGATCCTTGCAGACCCAGTCGGGCAGGGTCTCGTGCAATTGCGCCTGCAGGCGCCGCTGGTCTCCTGGCAAGTCGCAGTAGGGCACGGCGAATGCGTAATCGCCAAGAATCTGTTCGAGCATCCCGCTCAAGTCGCCGTTGGGCTGGTAGGTACGGGTTTGCGCCAGCCGTTCATGAGCACGCACCGCCGGTCGCGTGGTATGGATGAACATGGTGCCGTCGCTGATGCAGTCATGGCTGAACAGCCCACAGAAGATGGAGTTGTACCAGGTCTCCGACAGCTCGTCGTCGAAGCGTGGGTTGATCAACTCGATGTAGGCACTTTTGATCTGCGGCCAGGCCTCGACCTGAAGCAGGTCGGCGTGATCGAAACCGGCCAGCAGGCCACGCCGGGTTTCACCAACCTTCTCTTCGTAGAGGTTGATCCGCGCCGCCGATGCGCGCTGCGCTTCCTGCCATTGCGCCTGCTCGAAGCGCGCCCGCGCGCCTTCGGTGATCAGGCGAAAGTGCTCTCGGTAGTCGTCGAAGCCCAGAAGGATCTGCCGAGCGATTTCAGCGGCCAGTTTCTGCTGCACCATGATGCACCCACTGCAGGACATGAACGTCCGCCGAGCTTAGCAGCACGCCGTTTGAAAGTCGGTTTCGGATTGCCAGTTGGCTGATGGGCGACAACACTTGCAGCTCCCTTCCGGTGGAGCCGCCCCATGCGCCCGCTCGACATGTTCCGCCTGCTTGCTCTCGCCGCCATCTGGGGCGCAAGTTTTCTTTTTCTACGCATCATTGCCCCAGTGCTCGGCACCTTTCCCACGGCGTTCTTTCGTGTGTTGCTGGCAACCGCAGGGCTGCTGGTCATCCTGCTGTTACTGCGCACGCGCTGGGATTTCCGCGGCAAGCTGGGGTTGTGCCTGGTGCTGGGCGTGATCAATTCCGGCTTGCCGTTCGCACTGTATTCGGTGGCCGCGCAGCTGGTGCCGGCTGGCTATTCGGCGATCTTCAACGCCACCACGCCGATGATGGGCGTACTGATCGGCGCCCTGTTCTTCACCGAGGAGTTGACGCTCGCCAAGATTATCGGCGTTTTCAGCGGGCTCGGCGGCGTGGCATTGCTGATGCGAATCGGGCCGGTGCCATTCGACACGGAGCTGCTGCTCGGCGCACTGGCATGCCTGGGCGCCACCGCCTGTTATGGCTTCGGCGGCTTTCTCACCCGCCGATGGATCAACCAGGGCGAAGGCCTGGACAGCGAGGTGGTCGCGTTCGGTAGCCAACTCGGTGCGACACTGTGCCTGTTGCCATTGTTCGGACTGTCGTTACTGAATGCGCCGCCGGTGAACTGGGGCGATTCGACAGTCTGGCTGAGTCTGCTGGGTCTGGGGCTGGTCTGTACGGCGTTCGCCTACATCCTCTACTTCCGCTTGCTAGCGGATATCGGACCGGTCAAGACACTGACGGTGACCTTCCTGATCCCGCCATTTGGCGTGCTGTGGGGCGTTATCTTTCTTGATGAGCCACTTTCCTGGGCTTACGTCCAGGGCGGTGCGCTAATCGCGCTCGCGCTGTGGTTGATTCTGCGCCAGGCGCCTACCACACGGCCAACGGCGCAGTTGCGACGCAGCTGAATTGCTCAGCTGCGTCGCACCGCATCACTGCACCAGTTCCTGCTCGCTGAACATGTCGGTGAACAGCATGCTGGATAGGTAGCGCTCGCCGGAATCCGGCAGGATCACCACGATGTTCTTGCCCTGCATCTCTGGACGCTCGGCCAGACGGACCGCCGCAGCCATCGCCGCGCCGCAGGAAATGCCGCAAAGAATGCCCTCTTCGCGCATCAGCCGCAGCGCCATCTGTTTGGCCTCCTCGTCGTCGACGAGTTCGACCTGATCGACCATGGACAGGTCGAGGTTCTTTGGCACGAAGCCTGCGCCGATCCCCTGAATCTTGTGCGGGCTGGGCTTGACCTCGTCACCCGCCAAGGTCTGGCTGATAACCGGCGAGCTGGTCGGCTCCACGGCAACGCTGAGGATCTGCTTGCCCTTGGTGTTCTTGATGTAGCGCGAAACACCGGTAATGGTGCCGCCCGTTCCGACGCCGGCCACCAGCACATCGATGCTGCCGTCGGTGTCGTTCCAGATCTCCGGGCCGGTGGTCTTTTCATGGATCGCCGGGTTGGACGGGTTCTCGAACTGCTGCGGCATGTAGTACTGCTCGGGGTTCGAAGCCGCGATTTCGGCGGCCTTCTCGATCGCGCCCTTCATGCCCTTCGCCGGCTCGGTAAGCACCAGTTCGGCACCAAGAGCTTTCAGCACCTTGCGCCGCTCAAGGCTCATGGAAGCCGGCATGGTGAGCATGAGCTTGTAGCCGCGTGCAGCGGCAACGAAGGCCAGACCGATCCCGGTATTGCCCGAGGTTGGCTCGACCAGCGTCATGCCGGGCTTTATCCGGCCGCTGTCTTCGGCATCCCAGATCATCCCGGCACCGATTCGGCACTTAACGGAGTAGGCCGGGTTCTGGCCTTCGATCTTGGCCATGATGCTGACGCCCTTGGGACCAAGGCGGTTGATCATGACCAACGGGGTGTTGCCGATGGAGCGTGCGTTGTCTGCGAATATGCGACTCATGGGAATGCCCTGTCCGAGGTGTACCAGACCAATCAGCCTATGTGCAGTCCAGGCGTCAGTCCAGCCGAACTCACGGCGGAAACCTGGGGTCCATCGTCAACACGCCCACATCCCCGGAATGCCATGACCCGTCGCCTGCTTCCCCTGTGGATTCTTCTCGCACTTGGCCTGCTGCTGATCGTGCTGCACCTCGCCCTGCCCCATCTGGTGCGTAATTATCTGAACGAAAAGATGGCCGACATGGGCGACTATCAGGGCCATGTCGAAGACGTCGATCTGGCTTGGTGGCGCGGGGCTTATCGCGTCGAAGGGCTGCTGATCGAGAAGAAGGACAAGCGCGTACAGGCGCCGCTGTTGAAGGCGCCAGGTATTGATATCGCCATCAGCTGGGACGCAATCCTGCGGCACCGCGAGATCGTCGGTGAGGTGATCTTCGAACAACCGCACCTGAACTTCGTCGATGGCGGCGACAGCGGCGATTCACAAAGCGGTAAAGGAGTCGATTGGCGCGACCAGCTCGATGCCCTGATACCGATCACGCTGAACGAGATTCGCGTTGTCGATGGACAGCTGTCCTTTCGCAACTTCTCTTCCGACCCACAGGTGCACGTCTACGCCAGCGACATCCAGGCCAGCCTGTATAACCTGACCAACACCGATGATACCGATGGCACCCGCACGGCAGCGTTCGAGGGCACCGGCAAGCTGTTCGACCAGGCGCCGATCGAGGCGACGGCCAGCTTCGACCCATTTACCGACTGGGAGGACTTCGAGGTCAATCTGCGCGTCACCGAGGTACCGCTAAAGCAGCTGAACGACCTCAGTCGCGCCTATGCCGACTTCGATTTCGCCGGCGGAACGGGTGATCTCGTCCTCGAAGTGCAGGCCACCGACAGTCAACTCGACGGCTACATCAAGCCGTTGCTGCGCAACGTGGATATCTTCGATTACGAACAGGACGTGGCAAACGAGCACAAGGGCTTCTTCCGCGGCCTCTGGGAGGCCGTGGTTGGCGGCGGCCAGGAGGTGCTGGAAAACCAGCGCAAGGATCAGTTCGCGACCCGTGTCGAGCTGTCCGGCACCACCCGCGAAACCGACGTGAGCCCATTCCAGGCCTTCGTCGAGATACTGCGCAACGCCTTCGTCGAAGCTTTCTCGGCTCGATTCGAACGATCCGTGAGCGATGACGAGTGACCAAGCGGCGCCACCAGAAGCGCACGCGCAGCCATTCAGTGACTGAATGATGCTCTCGCGTTCACACTCACACGAGCTTCCCTTATAGTCCCCTCCTGACTACAACGAGCGCCTGCGTGCCAGGCCCGCCGAAGGAATCCGCAATGAAATTCGAAGGCACCCAGTCCTACGTCGCCACCGACGACCTGAAACTCGCGGTCAACGCCGCCATCACCCTGCAGCGCCCGTTGCTGGTCAAGGGCGAACCCGGCACCGGCAAGACCATGCTGGCCGAGCAACTGGCCGAATCCTTCGATGCCAAACTCATCACCTGGCACATCAAGTCCACCACCAAGGCGCATCAGGGCCTCTACGAATACGATGCGGTAAGCCGCCTGCGCGACTCCCAGCTGGGCGTGGACAAGGTCCATGACGTCCGCAACTACATCAAGAAAGGCAAGCTGTGGGAGGCCTTCGAGAGCGAGGAGCGGGTCATCCTGCTGATCGACGAAATCGACAAGGCCGACATCGAGTTCCCCAACGACCTGTTGCAGGAGCTCGACAAGATGGAGTTCTACGTCTACGAGACCAACGAAACCATCAAGGCGACCCAACGGCCGATCATCATCATCACCTCGAACAACGAGAAGGAGCTGCCTGACGCCTTCCTCCGCCGTTGCTTCTTCCACTACATCGCCTTCCCGGACCGGGAAACGCTGCAGCGCATCGTCGATGTGCACTACCCCGACATCAAGAAGGATCTGGTCAGCGAGGCGCTGGACGTGTTCTTCGACGTGCGCAAGGTGCCAGGGCTGAAGAAGAAGCCCTCGACCTCAGAGCTGGTCGACTGGCTGAAGCTACTGATGGCCGACAACATCGGCGAGGCAGTGCTGCGCGAGCGCGACCCGACCCGCGCCATCCCGCCGCTGGCTGGTGCTCTGGTGAAGAACGAGCAGGACGTGATGCTGCTCGAGCGTCTAGCCTTCATGAGTCGACGCGCCAACAGCCGCTGATCGGTGCCGGCTTCGGTGGCGCCGGTCGCGCACTCACTGGAGGAACAAACCATGCAAACGCATACCGGTAGTTGCCTGTGCGGCGTCGTGCGCTATCGCATCGACGCCCCCATCGACGAGTTGACCCACTGCCACTGCAAGATGTGCCGCAAGGCCCATGGCGCCGCCTTCGCCAGCTACGCGAGCGTGCCACTGGACGCCCTGCACTTCATGTCGGGCAAGGATCAGCTGGGCGTTTACCACTCCTCCGAACATGTGACGCGCACCTTCTGCATCCGCTGCGGCTCCAATCTGCTGTTCGTCGACAACCGCGAGCATGAGGTCGGCGTCGCTGCCGGGACCCTCGATTCACCGCTGCCGGCACCGCCGCAATCGCACATCTTCGTCGACTCCAAGGCGGCGTGGTACGAGATTCACGACGCACTGCCCCAACACACCGGCGACAGCCCCCGCTGAGCGCCCCGAACATTGCGCACTATCCACGGTGCGTCAGAGGTTTTCTGCCATGCTGCTTGGCCTGTTCAATGAGATGCGCGCTGCCAAGGTGCCGGTATCGGTGCGCGAACTGCTGGACCTGATCGATGCGCTCAAGCACCGCGTCGTGTTCGCCGACATGGACGAGTTCTATTTCCTGGCACGCACGGTGATGGTCAAGGACGAGCGCCACTTCGACAAATTCGACCGGGCCTTCGGTGCCTATTTCAAAGGTCTGGAAAATCTCGATCAGCATCTCGAGGCGCTGATCCCCGAAGACTGGCTGCGCAAGGAGTTCGAGCGCAGCCTGACGGACGAGGAACGAGCGCAGATCCAGTCCCTAGGCGGCCTGGACAAGCTGATCGAAGAGTTCAAGAAGCGTCTCGAGGAACAGAAGGAACGCCACGCCGGCGGCAACAAGTGGATCGGCACCGGCGGCACCAGCCCGTTCGGGTCGGGCGGCTACAACCCCGAAGGCATCCGCATCGGCGACGCCGGCAAGCGCCAGGGCAAGGCGGTGAAGGTCTGGGACCAGCGCGAGTACAAGAACCTCGACGACCAGGTCGAGCTCGGTACGCGCAACATCAAGATCGCCCTGCGCCGCCTGCGCAAGTTCGCCCGCCAGGGCGCGGCGGACGAGCTGGATATCGACGGCACCATCGACCATACCGCGCGAGATGCCGGCCTGCTCAACATCCAGATGCGCCCGGAGCGGCGCAATGCGGTGAAGCTGCTGATCCTGTTCGACATCGGCGGCTCGATGGACGCCCACGTGAAGGTCTGCGAAGAGCTGTTCTCGGCCTGCAAGACCGAATTCAAGCACCTCGAGTACTTTTACTTCCACAACTTCATTTACGAGTCGGTGTGGAAGAACAATTTCCGCCGCACTTCGGAACGCACGTCGACCCTGGACGTGCTGCACAAGTACGGCGCGGACTACAAGGTGGTGTTCGTCGGCGACGCGGCGATGGCACCCTATGAGGTCACCCAGCCGGGCGGTAGCGTCGAGCACTGGAACGAGGAAGCCGGCTACGTCTGGATGCAGCGCTTCATGGAGAAGTACAAGAAGCTCATCTGGATCAACCCCTACCCAAAGGACACCTGGGGCTACACCACGTCCACCGGCATCATCCGCGAGCTGGTGGAGGACCGCATGTATCCGCTGACGCTGAGCGGGCTCGAAGACGGGATGAAGTTTCTGGCTAAGTGAGTTGATCCGTCCGTTCGCCAGCCGCTACCCGGGCCGCGACTAGCCCAGGCAATCGGCAGCGCAACCCTCAAGTCACGAGCGAAAGGCACGGTAGCGGCGCCGCGAGCGGAACGGGAAGCTTGCCGCCAGCAGCAGGCTCTCCACCAGCCAGGCCAGCAACAGTGCGCAACTCAGCCCCCAGGCAATGGCTTCGGGCGCCAGTAGGACCTGGAAGCGATAGCTGCTCCATACCTGCTCGCGCAGACTGCGCTCGGCGCCGAGCAGTACGTGAATGGCGCGTGCGTACCACGGTCGCTGCATCGCCTGCCACTCGCGCTCGAGCAGGCGGGCCCGCGACACCAGATGCTCGACGCTTTGAGCGTCGTTCTGGAAAACCGGGTCGTCGCTATCTCGATAGTGCCGCACTAGCGCATCCAGATCGCCGCTGAAGAAGCGCCGCGCTGTGTCCTGAAAGCCGTGCAAACCCTGCTCGGCCTCAAGGCGCCTCGCCTCGACGTGCTTGGCATAGGCATCGATGAAACCCGGCACCTGTACGCCCACCAGCAAGCCGAACGCAAAAAGGGTCAGGCGCAGATAACTTCTCAGCATGTCGCCACCTTGCCCTGCGCGACGCATTCGCCCTGTTGCCAGAGGCTCCATTGACCGGGCTCGTGCAGGGTCCATTGCTCGTTATTGGTCAGCGGTTCGGTCGCCAGCACGGTGACGACATCGTCAGGGGTGGTTTCGGCATGGAAGTTCACCGTCAGCTCGGCATCTCTGAGTTGAGCAGGGCCGAACGGGGCGCGCCGGGTGATTTCCGCAAGCTTGGTGCTGCAGAAGCTGAACAACCATTCACCGTTGCTCAGCAGGCAATTGAACACGCCCTTGCGGCGATACTCGTTGCAGGCGCCGAGCAACACGGGCAGCAGGCTCTGCGGGTCGCAACGGTCAGGGAAATCCAGTCGGATGCGGTTCAGCAGGTCGCAGAAGGCGCGCTCGCTATCGGTGTCGCCGACCGGGCGATAGATGCCCTTGCCGGGCTCAAAGTCCGAAAGCTGGCCATTGTGCGCGAAGCACCAGTGCTGTCCCCAGAGTTCGCGGACAAAGGGGTGGGTATTGACCAGGGAAACCTTGCCGACATTGGCGTGACGAATGTGGCCGATCACCACTTCGCTCTTGATCAGATAGCGCTGCACCATCTTCGCCACCTCGGACTCGCAACTGGCGACGGGGTCCTGAAACAACCGCAAGCCGCGCCCCTCATAGAAGGCGATACCCCAGCCATCCTTGTGTGGCCCGGTCTTGCCGCCCCGCTGCATCAGACCGGTGAAGCTGAAAACGATATCGGTTGGAACATTGGCGCTCATGCCCAGCAGCTCGCACATGCGTCATCTCCGCTCGGTGTCTGTGAATCGCTCGACTAGAGCCTGGGCTCGGTGCGCATCCGCCCGCGTGACGGCGTGTAGTCCAGCTCGTCATCGCTGTCATCTTCCATGCGTTCGCGCAGCGTCCGACTGTCCTCGGCTTCGTCCGCAGTGTCGCGACGGCGTCGATACTTTCGCTCGATCGGCCAGCGTATGGCGACGAGCAGCAGATACAGGCCGAATGCGATCAGCCCGTACATGGCCAGATCCGCCACGGCGCGCCAGGCGTTGTTGCCCACCTGGAAGATCATGTCCATGGCGGTAATGGCCACCGCCGGCGCGAAGAGTTCCTTCGCCGGGTCGACGATGGTCGGCGTGAACAGCAACACAGCCGCGATCAGTCGTAGCGGCTCGCGCAACCAGCGCCACATTCCGCGCGTCACCCGGAACCAGAACAGCAGGCATCCCAGCGCGGCTATCCCGTAGAGAGCCCAGGCGAGCGAGTAATCGGAGTCGAACATCAGCATGGTGTTTTCTCGGTGACAGCCGTTCACAACTGCCAGCGGCGGCTGGCGAGGCAACAGGGCGCATTCAGCGTCGTCACGGGCATGCTATGCGTCGCAGCGACAAGGGCGGCCATGATAGCAGCCTGTGTCCCTCAGCCGTCATCGATGGTGACAACAAGCCACTGGCGAAGGCCGAAGCAAGGTCGTATAAACCTCTTAAACGAGGGGTTATCCCCAAACATCGCCGGGACGGCTGCCTCAGGCAACCGGCAAGCAAGGAGAAACACGCCATGCCCTACCAACACATACTGGTCGCCATCGACCTGACCGAAGAGTGCCATCCGGTCGTGGCTCGCGCCCAGGCGCTGGCCAGCACCTCGAATGCCAAGCTGAGCCTGGTGCACATCATCGAGCCGATGGCCATGGCCTTCGGCGGCGACGTGCCGATGGACCTTTCGATGCTGCAACAACAGCAGTTCGACCAGGCACGCGAGCGCATGAACGGCTTCGCCGACAGCTACCCGGGTCTGGCACCGGAGAATCGCCACCTCGCCTACGGACAGCCCCGCCAGGAAGTACATCGCCTGGCGAAGGAACAGGGCTGTGATCTGATCGTGGTCGGCAGCCATGGTCGCCACGGACTCGCCCTGCTGCTGGGGTCGACCGCCAACGACATCCTCCACGGCGCGCCGTGCGATGTACTGGCCGTGCGTTTGAAAAAGGCCGATTAGCCAGGTCGCCGCGCAGGGTGAAGCCACTCTGCGCAAGCTGGCGAGTTCAGACCGCTTCGACGCCGTCGCCCGCACTCATCACCAGCGGGCGGATCTTCTGCAGTTGCGTCTCGAGCGAATAGGTCAGGCTCGACGCCATGGAAAAGAAGGTCAGAAAGGCCTTGAGATTGGAGTCGGCGTGACAGGTATCGTGAATACGCTGCCAGAACGCCTGGTTAACCAGTTGCAGCTGCTGAAATGAACGCACCAGCCCGCGCAGTTCCCAGTCCGCATGGCGACCCTCGCGCAGGTTGAAATACTGCCGCGCCAGATAGAGCGATACCGCCCGCAAAACGAACTCGTTGTTGCTGGCAAATGGCAAATGCTGCTTGGCCATGGGCTTGAGTCCGCCGAGCACCGGGCAGGCACTGGTAGCCATGATCACCCCGAGCAGTGCCCGCAGCCCCTCGTCCAGACCAACCTGCTTGGTGTACTCACGCTCCGGCGTGCGCACCCATACCAAGGCCTTCTTCACTGCCGGCAGGCCCTGGAAATCCTCGATCACCCGGTGCAGGTCGACCGCAGCCGGGCAATGGCTGAAATCGTCCTTGCTCAGTGGGCAATTCGAGCAGCGCTGATGCTCCAGACGGGTCCATTTCGGCGCCTGCGCGGCGACCTCCCTGTCGTACTCACGATCCAGCTCGATCCTGTAGCTGAAGTCGTGTTCATCATCCAGGGTAATGCGATATTCGATTGCCATTAACGCTCCATCATTACTGCATGATCCGATGCGGATACTTAACTACGCGCCAGCACGCCGGGCATTGATCCATCTCATAAGCCGTGATGGGGAGCCGCATCGTCGGGCAGCGATTGGTGTGGCGCGGGCCCCAGCAACCCGCACCCCTGCTCGCCAGAGTGGCGGGATTACTCCTCCAGCTCTGCCCAGCGCTCCAGCAAGCCGTCCAGCTCCAGCTGCAGCGCTTCAAGGCGACTCAACACCGCAGCGGTCACGTCTGCCGGCTGCTGATAGAAGGCCGGATCGGAGATCTGCGTCTGGAGCGCCTCGATTGCCTGTTCCGCCTCATCGATCTTGCCCGGCAAAGCCTCAAGCTCGCGCTGCAACTTGTAGCTGAGCTTCTTCTTCACCGGCGCGACCTCGGCAGCTTCCGCCGCGACCGGAGCATGCTGCGCTTTCTTGGCGTCCTTCGTCTCGCCGCCGGACTCTGCAACACCCAACAAACGCGGCGAACCACCCTGGCGCAACCAGTCCTGGTAGCCGCCAACGTACTCGCGTACCTCACCACCACCCTGAAACACCAAGGTGCTGGTGACCACGTTGTCGAGAAAGGCCCGGTCGTGGCTCACCATCAATACGGTGCCCTGGAAACCGAGCAACACCTCTTCGAGCAGTTCGAGGGTTTCCACGTCGAGGTCATTGGTCGGTTCGTCGAGCACCAGCAGGTTGGCCGGCTTACTGAACAGCTTGGCCAGCAAGAGCCGTGCCCGCTCGCCTCCAGACAGCGCCTTGACCGGCGTCCGTGCCCGCTGCGGGCTGAACAGGAAGTCGCCGAGATAGCTCAGGACATGACGATTCTGGCCATCGATGGTGATGAACTCACGTCCTTCGGCGAGGTTGTCGACCACGGTCTTTTCCAGCTCCAGCTGGTGACGCAATTGGTCGAAATACGCCACTTCGAGCTTGGTGCCGAACTCTATGGAACCGCTGCTCGGATGAAGCTCGCCCAGCAGTAGCTTGAGCAAGGTGGTCTTGCCGGTACCGTTGGCACCGAGCAAGCCGATGCGATCGCCGCGCTGGATGACCATGGAGAAGTTCTTGATCAGCGGATCGCCGCCGACATGGGCGAACGTCACATCCTCGGCAACGATGACCTGCTTGCCGGACTTCTCAGCGGTTTCCACCTGGAAGGTTGCTTTGCCCTGCACGTTACGGCGCTCGCTGCGCTCGGCGCGCAGCGCCTTCAATGCCCGAACGCGGCCTTCATTGCGGGTACGCCGCGCCTTGATGCCCTGGCGAATCCACACTTCTTCCTGTGCCAGCTTCTTGTCGAACAGCGCATTGGCCGTTTCCTCAGCCGCCAACTGCTGCTCCTTGTGCACCAGGAAGCTTGCGTAGTCGCCATTCCAGTCGATCAGGTGGCCGCGGTCCAGTTCGAGGATGCGGGTCGCTAGGTTCTGCAGGAATGCCCGGTCGTGGGTGATGAACAGCACGGCACCGTTGAAACCGGTAAGCGCCTCTTCCAGCCAGGCGATAGCACCGATATCCAGGTGGTTGGTGGGCTCGTCGAGCAACAGCAGATCCGGTTCGGACACCAGTGCCTGGGCCAGCAGCACGCGGCGGCGCCAGCCACCTGAGAGTTCGGCCAGGGTGCGGTCAGCCGGCAGCTGCAGGCGGCTCAGGGTGCTGTCGACCAGTTGCTGCAAGCGCCAACCATCCTTCGCCTCGAGCGCCTGCTGCACATGCATGAGCTTCTCGAGATCGGCGTCGTTCTGGATGTTCTGGCTCAGGTGATGGTACTCGGCGAGCAGCTCGCCGACCCCGGCCAGGCCTTCGGCGACCACATCGAATACCGTGCGGTCGTCCGCTCGCGGGAGCTCCTGCGGCAGTTCGCCGATCTTCAGCCCCGGGGCACGCCAGATTTCCCCGTCATCGGCGGCACGATCACCTTTGACCAGGCGCAGCATGCTGGATTTTCCGGTGCCATTACGGCCAATGATGCAGACCCGCTCGCCTCGCGCGATTTGCCAGGACACGCCGTCCAGCAACGGCGTGGTGCCGTAGGCGAGAGATACATCGGTGAACTTGAGCAGGGTCATGACTACCTCCGGAAAACTGGGCGCGCAGTCTAACAGATCGCCATGGCCCACCCGCTGTGAGCAAGGCCTTACCAGCCACACGGGCTATCGCATCCGCTCCCGGTCGATGGTCGCGCGAGCCATGGGGGTACGCTCGCCGGAAGTCTGCCTTTGTTTGTTACGGGAGCTTAATGCGCGTTTAACTGCCCCGTGCGGCAGGCTAAGCTAGCCCCTGCGACAGGCCGATTGCGGCTGCGCCCAGGCGCAGCCGATCACCTGTCATCTCAAGCCCCCGTTTTACGGATGTACCATGCGCGGCCGACTCTCCAGTTTGTGTTTCTGCCTGTTCGTTTCAACCTTCGGCCTGGATGCGTCCGCCGCCAGTCTCAGTCAGCAGCGCCAGTATTACGACCAGGCCAAGCAGGCCCTGGCCAAGGGCGACAGCGGCCCCTACCGGCGTTATTACAACGCCCTGCGCGACTACCCGCTCGAACCTTATCTCGCGTACGACGACCTGACCCATCGTCTGAAATCGGCCAGCAACCAGGAGGTGGAGAAGTTTCTTGCCGAGCACGGTGACCTGCCACAGATCAGCTGGATGAAGCTGCGTTGGCTGCGCCTTCTGGCCGCGCGCGGGGACTGGCAGACCTTCATCCGCTACTACGACCCGAAGATGAATTTCACCGAGCTCGACTGTCTGTTCGGCCAGTATCAGCTACGCAACGACCTGCCAGGTGCCGATGCCACGGCCGAGCGCCTTTGGCTGGTCGGCAAGTCGCAGCACAACGCCTGTGATCCCTTGTTCGAACTGTGGGATATCAAAGGGTTGCTGACCGAAGAACGCCGCTGGAAGCGCACCAAGCTGGCAGTCGAGAGCGGTAACTACGGCGTGGCCAGCTATCTGGTCAAACGCCTGCCGACCCTGCAACCTCAGGGGCAGTTGATGATCGATGTCGCGCAGAAGCCGCAAATGCTTCGCCAGTCGGATCGCTTCGTGCCAACCAGCCCGGAAATGGCCGACGTCGTGTCGCTCGGATTGCGCCGCCTCGCCCGTCAGGACCCGGAGCAGGCGCTGAATCTGCTCGACGGCTACGCTCGGCGCTTCGCCTTCTCGGCCGAAGAGAAAGTCGCCATCGCCCGGCAGATCGGGCTGACGCTGGCCAAGCGTTTCGACGCACGCGCCCTGAAAGTGATGGCCGAATACGACCCCGAACTGCGTGACAACACCGTCAGCGAATGGCGCGCCCGGCTGCTGCTGCGCCTGGGCCAGTGGGATGACGCATACCGGCTTACCCAACGCTTCCCCGAAGACCTGGCCAATACCAATCGCTGGCGCTACTGGCAGGCACGCAGCCTGCAACTGGCCAAGCCCGAAAGCCAGCAAGCGGCACAGCTTTACCAGCCGGTTGCCAGGGAGCGGGACTTCTACGGCTTCCTTTCTGCCGACCGCATTCAGGCACCGTACAAGCTCAACCACCAGCCACTGGCGCTCGATAGCAAGGTCGTGCAAAAGGTGCGCAACACCGCTGGCATCCGCCGCGCGCTGGAATTTCACGACCGCGGGCAGATCGTCGATGGCCGTCGCGAGTGGTACCACGTCAGCCGTCTCTTTAGCAGGGACGAACTGGTGGCGCAGGCGCGGCTTGCCTATGAAAAGGAATGGTATTTCCCGGCGATCCGCACCATCAGCCAGGCGCAGTATTGGGACGACCTGGACATCCGCTTTCCCATGGCCCACCGCAGCACGCTTATTCAGTCAGCCAGGGCCCGAGAGATTCACCCGAGCTGGGCATTCGCCATCACCCGCCAGGAAAGCGCGTTCATGGCCGACGCCCGCTCCCATGTCGGCGCCACTGGGCTGATGCAGCTGATGCCGGCCACGGCCAAGGAAACCGCCAGACGTTTCAATATCCAGCTGGCCTCACAACAGCAGGTGCTCAACCCCAACACCAATATCCAGCTGGGCACCGCCTATCTGAGCCAGATCTACGGCCAGTTCAACGGCAACCGCGTGCTCGCCTCGGCGGCCTACAACGCCGGGCCGGGTCGCGTACGTCAATGGCTGCGCAACGCCGAGCACCTGTCATTCGATGTCTGGGTGGAAAGCATTCCGTTCGACGAAACCCGCCAGTACGTGCAGAACGTGCTGACCTACTCGGTCATCTACGGGCAGAAACTGAACTCGCCGCAACCGCTGGTGGAATGGCACGAGCGCTTCTTCGAGTCTCAGTGATGCGGCGGCTTTCAGGCAACCAAACAGGCCTGCCCACTTGGGCAGGCCTGGCTGGAATTACTCCAGCACTTCCACCGGCATCCCCACCTCCAGCTCACCGGCGCTTTCGGCGATCAGGTTCTGACCGAAGAAGACACCGCCCTTCCCTTTGCGATATGTGAGCAGCGTATTCAGCGGTTCACGATCGGGATCGCGCTCGGCGGTGAACGGGTCGAGGGTGGGAATGACACAGCGGGAACAGGGCTTGACGATGCGAAACGCCAAATGGCCGATGCGAATACGCGTCCAGCCGTCCTCGGCATAAGGCTCCGTACCGCTGATGACCAGGTTCGGGCGAAACCGCAACATTTCCAGCGGGCGCCCCACGCGGCGAATCAGGTCGTCCAGAGAGCCCTGACCGATCAGCAGAAAGGGAAATCCATCGCTGAATGCCGTGCGCTCGCCCAGCCTTGCGTAGTCAAGATCGACTTGAATGCCGTCGTCTTCGGGCAGATACACCAGACGGCAGGGCTGGCCGAGAAAATCCGTCAGCCAGGCCGCTGCGGCATCGCCGGCATCAGGCACCACGGCATTGGAACTCCAGATCTGCACGCAGCGCATTACCTTGGCATCCGGCACGGCAACCGGCAGCTCCTGCATGCCCGGCGCAGTCAGCCGCAGCGCGGTTTCGCCGTCCCAGTGCGCCTGTAAAAGCGCCATTCTGGGTACGGCACGCTGGGTAAGAAAGCGACCTGTGCCGGCTGCAACCACCATCCAGCGCCGATCACCGACCAGACCCAGCGCGTCACTCGCGCATTGCTGCAGCGCTTCGCCAGCGGCCGATTTGAGGGGGAAGCGATAGAGCGAGGAGAGATGCATGCGGCGCCTCCTGAGGGGAAGCGCAGCAGCATATCAGGGCTCGACTGCGATGTTCAGCAGCCGACAGAGCGAGGGACTGATCAGTCCTGCTCTTCCATTTTCAGACGGTCCTGGATCACGTCCACGAGCTTTTCCGGCTGGAACTTGGAAAGGAAGTTGTCGCAACCGACTTTCTGCACCATCGCCAGGTTGAAACTGCCCGACAGCGAAGTGTGCAGCACCACGTACAGATCACGCAGGCGCGGGTCGTGACGAATTTCCGTAGTCAGGCGATAGCCATCCATCTCCGGCATTTCGGCGTCGGTGAAGACCATCAGCAACTTGTCGGTCAGCACCTCGCCGGCATCGGCCCAGGCCTTGAGCATGTTCAGGCCCTTCAGTCCGTCGCTGGCGGTGTGAACCTTCAGCCCGAGCTGGCTGAGGGTTTCGCGCAGCTGCGAGAGGGCGACGGTGGAATCGTCCACGCAAAGCACTTCGCGGCCTCTGGCGCGCTCGAGCATCGGATCGGCCAGGCGTTCGGCGGAAATGCTGGTGTCGTAGGGCACGATCTCGGCGAGCACCTTCTCCACATCGATCACTTCCACCAGCTCGTTATCGACCTTGGTGATGGACGTGAGGTAATGCTGACGGCCGGCCGTGGTTGGCGGCGGCATCACCTCTTCCCAGTTCAGGTTGACGATGCGGTCCACGCCGCCAACCAGAAAAGCCTGCACGGTGCGGTTGTACTCAGTGACGATGATGGTGCTGCGCTCATCCGGCACCAGCGGTCGCAGGCCGATGGCGCGAGACAGGTCGACCACCGGCAGCGTTTGCCCTCGCAGGTTGACCACGCCGCAAACCGAGCTGTGGCGGTGCGGCATCAGGGTCATCTTCGGCAGCTGGACGACTTCCTGCACCTTGAAGACGTTGATGGCAAACTTCTGCCGCCCGCCGAGCCGGAACATGAGAATCTCCAGGCGATTCTGCCCCACAAGACGGGTACGTTGATCGACTGAATCGAGAATGCCGGCCATTTCCAGGCTCCTTGGGAAAACATGGTAAAAGGCATATCGGCCGGATGCTCCAACGCTTTATGCGACGCAGCGTGTTTTTTATGCCGCGCGTCGCAACCGTCGGAATGGCAAACAGGGGTTATTGCTTGTCGGCATTGCGCAACAGCAAGGGAGAGTCAGGCGGCAGGTGCATGCGCAATGCGCCGGCGCGCACTTCGAAGCGCAGATGGGCGCTGCGGAACGGCTCGCCGTCCAGATTGATGTCGATCTTCGTCGGCGCCTCTACCTCGAGCCAGGGCACCCGCGCGCTGACGGACACAGCCTCGACTCCGAGCAATCCGCCGCTGAGCAATGTTCCCAGCGTACCGACGGCATCGGCCGGCGCAGGCACTATGCAGACATCGAGCAAGCCGTCATTGATGCTTGCCTGCGGGCAGAGCAGCTGGCCCCCGCCCGCCTGGCGACCATTGCCGATCCCTAGCGCCAGAAACTCGCCCTCCCATTCGAAGCCCGGACCGCTGAATCGCCCTCGAGCGGCATCGATCTCGGCAAAGCGCGTCAGCCCGGTCAGCAGATAAGCGCCGCCACCCAGAAAACGCTTGAGTTCTTCCGAGGTGCTGGCGGTTACTCGCGAGCCGAAGCCACCAGTGGCCATATTGACGAATGGCCGACCGTTCATCATGCCGATATCGACGGCCTGCGCAGGCTCGTCCAGCAGCGCCAGCGATTCGAATGGATCGAGCGATATACCGGCAGCCTTGGCGAAATCATTGGCGCTACCCAGCGGCATCAGTGCCAACGACGCGTCCGCCTCGACTTCCAGCATGGTTTCAGCTACTTCACGCAGGGTGCCATCGCCACCACCGGCGACCAGCATTCGGTAGCCCGCACTCAAGGCCTCCTGCACCAGCCGTTGGGCGTCGCCGGGTTCCCAAGTCACACGAACCGCCAGCTCCCAGCCCAATTCACGCTGCTGTTTGACAGCCTCGCGCACCTCGTCATTGAGCGCCTGTTTTCCATGCAGTATCAGCAGCGCCTTGGCATCGCTCATGGCTGTTCATTCCTCGCTATTCGCACCGTTGCATAAGACAGGAGCCGGCGCCGGAAGTTGTGCGAAACAAGCGCAGCGGTATTAATCCAAAAGTTCGATCAATAGCGCCGTCGGTCACCGGATGCGCGCACCCAGGTCTTCCCAGACATCCGCAAGTTCCGTCTAAACCTCTTTCAAAACAGTGGCTTGCAGGGAGATCGTGGTTTTCATCATTTTTTTGGCAGGCCTTTGACTAGTACTGAACTCATCCTGAGAGGCACGGTCGGAGCAGGAGTCCCGAACACGGTTGCGATGGCGGCCTGCTATCACCCTCCCGCGTGCCGCGGCGATTAATTCGAGATTTGAGCCAGCTTTGAGCTGAGGATGGAGCCTTGTATGCGCGTACAGTCAGTTGGAACCCTTGAATATGCTCACCCGAGTTTCGTCGATTACTTCCTTGCCAGCATTCGCCTGATACATGCGCTGACGGCCATCCTGCCGGGGCTCCTGCTTCTGGCCTTCATGGAGCTGCCCACCAGCGGCCCGTTCAGCGCCTTCCTCGGCTTCTTCGCGGTACTGAGCGTCATCATTTTCCAGACCGTTGGCATCTACAGCGAAGAGGTGTTCAGCACCCTGCTGCGCTTCCGCGTGATGTTCGTCGCCTGGGCGGCAGCGTTCAGTTTCCTGGTCTTTATGCATCAAGGCATGGGCATGTTCGGTTATCTCGAGGCCAAACACCTGGCGTTCTGGTTCCTCACCAGCACCATCCTGTTTGGCGCCGAACGCCTGGCGATGCTTGCGCTGTTCCGTCGCCTGATGGCACGCGGCATGTTCCTGCAGAACGCCGTGATCCTCGGCGGCACCGACAATGGCGTACGCGTTGCCGAGTACCTGCAGAACCACCGCGATATTCGCACCGGCGTGCTCGGCTTTATCGACGATCGCCTCGAGCGTCTGCCCAAGGAGCTGGCCAACCTGCCGCTGCTGGGCAACACGCGTGATCTCGAACAGATGATCCGTGAAGAGAAGGTCACCCAGGTGCTGGTCGCCCTGCCCTGGTTCGCCGACAGCCGGATCGGCCAGTTGATCGCCGAGCTGCGCAAGCTGCCGGTCAATGTTCTGCTGGTACCCGACATGGTCGCCTTCCGCCACGCCGACAAGCGCATCACCGAGGTCGGCGGCCTGCCGACCCTGATCGCGTCGGATCTGCCGCTGCGTGGATGGTCGCCGATGTTCAAGCGTCTGGAAGATATCGTCATTTCCAGCATCGCCCTGCTCGCCGCCGCGCCGGTCATGCTGGCGATCGCCCTGGCGATCAAGCTCGACTCGCCAGGCCCCGTGCTCTTCAAGCAGAAGCGCTACGGCTACAACAACCGCCTGATCGAAGTTTTCAAGTTCCGCTCGATGTACCACGAGAAGTCGGACGCCAACGCCGATCGCCAAACCATCCGTGGCGATGATCGCATCACCCGTGTGGGCCGCTTCATCCGCAAGACCAGCCTCGACGAGCTGCCTCAGCTGCTGAACGTCTTCCTCGGCAGCATGTCAATGGTCGGTCCGCGCCCTCATGCCACGGCTACCAAGGCTGCCGGCGTGCTGTTCGAGGATGCCGTGGCCGAGTACTCCGCGCGCCATCGGGTCAAGCCAGGCATCACTGGCTGGGCACAGATCAATGGCTACCGCGGTGAAACCGACACGCTGGAGAAGATCGAGAAACGCGTCGAGTTCGACTTGGATTACATCGAGCGTTGGTCCGTATGGTTCGACCTCTACATCCTGGTGCGTACCCCGCCAGCGCTGCTGCTCAACAAGGATGTGTACTGATCGGCAAACGCGCTGAACACCGCCGAAAAAGATCAGAAAAGCCGCATCACAAGATGCGGCAGGAAGGAACTAATGACACTCCCAAAAATCTCACATTCGTTCACCCCGGGCCGCACCCCGGCGGCTGCGAAGTTGCAGCCACGAGGTTGATCCCATGTTCAAGAACATCTTGATCGTCTGTGTCGGAAACATCTGCCGAAGCCCCACGGCCGAAGCGCTGTTCGCACACAGACTCAGCGGCCAGGACCTGACGATCAGCTCGGCAGGGATTGGTGCATTAGTAGGTAACCCGATGGACAAGACCGCCCATGAAGTACTGCAGGACAACGGGCTGGAGCTACCAGCTCACTGCGCGCGCCAGGTCGACAGCCACATGCTGCACCAGGCGGATCTGATCCTAGCGATGGAGCATAGCCACATTCAGCACATTCGCCAGATCGCACCTGAAGTGCACGGCAAAACGTTTCTCATCGGTAAATGGCAGGACGAGCTGGAAATCCCGGACCCGTACCGCCAATCCAAACCCGCGTTTGAACATGTCCACAATCTCCTGACGAAATCCGTCGAGAGCTGGCTTCCTTACCTGAAATGAAGAAGGAACTTCGATGACAACCATGCCCCGCCCGATCTATGAAACCAAAGAGGACAAGGACATCGACTTGGCCCACCTCTTTGACACCTTCATCAACAACCGCTTGTTGATCCTGGGCATCACCGGGTTCTTTGCAGCCCTGGGGATCGCCTACGCCCTGCTTGCGACGCCGGTCTATCTCGCCAGCGCGATGATCCAGATCGAACCGAAGAACGGGCTGCCAAGCCTGACTGACGTGGTCAACACCAATCCGCCGGTGTCTCCGGCGCAAACCGAGATCGCGCTGCTCAAGTCGCGCTCGGTGGTTGGTGGTGCCGTTGCCAGCCTGAATCTCGACATCCAGATCACCCCCCACCACTTCCCGATCATCGGCGGCTTCATGGCGCGTCGCTTCGAGCCGAGCGAAGAAGGTGAATTGGGTTGGCACCCTGCCGGTCTGGGCGCTTACGCCTGGGGTGGCGAGACGCTGAAGGTCACTCAGCTGGAAGTGCCGGACAAGGTCCATGGCAAGGAGCTGACACTCGAAGCGGCAGAGAACAACGGCTTCATCCTGCGTGACAAGGACGACGAGGTCGTGGTTCAGGGTGTCGTTGGCGAGCCGGTCGAGACAGAGGACTACCGCGTCACCGTGGCTGAGCTGAATGCACGGCCGGGCACCACCTTCACCGTGGTCAAGAACCGTACCTACAACACCACTGAGAGCTACCAGCAGCGTCTGTCGGCCGCCGAACGCGGCAAGCAGTCGGGCATCGTCAACGTGACCCTCGAAGACCCCAACCCGGAGCACGCTATTCGCGTTCTGGAAGAGGTCGCCAGCCGTTATGTAGACCAGAACGTCGCGCGCAATGCCGCCGAAGCCACCCAGAGCCTGGAGTTCCTGAATGAGCAGGTGCCAGCCGTACGCAAGAAGCTGGAAGCTGCGCAGACAGCCCTGAACAAGTACCAGACCGGCTCGGGCTCGGTGGACATCACTGCCGAAACGCAATCCGTGCTGGACCGCATCGTCGATCTCGAGAAGCAGATCTCCGAGCAGAACCTCAAGCGTACCGAGATGGAACGCCGCTTCACCCGTCAGCATCCGAACTTCCAGGCGTTG
Organism: Stutzerimonas stutzeri; assembly: GCF_000935215.1. GTDB lineage: Bacteria > Pseudomonadota > Gammaproteobacteria > Pseudomonadales > Pseudomonadaceae > Stutzerimonas. The sequence goes on from NZ_JXXD01000026.1 coordinate 56,640, forward strand.
ATGAACCAGATCAACCAACTGCAGATGCAGAAGGAAGAACTGGAGAAGCAGATCGGCACCCTGCCGTCGACCCAGCAGGAACTGCTGCGCCTGACCCGTGACGTGGAAGTTTCCTCGGAAACCTATTCCATGCTGCTGAACAAGACCCAGGAGCTGGACATCATTCGCGCCGGCACCGTAGGCAACGTGCGCATCATCGACCATGCGGCCGCTGACCTGGAAAACCCGGTCAAGCCGAACAAGCCGCTGGTGGTCATCGTCGCGACCCTGCTGGGCGCCCTGCTCGCTACCGCATTCGTCTATGTGCGTGAAGCACTCAAGCGTGGCGTTGAGAACCCGGAAGACATCGAGCGTACCGGCACCCCGGTGTATGCCTCCATTCCGTTCACCGACAAGCAGGCTGCTCTGGAAAAACGCCTGGCCAACTTCAAGCGTGACAAGAGCACCGCCTCCTACCTGCTGACCATCAACGACCCGGCCGACCTCGCCACCGAAGCCATGCGCAGCCTGCGTACCAGCCTGCACTTCGCCATGATCGAGGCCAAGAACAACGTCCTGATGATCACCGGCCCGAGCCCGGCAGTGGGCAAGTCCTTCGTCACCACCAACCTCGCCGCGGTCGTTGCACAATCCGGCAAGCGCGTGCTGCTGATCGATGCCGACATGCGCAAGGGTTACCTGCACAAGGTCATGCGCTGTGATGGCGACAAGGGTCTGTCGGACATCCTCTCCGGCCGCATCACCCTGTTCGATGCCATCCAGAAGACCCAACTGAACAACCTGCACGTGATCACCCATGGCCAGCTGCCGCCGAACCCCTCGGAGCTGCTGATGCACGAGAACTTCTCGCGCTTCGTCAAGGAGATCAGCCACATGTACGACCTGGTGATCTTCGATACTCCGCCGATCCTGGCGGTCACCGACGCCGCGCTGGTCGGCAGCCAGGCCGGTACCACACTGATGGTCACCCGCTATGCGCTGAACGGTGTGAAGGAAATCGAGGCAGCCAAGCGTCGACTCGAGCAGAACGGTCTGATCGTCAAGGGCGTCATCTTCAACGCAGTGGTTCGCAAGGCTTCAACCTACGGCGAGTACGGCTACTACCAGTACGAATACGCCAGCACCAGCAAATAAGGTGAGTGCATGGCGACGGCTCACCGTCGCCATGCAGAACACTGCAGCTACCCCCCACTTTCCTCACTGCCGAGCAACTGGCCTTCCGAGCGTCAGTGGAACTTACTTTTGCCCGAAGATAGGTGTTAGCGATGACCAGACACCCCAACCGGCCAGCACAACGCCTCACACGACTGGCTGTGGCACTGGTGGCCACGCTGTCCGCAGTCGGCGCGAGCGCCGCCGATTGGCCAACCAGCGACACGGGCCTCGCCCTGCTCGGGGTCAATATCTCCGGCGCCGGATTTGCCCCACACGTGACTCCGGGCAAGAACGGCACGAACTACTTCTATCCGGAAAAGAAGCACTTCAAGTACTACGCCGATCAAGGCATCCGCCTGATCCGCTTTCCCTTCATCTGGGAGCGGGTTCAACACTCGCTCGATGACGGATTGAACTTCGACCAGATCCGGTTGTTGAAGAAGACCCTGGATCTGGCCGCGATGAATGGCCAGAAGGTCATTCTGGACATGCACAACTATGGTCGTTACCACGGCGAACTCATCGGCTCGAGCAAGGTGCCTTACGACGCCTACGCATCGGTGTGGCGCGAACTGGCCAAGCGCTTCAAGGGTCACCGCGGCCTGCTCGGCTACGACATCATGAACGAGCCACACGGCACCGTTGGACTCTGGCCAGGCGCGGCGCAAGCGGCGGTCGATGCGATTCGCGAAGTCGACGATCAGACGCTGATCTTCATCGAAGGCGAGCGCTGGTCCAGCGCGTACCACTGGCCGCTGGTGAACGCCAACTTCCTCATCAACGACCCGGCCGACCGCATCGTCTACGAAGCGCACCTGTATTTCGACCAGGATTTCTCCGGCAAGTACATGGCGCAGACCAGCCGCGATATCGACCCGATGATCGGCGTCGAGCGCGCTCGCCCCTTCATCGAATGGCTGAAGAAACACGGCCAGCGAGGCTTCCTCGGCGAATACGGCATTCCCGATGACCTGCCCGAAGCGGCGGTCGCCATGGACAACCTGCTCGCCTACCTCAATGACAACTGCGTACCCAGCGCCTACTGGGCCGGCGGCCCCGGCTGGGGCACCTACAAGCTTGCAATCGAGCCGCGCAAGGGCGAGGACCGTCCTCAGATGGAGCTCATGCGCAAACACCTGGCGAACGACTGCACTGCCATTGGCCCTACCCCTGCGCACAACGCTGACTGATTCTGGAGTGACTCGAACATGAAATTCGGACTGCTATGGCACTCGTTCTCTTCCGGCAACCTCGGGGTTGGCGCCCTGAGCATTTCCAACATGCTGCTGATCGACGAGGCCGCGCGTAAATGCGGGATCACCCCGGAGTTCCTGATCATCGGTTCGTCCGGGCCCTGCGACTACCCGCCGTCCACCGAGCGCTTCAACTACGAATTCATCGAGTTCAACGAGAAAGCGCTGCTGAAGAACCCCCACGGCCTGTATCAGGCGATCAGCTCCTGTGACGCGGTGTTCGATATCGGCGAAGGCGACAGCTTTTCCGACATCTACGGTGCCAAGCGCCTGATCAAGCTGCTGGTCAGCAAAGGCATGGCCCTGGGCGGTCGCGTTCCGCTGATCCTCTCGCCGCAGACCATCGGCCCGTTCAAGTCGGACTGGGGCACCAAGGCTTCGGCCTGGGCGATGAAGAAGAGCACCATGGTCTTCGCCCGCGATCACCAGTCGTTCGACGTGCTCAAGCAGCTGAACATCCCCAATCGCGACGAAGTCATCGACGTCGCCTTCGCCCTGCCCTTCGAGCGCCAGAGCGAACAGCGCGACCCAAGCAAGCTGGCTGTCGGCCTCAGCGTGTCGGCGCTGCTGCATCACGGCGGATACGAAGGCACCGCCAATCAGTTCGGCCTGCGCGCCGACTACAAGGCGCTGACCGACCGCCTTATCCGGACCCTGCTCGAGCGCGGCCACGAAGTGCACCTGGTGCCCCACGTGATCCCGATCGGCTTCCCCGCCGAAGACGACTACACCGTGTCCCAGCAACTGCAGCAGCAGTATCCCGAGCTCAAGCTGGCGCCGCGCTTCAAAGGGCCGATCGAGGCCAAGTCCTACATCAGCGGCATGGACTTCTTCGTCGGCGCGCGCATGCATGCGACCATCGGTGCGTTTTCCGCCGGTGTGCCGGTCGTGCCGCTGGCCTACAGCCGCAAGTTCGCCGGGCTCTATCAGTCGCTCGACTACCACCGCGTGGTGGACCTCAAGACCGAGGACACCGAGAGCGCACTGGAGCTGGTTCTCGCGCATCTGGACGACCGTGAACAGCTCAAGGCCGAAGTTGCCGCCAGCGGCGCGATCATCCGCCGCAAGCTGGACGCCTACGGCGTGGCGCTGGAGCAGATCCTCTCCACCCTGCACCAGCCTCAGGCCGCGTATCAGAGATAATCATGCGCGATCACGCCCTGATGGGGGTTACCACGGCGGCCCGCACCGCCGTGCAGCTCGGCACCCTGCTGATCCTCGCGCGAACGCTGGGGCCGAGCGATTTCGGCTTCATTTCGATCGTGATCACCTGGTCGACCATCGTCGCCCTGGTGACCGACTACGGCTTCGGCATGCGCGCCTTGCGCGACATCGGCGCCGAGCGCCATCGCGCGGGCGAGATCATGTCCGCCAGCCTGGCGGCGAAGTCCGTACTGGTACTGCCGGCCTGCATCGTGCTGCTGCCGATCATTCTGTTCGTCCTCGATCTGCACACCACCGAGCGCTTTGCCGCAGTGCTGTTCCTGCTCGGCACGATTGCCTCCTCCTATGGCGACCTTGGCCTGACGGTGTTTCGCAGCATTGGCCAGTTCCATCGCGAGACGAAGATCGTGGCTGCGACGGCACTGGTGCATTTCGTCCTGATCGGCGCGGCGATCCTGCTGCGCAACGATGTGCTGGCCATCGGCGTCGCCTTTCTGGTGTCACGTCTGATCTACGCGACTTTCGCCCTGCGCGCGCTGTCGAAAATCCTCGAACTCGGCGGCATCCTGCGCAACTCCTGGAAGGTGCTGGCCGAGCGCTTCAGGTCTTCCACCAGCTTCGCGGTGGACAGCGGTGCGACCAACATCTTCGCCCAGCTGGACGTCATCCTCGTCAACCATCTCGCCGGGCGCGAAGCCGCAGGCATCTACTTCGCCGGCTCGCGCCTGATCCAGGGCGCGGTGCCGTTCAGCGTGCTGCTGGCCAGCGTGCACATCCCGCGTTTCGCCTACCAGCTGCACAACAAGACCGCCGGGCTGGCCCGCTATGGCCTGCGCATCCTCGGCGAGTACGCGGGCATGGGACTGGTGTTCGCGCTGGCGTTCTTCTTCATCGGCCCGCTGTTCACCGACTATTTCCTCGGCGCCGAGTACGCCGAGCTGAACACCCTCTGGCTGGCCTTCGCCTGCTTCACCGCGGCGCGCTTCATCGCCGCCGGTCTCGGCGTACAGCTGATGGCGATGGGCACAGGCTTCCTACGCACCTTCGGAATCATCGCCTCGGGCGTGATCACGGTGCTCTGTTACTGGATTTTCATCCCCTCGCACGGGATACAGGCGGCTCCCTGGGTGTCCACTCTGGGCATGGTCGTCCTGACGCTTATCTACGGTTATGCGGTGCTCAACATCTATCGCAAGCGGCGCCAGCCGGCATGACCGAACTCATTAAATACTGCCGGTCGCGCATCGCGCTCGACTGGCCGCTCAAGGGAAGGCAGGTATGAAAGCTTCATTGAATCGCGTGCTGAACAACGACTTGTGCAGCGGCTGTGGCATGTGCAGCTCGGTCGCAGACGACGACGCCATCAAGATGCGTCTGACCGGCGATGGCTACCACCGTCCGGTGCTCAATAGTCAGTATCAGAACAAGCCGGTGGCCAACGCGCAGACCAGCGCCGCTTTCGCCAAGTCCTGCCCGGCGCTGAATCTGGACATTCGCCCGTACAAGTCGGAGAACTACCATCCGATATGGGGCGAGATCCTCGACACGCTCAAAGGCTACGCCGCTGATAACGAGATCCGTCAGGCTGGCTCGTCCGGCGGCGTGATCTCGGCGCTGGCGCAGTATTGCCTGGAGAACAAGCTGGTCGACGGCGTGATCCAGATCCAGGCTTCGCAGACCGATCCGCTGGAGAACGTCGCCACCATCAGCCGCTCGCGGCAGAACGTCATCGCCTCTTCCGGCTCTCGCTACGCGCCGGCCAGCCCGGGCGAAGCGCTGAAGTGGGTAGCCATGTCCACCGAGAAGTACCTGTTCATCGGCAAGCCGTGCGACGTCGCTGCCGTGCGCCAGATGCAGCAGCACAACCCGCGGCTGAAGGAAAACATCCCTTACATCGTCTCGTTCATGTGCGCCGGCACGCCGAGCCTGCAGGGCACCGAGCAGGTGCTGGACAAGCTGGAGGTAAAACGCAGCGACGTCACCGCCTTCCGCTACCGCGGCGACGGCTGGCCGGGGCTGACCAAGGCCACGCTGAAGAATGGCGACGAACGCACCATGACCTACAACGACTCTTGGGGAAAAGTGCTCAACCGCCACCTGCAAACCCGCTGCAAGATCTGCCCGGACGGCATTGGCGAATTCGCCGACATCGTCTGCGCCGATGGCTGGGAAGGCGATGAAAAGGGCTACCCGTCCTTCGAGGAGCGCGAGGGCAATTCGCTGATTCTGGTACGCACCGCAAAAGGTCGCGAACTTTTTCGCAACGCGGAGGCTGCTGGCGTTGTCAAAGCCGAGGCTTTCGATACGGGCAGCATCTTCTCCATTCAGCCGTTCCAGTACTACCGCCGCACGACGATCCTGCCGCGGCTGCTGGCGATGAAGCTGCTGTTGCTCAAGACCCCTACGTACAAAGGCTTCGAACTTGGCAAAGGGGTAAAGGAGATCGGGTTCTACCAGAGCTTCAAGGCGTTCACCGGTCTCCTGGTGCGGCGCAAGAAGATCAAGAAGCGGGCGCTGGAAACAGCTTGAAAGGCTGTGGCGCTCAAGGAACCAATACCTAAGGACTCAGGTTGATGACGAATTTCAGTTCACGCTTCTTCTTTTTTCCGTTGCTGATCCTGGCACTGATACTGCACTTTTCGGTGTTCGGCGACAGCCCGCACAACCCCTATGGCATCAAGGGGCTGAACGAGGCGTACCTGGCAGTCAGCATCGTGTTCACCATTTTGCTGTTGCTGGCATCGGCGGAAAACGCTCCGCGTGAATTTCGCATCCTGATGTACTACTGCCTGTACAGCGCGGTGGTGTTTCTGGTGATGCCGGCGATCTTCGCCTATTTCACCTACGGCCAACCGATCGTGTTCGGGCTCATCGAAGAGCGCCGCGTGCTGTTCTGCCTGGGCTTTGCGCCGCTGTTGTTCCTCGGCAAGCGCGTCAGCACCCTGCAGTTCGAACGCGCCCTGCTCTATGCAGCCTTGGCCGCCGCGTTCTTCTCGTGGTGCTTCAAGTTCGGCGTGATCCCCGACATGCGCCCGGAAGTGCGCTCGGATGACCGCCCGGATCGATCATCAATCGGTCCGTACCTGATCTGCCTGGCGTACTTCTACTGCATCCAGATCTGGTCGAAGGGCGCCTCGCCGATCAACGGGGCCGCGCGGAACAAGACCTTCTATCTGGTGATCGCCGCCCTACTGCTGCTGACCCTGGTATTTGCAACCCAGACGCGCCAGCTGATCGTCCTGTGCCTGGCCTTCACCCTGTTCTGTCTGCGTGCCAAGGCCGTCATCTGGGCGGCTTCGCTATCGATTCTGCTGTCGCCTTTCTATTTCTACCCGAGCCTGCTGGAAATTCTCGGGCTCAACACGGAGTTCTACGACAGCACGCTGGAAGGCGTGGAAGACGGCGCCCGCTCGGTCACCATTTCTCTGATCTTCGACCATCTGGATCAGGTCAACTGGCTGCCCAGCGGCTCGCTTTCGCTGATGTGGCAGGACGGCTTCATCCCGTACTTCGGCGAGCACTTCTTCCTGTCAGATGTCGGAATCATCGGAACGCTGTTCCGCTTCGGCTTTCTGACCTTCCTCATCGTCCCGATGACACTGTTCGTCTATCACCGCATCGCCAAGAACATTGCCACCGACATGACCTTCATCTACTCGACGATGCTGGCGTTCTTCGTCATCTGGCCGCTCAACGGATTCTTCGAATACGGCCAACCGGTTTTCGCATTGCTGTTCGTCATTCACGCCCTCAGGGCCCGTCACCTTCGCCGCCAGGAACCCATCCATGAACGTCGCGCTTATCCTCAACTACAAGGCAGCTACTGAAACCATCAGTTGCGTTGAGAGCTTGCTCGCTCATTGCCCGGCTCTCAACCATGTGGTGGTCATCGACAATGACTCCCAGGACGGCTCCGTGGTGGCATTCAACCAGTGGCTTGAGGCCCAGCCGCGCCACAACGTTACCGTTCTCGCCAACCCGGAGAACAACGGCTACGCCGGTGGCAACAACTACGGCCTGCGTTGGGCGCTGGACAACCTGCCAGTGAGCACTTTCTGGATCGTCAACAACGACACCTATGTCGATAGCGATGCCTTTGCGCCGTTGCTCGATGCGCTGAAGGAGAACGACCGCCAGTTCGTCGGCTCGGTCATCCTCAGCGCCGACACCGGGCGCCTGGAATGCTACGGCGGCGGCAAACTCTACCCGCTGCTGGGCAAGGCCAAGCTGCTGGGCAAGGACCAGACCCTCGAAGCCATGGCAAACACCAGCGAGCAGCCGGATTACCTGATGGGCTGCAGCCTTGCGTTCTCGGCCAAACTGGTCGATCGCATCGGCCTGATGGACGAGGCGTACTTCATGTACTCCGAGGAAGTCGACTGGCAGTTCCAGGCGAAGAAGAAAGGCGTTTCGATCCGCGTCGTGCCGAGCAGCCGGCTCTTCCACTACGGCTCGCTGAGCTCGGGCGGCCGCTCGGCGTTCTATCACTACTACCGCAATCGCGCCGCCACCCGATTCAACAAGCGCTTCTACGGCCAGGGTTTCGCCTTCGCGTCGGCCTGTTTCCTGTCGGCGATCACCGTCATCAAGGAGTTCAACCACCCCAGCCTCGCCTGGTCCGGCATCAAGGGCGCCTTCAAGGGAGTAACGATGAGTGTCTAACGAGACTAACCACGCGTTCGGTGTGAATTTCTATACCGGCAGCAAGGCGACGCTGCTGAACTGCATTCGCGAGGGGGTCAAGCAGCCCTACTCGTTCGTGGTAACCCCCAATGTCGACCACCTGGCGCAACTGCAGGATAACCCTGCACTGCGCGAGGCTTACGCCAAGGCTCGCCTGCGCCTGTGCGACAGCCGAATCCTGCAGCCACTGCTGCAGCGTCTCGGTGTACAGATCGAAGAAGTGATTCCGGGCAGCGACCTGACCGTCGACCTGCTGGAATGGGCAGACCGCGAGCACCTGCGCATCGTCCTGATCGGGGCGACCGAAGAGGAATGCGTAAAACTGCGCGCGATCTACCCCGGAATCACGCTCTATCACCACAATCCGCCGATGGGCTTCATCAATCGTCCGGATGAAGTGCAACGGGCATTGCAGTTCGTTCGGGAAAACCCGTCCGAATTAGTGCTCTACGCTGTCGGCGCACCGCGCCAGGAAATACTTGCCAGTTCAATCGAAAGCCACGAACGGACCGGTATGGGCTTTTGTATCGGCGCATCCATTTCGTTCGCTACCGGCAGTATTAAACGGGCCCCGGTGTGGATGCAGAACTGCAAACTCGAATGGTTGCATCGCATGCTTTCCGAACCCAAACGGCTGGTTAAACGCTACGCGCATGACGCGATGTTCATAGTTCCGGCATTCATGCGGGAAAAAAACTACCGCGTGCAGAAGGCCAAGCCGGCGAAACAGGACAGCTAATCCCAATGATCGAAAAATTGGGCGAAATTGCACTGAACAACGGTGAACCCAGCGAAATCGAGACGGTCTATCCCTTCTGTGTGAGCGTGACAGGTTGGCAATTCAACATCTAACTAAACATGAGCGCCATCCCGCCTCGGTGGTAACGCAGCAGCCGTATGTGAAGAACTTAGGAATTAAACCTGCCCCACCAAACAGCCGCTGACTTTACAACCAGGAGGGAAATAAAAACGCGTCTACGTAGCTGAATAGATAGCTGCTGGAGATGAACAATTCAGGAAGGAGAAAAACTTTGGCTACCGATCCAATTTGGTCGCTGAGGAGTGTGGAGTGATGACTCCGGTCCTCTTGGAAAGGCGAAAAAATTACTCAAGCGCCTCAGGCAGAAAAGTGAATCAAGCCGTCTCACTCTTTGAACAACAACCACTCCCTCAAGGATGAACAACCCATGAAACCATTTATCGCTCTAGCTTTTACTTCCGCCTTGGTATTGCAGGGCTGTGCGTTCGCCCCCGGCCAGTACCTCGATCCCGATGAGTTCAAGGAAGGCGCCGAAGCCGAGCACGGCACCGTTCAGCTGATCCGCATCACCCCCGAAATGCTCAAGGGTCACCTCGCCTCTGACGCGGGCACCTCCAGCAAGCAGGAACTGCTCAACTACAAGCCCGGCGCCTACCGCATCGGCGCCAACGACCTGCTCTACATTACCGTCTGGGACCACCCGGAGCTGACCGCGCCGTCCGGCCCGCAGCAGCAGCTGGATGCCAACGGTCGTCTGGTACGCCCCGATGGCACCCTGTTCTACCCGTACATCGGCAACATCGAAGCCGCGGGCAAGACCATAGAAGAACTGCGTGCCCTGATTGCGCGTCGCCTGACCAACTACATCGACAGTCCGCAGGTCGATGTATCCATCCTGCGCTTCGGCAGCCAGCGCGTCGTCGTATCCGGTGCATTCGACACCGCCGGCGAAGTCCCGGTGACCACCGCTCCGATGACCATCACCCAGGCTATCGGTCAAGCCGGTGTGGATACCGAAACCGCGGACCTCACCGGTCTGACGCTCAAGCGCGACGGTCGTGAGTACATGCTTGACATGGATTCGCTGAACCGCCCGGACTCGTGGCTGCACCAGGTTTACCTGAAGGACGGCGACCAGCTGCACCTGCCATACAACGACCAGCGCAAGATCTACGTGCTGGGCGAGGTCAACCTGCCGCAAGCGCTGTCGTTCAAAGCCACCAGCATGAACCTGATGGACGCAATCGGCACCGCAGGCGGCATTCGTCAGGAGACTGCCGACGGTGAGGCGCTGTACGTCATTCGCGGAGCTGAAGACATGATGACCGAGCCGGCCAAGGTCTTTCAGCTGAACGCCGAGTCGCCGACCGCCCTTGCCCTGGCCAAACACTTCCCGCTGCAGCCGCAGGACGTCGTGTTCGTCGGTCCGGCCAACATCACTCGCTGGAACCGTTTCATCAGCCAGCTGCTGCCGTCGGCTAACGTTGTTGGCATCGGTGCCGCAGCGGAATACAACATCAACCGCTAAGCCGCACTGCGTGATCGTCTGACGATCACGCAAAAAAAGAAGCCGCAGACTCAATCGATCTCTGCGGCTTTTTTGTGCCCATGCTACGCATCTGACAACTACCAGACGCCTGTCAGATATAGGCCCCTATGCGGCCAGCCGATCAGGCTCGATAGCACGGCTCGGCTTTATGGCCGGCCAAAAGAAAACGGGCCTGCTACGGCTTCGTAGC
>NZ_JXXD01000256.1 GCF_000935215.1 Stutzerimonas stutzeri
CCCAAACCCCCGACCCGCGTAAGCTGGTCGGGGGTTTGCTTTTGGGACAGAGAAAAGCACAAGGCGCTAAGGCGGTGCTGGAATTGCCGATAGTGCAGCTGAACTGCAGTTATCTTGTGCTGTTTTCGTCTGCCTGGAGCCGGGGGGCGACCAACCACGTAGTCCTTTGCAGTTTTCCGGCTCCGCCGTGTGCCGTTAGTGCTTCAGCACTTCCACAGCCATTCATTCGCTCATCGCCCAGCATCTACAGCTGGTGTAATGCATGTGCCACGCTGTCAAAATGCGTAAAATCGCCCCTCAATCTGGCGACCAGACTGTGAGTCTATCTAGTGGAAATATTCAAAGAGTTTACGTTTGAGTCAGCACATCGTTTGCCGAATGTACCGCAGGGACACAAATGTGGCCGACTGCACGGGCATTCTTTCCGGGTAGCGTTATATATCAGCGGTACGGTGGATCCGCATACGGGCTGGATCCGCGATTTTGGTGAAATCAAGTCTGTCTTCAAGCCGTTGTATGAGCTGCTGGATCACAATTATCTGAACGATATTCCTGGGTTAGAAAACCCCACAAGCGAGAATCTTGCGAAATGGATCTGGACTGAGCTCAAACCGCTTCTGCCTGAGCTTTCGCGCATCCGTATTCATGAAACCTGTACAAGCGGTTGTGAATACTGCGGCGATTAAGCATTGCCCAGCGCGAATCACTAAGTGCGGTCTGATCATTGCTATGCTTGGTATCTATACAGACAAAGGTGGGCTAAGTAGGCATTTGGGTAAAGCATTCTCGTGCAGCGCGTTGCCCAGGTAGATACGTGTAAGTTGCTTATCGTGCAGATCTGCTTTTGACACCCCAGTTCCGTTATTGCAGAGTACGGCGTTTTTTTCGCGACGTTTGTCGTTTGTATGGAGAGTTCAATGAACGCAGTTGTTGCGGCTGTTGGCATCATGCTGATCCTGAGTCTGTGCCGCGTGCATGTAGTGGTCGCGCTCATCGCTGGAGCCATGGCTGGCGGTTTGATTGGTGGCTTGGGAATTGAGGGTAGCTTGGCGGCATTCAACAAGGGGCTAGGCGGTGGCGCAACAGTTGCCTTGTCTTATGCGTTGCTGGGTGCGTTTGCCGTTGCCATTGGAAAAAGCGGGTTGGCTCACGCCCTTGCTGACAAGGCGCTAGCTTTGGTTGGAAAGCAAGGGGCGCAAGGGGGCGGAGCGGTTAAGTGGATGATGATCGGCTTGCTGCTTGCCGTTGCTGTTTCATCACAGAATATCCTTCCTATTCATATCGCATTTATTCCCCTACTGGTTCCCCCGCTGCTTTTTGTGCTGTCGAAGATGAAGATTGATAGGCGTTTGATTGCATGTGTGCTCGCGTTCGGTCTGATTACCCCGTATATGTTTCTCCCGGTCGGGTTCGGCAATATTTTCTTGAACGAGATCTTGCTGGCAAACGTTGCTAAAAGTGGCGTGGATGTAACTGGAATCAAAGTCACGCAGGCAATGCTGATCCCCGCAATCGGGATGCTCGCGGGATTGCTGATTGCTTTTTATAGCTATCGAAAGCCCCGCGAATACGACCTCGTGCGTGTCGAGCAGCTTGAAAAAACTACAGTGACCTACAGTCCCCTCACGCTGCTGGTGGCTGCTGTCGCAGTTGCAGCGGCCTTCGTGATTCAGCTTTGGCTGGACTCGATGATACTTGGCGCGCTTGCTGGGTTCGTGATCTTTTCCGTTTCCGGCGTGGTGCGCTGGCGCGAAGCGGATGACCTGTTCACCGACGGGATGAAGATGATGGCCATGATTGGCTTCATCATGATCGCGGCCGCTGGTTTTGCCGAGGTGATGCGTGAAACGGGCGAGGTCAAGTTGCTGGTAGACGCTTCGACTCAATGGATCGGCGACAGCAAGGCTGTCGGCGCGCTGTTGATGCTCCTGGTGGGATTGCTGGTAACCATCGGAATTGGGTCTTCTTTTTCCACAGTGCCGATCATTGCCGCGATTTTTGTTCCCCTAGGTGTCGAGCTGGGTTTTAGTCCGTTGGCGATCGTCAGTCTGGTCGGGACTGCCGGTGCTCTGGGCGATGGCGGTTCTCCCGCATCCGACTCCACTCTCGGTCCGACCGCCGGGTTGAATGCGGACGGCCAGCACAATCATATCTGGGATACTGTCGTGCCGACGTTTCTACATTACAACCTGCCACTTCTGGCATTTGGTTGGTTGGCGGCAATGACGCTGTAACGCATCAAATTCAGTGTCAGCTGTACGCCTAACCCCGGCCTGACACTGAATCATCTGCCAGACCCGCACTCGTACCGTCGCTCGTTGACTAAACAGAACCAAACGCAGCGACAGGGTCAACAATGGACAATTCGAGGCTCGAGCAGAAGGTCTTTCTTGCGCTGCTGGTGGTGGTGTCTCTGGCTTTTGGCTGGATCCTGCTGCCGTTCTATGGGGCAGTCTTCTGGGCGGTGATACTGGCGATCATCTTCGCCCCCTTGCAGCGCTATCTTTACAGACGGTTTAGCCAGCGACGCAACCTGACAGCTCTGATCACCTTGCTAGTTTCGTTGCTGGTCGCCGTACTGCCGGTGATTCTGATCGCCGGGATGCTGGTTCAAGAGGGGGCGATCCTCTACAAGCAGATCGAAAGTGGCGAGCTGGACATCGGCAGCTGGGTCGTCAACTTCCGCGAGCTGCTGCCTCAATCGATCCAGCTGCAGCTTCAGCGCTTCGGTTTCGGTGACCTCGATTCCATGCGTGAACGGCTGGCCTCTGGGGCGCTCGAGGGAAGTCAGTTCCTCGCGACAAAAGCGTTCAGTTTTGGCCAGGGGACATTCCAGTTCCTGGTCAGCTTCTTTGTCATGCTGTACCTGCTGTTCTTCCTGATTCGCGACGGGCGTGATCTGGTGGCGCGTATCAGGAAGGCCATTCCGCTCAGCGATGCTCAGAAGCGGCGCCTGTTCAGCAAGTTCACGCGAGTCGTACGCGCGACGGTAAAAGGAAACATTGTCGTCGCCGTTACCCAAGGAGCGCTCGGCGGAATCATCTTTGCCGTGCTCGGGATCTCCGGGGCGCTGCTGTGGGGCGTGCTGATGGCATTCCTGTCATTGTTGCCCGCTGTCGGGGCGGGCCTGATATGGACGCCGGTAGCCATCTATTTCCTGATGACCGGCGCGATCTGGCAGGGCGTGATACTCACGCTTTATGGTGTGTTGGTAATCGGCCTGGTGGATAACATCCTCAGACCGATTCTGGTTGGAAAGGATACAAAGATGCCGGACTACGTCGTGCTTATCTCGACGCTGGGGGGGCTGGCATTGTTCGGACTGAATGGTTTCGTGATCGGCCCGCTGGTCGCGGCGCTATTCATATCGACCTGGGGCCTTTTCACCTCACCAGATGAGCCTTGAGTGTGGTCAGTGGATTGATAGGGGGGCCAGCCTTGCGGCTTGGCCCCTCCGCAGTTACATCAGGCGCTTTCCGTCGTCCCGCGTGACGATGACGGTTGCTGAGCGGGGTCTGCGACCCGGCCCGTCCGGCCACGTGCTCGTGTAGTTCGTCGCGGTCGAGTCTTCGCCAGGGTGCTGGATGTTGACGAACAGGGTCCGGAAGTCCGGTGTAGCTGTGATTCCGGTTACCTCAGCGCCCTGAGGCCCGACGAGAAACCGTTTGGTCTCACCGGTTCTGGGGTCGGAAACCAACATCTGATTGTTACCAAACGGCCCGCTGCGCAGTTGGCTACCGCTCATGTCAGTCTGAATCCACAGTCGACCCTCGTCGTCGAACCACAACCCATCCGGGCTGGCCATGATGTTGCTTTCATCCAGCGCTCGACCCTTCGGCCCCCGGCTGTTGTCCTGCGGCCCGGCAAGCAAATAGATATCCCAGTTGAATCGCGTGCCTGCAAAGTCGCGGCTCGCTTCACGCCAGCGAATGATGTGACCAAATGCGTTTGGTGCTCGCGGATTGGAGGCGTCGGTTTCCTTGCGTCCGCTGTTGTTGGTGAGGGTGAAGTAGACCTCACCGCTATCTGGGTTAACCGCCCCCCATTCTGGGCGATCCATCTTGGTGGCTCCGACGATGTCGGCGGCCAGACGGGTGTTGATCAGGACTTCACCTTGATCGGCAAATTGAACGCCGGCGGTCTCGCAGGCCCGCTGGAAGGCCGGATCGGCATGATCGAGAGCGAGCCAGTCACCACTGCCGTCGGTGTTGAAACGCGCGACATAGAGAGTCCCCTCGTCCAGCAGCCGCCCATCGCTTCGCTGCGGCCGATAGCGGTCGCGGCTGACGTACTTGTAGATATATTCGTTCTGTGAATCGTCGCCGGAATAACAGACAACGGGGCGGCCCGGCCTGACGGGGGCAAACACCAGTCCTTCATGGGCGAAACGGCCGAGGGCCGTGTGCTTGACTGGCGTTGAGTTCGGATCGAACGGATCTATCTCGACGATCCAGCCAAAGGTGTTCGGCTCGTTACGATAATCCGCTTGTGGATCGGTCGCGATGCGCGAGGCGTTGAAGCGCTCGAACTCATCGCCGGCAACTGTCTCCCAGCCATAACGACCGCTGCCTCGCACACCATAGCGGCTAAGTTCACGAGGTAGGTCGCTGTCGGCCGTGGCGAAGTAACCTGCCCAGTTTTCCTCGCAGGTGAGGTAGGTACCCCAAGGCGTATGCCCATTGGCGCAGTTGTTAAGGGTTCCGCGGGTTGAGGTGCCGCTCGGGCTGTAGCGGGTGCGCATCAGCGCATGGCCGCGCGCGGGGCCTTCAATGCGCATCGGCGTGGCACCCGTTATGCGGCGGTTACGGGCTGTCGGCAAGACCGACCAATCGCCACGCGGGCCGCGGCGGATTTCTACTACCGAAACGCCGTGGGCGTTGATTTCCTTGCGGACCTCGTCGACATCGACACGCTTACCATCGACCACCGTCGGGCCGTTGGGGTGGAGCAGAGGCGCTTGAATGTACTCGTGATTTAGCACCAGCAAGCCGTGATCGCTCTGGCGCCCGCCGAGTTTTGCGTTCATCGGGAAGAAATGCATTCCGTCGTGATGCATGCCGACTTGTTGAGCCTGGTCTTCGGCGCTATTGCTCGCGTCTTCCATCCAGGTCGGGTAGCTACCGGTAATCGGGGTGCCCCATGGAATGAAAGTGGTCGCGGAATAGCCAGCAGGAACGGTAATAGCATCGGCCCGCGTTACCGCCACTGGCGAAAACGGCAGACGGGTACGGCGTCGGAAGGGGATCTCCTTGAGTCCTTGCGCGGATGGTTCAGCCGCTCGCGCAAGTCCGGGAATAGCCGCACCTAGAAAGGCCATGGCTCCCAGGGCTGCGCCGCCAACCACTACCTTTCGACGGCCAGCAGAGATCACATCCTGAATGTGTGGGTTCGTCGAGTGGTTACTGGGCAACTCGTCCCCGTTGCCAAACAAAATGTCGTTGTTCTCAGTAGTCACGGCGCAGCTCCATTACGATTTTTGTCGGAGCCATGACGCTAAATTCGATATGCGACAACAGAATGACAGGTAGGGGTCGTGCCGACGAAATGTGGCCTCGTCTACGCAGTCTGCTTGCTCGCAAAAAAAAGCCTCGGCAGATGCCGAGGCTTTTTGTTAACACCTGCGG
>NZ_JXXD01000257.1 GCF_000935215.1 Stutzerimonas stutzeri
GTAGAAGCGCGCCGCCGGCAGTTCGGGCAGGCCGTCGTCGCGGCCCAGCACGCGCAAGCCTTCGCCGCGCTGGCTGTCGGCGATGACGGTGATGGCAAAGCCCGCGCGCGCCGCCGACAGGCATCCGGCCATGCTGCTGCTCTCGAAGACGATGCGCCAGGTGCGATCCGTTTGGCCCAGCGCGGTCACGGCCGACTCGCGGTACACGCACGGCTCGGGGAAGACGGCCAGCGGCAGCGGTTCACCGGCCGCCAGGGGCTGATCCGCCGCATACGCCCAGACCAGGGGTTCTTCCCACAACAACGTGCCGCTGCCCTCGACGCGGCTGCATTGCTTGCCAAAGACGAGATCCAGCCGGCCCCGCTCGTGCTGGCGCAGCAGGTCGGCAGTGATGCCGACCTTCAGTTCGACCGTGGCTTCGGGATGCCACTGCCGGAAGCGTTGCAGCACCTGGGGCAGCCAGGCACCGGCAAAGTCTTCCGAAGCACCGATGCGCAGCCGTCCGCGCAGCGGTGTGCCCCGCAGCTTGGCGCGCGCCTCGCGTTCCAGATCGAGGATGTTGCGGCCATAGGCATACAAGGTGTCGCCGGCCTGGGTCAGTTCCAGGCGGCGCGTGGTGCGCGCCAGCAGGCTGGCGCCGGCGATCTGTTCCAGGCGACGCATGTGCCCGCTGACGGCGGAAGGCGTCAGCGCCAGCCGCTCGGCCGCCGTGGCGAAGCTGCCGCTGTCCACGATTTCGAGGAAGGTGCGCAGGAGCACCGTCTCCAGCGGCGGGCCATCGGCGATGGGAGATGTGTTCATTCGGTAATTCAACGCAAAAAATCATCAATGATGAATGATTATTCTCTAATCGAAGGGAGTCGTCCAGCTACGCTGGCGCATCTTCATGATGAGAGACAAGCCTATGCAGAACTACCACTTCGCTTCGACCGAACGGCTCGACATCGCCTATCTCGAATGGAACCCGCAGGGCAGTAGAACGGCCATCCTGCTGCACGGCTGGCCGGACAGCCCCGAATGCTGGAAGGCCGTGGCGCCTGTTCTGGCCGATGCCGGCTACCGAGTGCTGGCGCCGGCGTTGCGCGGCTTCGCGCCGACCCGGTTCCGTGATGCCGCCACGCCGCGCAGCGGCCAGTTGTCCGCGCTGGGCCGCGACCTGCTCAACTTCATCGATGCCCTTGGGCTGGAGAGCCCGGCGCTGATCGGCCATGACTGGGGCGCACGCGCGGCCGCGAATGCCTGCGGCCTGCGTGACCGCGTGGCCTCGCATCTGGTGATGCTGTCGGTCGGCTATGGCACCAACGATCCGAACCAGCCGCTGACGCTGCCGCAGGCGCGCAACTACTGGTATCACTGGTACATGGCCACGCCGCGCGGTGCCCGCGTCGTACAGGAGGAACGCGAGGCGTTTGCCCGCACGATGTGGGACACCTGGGCACCGGCCGGCTGGTACGACCCAGCCGATTTCGACGAGGCGGTGCGTGCATTCCAGGGGGAGGATTGGGCCGAGATCGTGCTGCACTCCTACCGCCACCGCTGGGGCTTCGCCGAGGGCGACCCGGCCTATGCCGGGGATGAGGCGCGGCTGCACCCGGCCCCGGTGCTGTCGGTGCCGGCGCTGGTGCTGCATGGCGGTGCCGATACCTGCAACCACCCCGACAGTTCCAAAGGCAGGGAGGCATTCTTCAAGGGCAGCTACGAACGGCAAGTGCTCGATGGCGTGGGACACTTCCCGCAGCGCGAAGCGCCGCAGCCCGTGGCCGAGGCCATCCTGCGGTTCTGCCAACTGAAGTAAGTGGCAAGCCCCCTTGAACGCGCAGCCAAACGCTGCGCGTTCTTCGTTCTGGATGAGATGCGAAGGAGTGGGCTATGATGAACAAACAAGCCTGCCAACCCTCGGCAATCGTCACCGCTACAGTGCGATCCGGCTTGCTTTCCCAAGGCTCTTATGTGGCTCCCAGCCCACAACGCCGCCTCCCATGCAGGCGATACGAAACAGAGCTAACCTATTGCCCCGTATATGGTTTCAAGCCCCGCGTGATTTACACGCAAGGCTTGACACAGGCCCTTTTTTGTCTGCGCGCTGCGATCCGGCTATTCGAAACTGGGCAGGCTCGGCTTCACAACGGGCTTGTTCGCGCCGACCCAGGCGTCGAACCCGCCGGCGATCGACTGGACATGCAGGTAGCCCATGTCCTGCAGCGCAGCTGCGGACAGTGCGGCGCGACCGCTGGTCTTGCAATAGAGCACGATGTTCATGTCGCGCGCGGCGAGTTCCGGTGTGCCGCTGAGCTTGAACTCCAGCAGCCCCCGCGGAATGTTGAGGGCGCCGGCGATATGGCCCTCACGAAACTCATCCGCCTCGCGCACGTCGATCAGCACGTCCGCTGCCTGGATCGCGGCGTCGGCATCCGCGACTGCGACTTCCTGTACGTGGGCCCGGGCCAGTTCGACGAGGTCATGTGCGTTCTTCATCCTGCGTTCTCCTTGATGTTGCCAAAACATTCACGCTGCCGTTCACGGGCATGGTGGGTGGTGTCCGGGTCCAGTGCGAGCAGCGCTTCGTACTGGCTGATGAAAACCTGACCGCCCAAATGAGCGAGGAAATCAGTGTTCCGTAATCGGTCCATGACCGGCCCCTTGACCTCGGAAAGATGGAGCTGGATGCCTGCGGTGTGCAAGCGGGCCGTGATGGCCTCAAGACTCTCCAGGGCGCTGGCGTCGATCAGGTTCACGCCTGGACACATCAGCACCAGGTGCTCGGCCTGCGGATAGCGCCCGATCAGCTCGGCGACGCGGTCTTCGAGGAAGCGCGCATTGGGGAAATACAGGCTCTCGTCGACGCGCACCGAGAGCACCCTCGGGCTTTGTATTACGGCGAAGCGCTCGATGTTGCGGAAATGCTCGCTACCCGGCAGCTGGCCGACCACGGCGATATGCGGCTGGCTTGTGCGCCAGAGGAACAGCAACAGCGATAGGCCGACACCGAGCAGGATGCCGCTCTCCACGCCGATCAGCAGCACACCGAGCATGGTGGCAGCCATGGCCGCGGCGTCCTGTCGGGAGTAGCGCCAGGTGCGACGCAGGGCGGAGAGGTCCACCAGACTGAGCACAGCGACAATGATCGTCGCGGCCAGTACCGCGTGTGGCAGATTGCGGAACAGTGGCGTGAACAGCAGCACGGTGAGGCCGATGCCCACTGCGGTCAGCGCACCAGCCAGCGGTGTCTGTGCGCCAGCATCGAAGTTGACCACCGAGCGGGCGAAGCCGCCGGTTACCGGAAAGCCACCACTGAGGGCCGCGGCGACATTGGCGCCGCCAAGCGCGATCAGTTCCTGGTTAGGCTCGATGCGTTCGCGGCGCTTGGCCGCCAGGGTCTGCGCCACGGAAACCGACTCGACGAAGCCGACCAGGCTGATCAGCACCGCTGCAGGCAACAGTTGCAGTGCTAGCGTCATATCCAGCGTCGGCAGCCTCATGCTGGGTAGGCCGCCAGGCACCGCGCCGACTACCCGCACGCCGGCATCGGCGAGCTGAAAGACGCTGACCGCCGCTATCGCCAGCAGCAAGGCGGCGACCGGCCCGATCTTGCTCAGCGTGCCGGCGATATGCGGACTCATACCCGAACGCTGCAGCCAAGTGGAAAGGCGGCTGCGCACCAGGTAGAGAAATAGCAGGCTCGTCGTGCCGACGATGAACGTCGGCAGATGCATTTGTGACAGTGCTCCGAGCAGGCCCAAAACCAGCTCCACGGCGTTTTCACCTCCGGTTGAGATGCCGAGGATGTGCTTGAGCTGGCCGAGAGCGATGAGGATGCCCGAAGCGCTGATGAAGCCGGAAATCACCGGATGGCTGAGGAAATTCGCCAGAAAGCCCAGGCGCAGCACGGCCATGAGCAGCAGCACCGCGCCGGAGAGCAGCGCCAGCAGCATGGCCGCGCCTGCATATTCCGCACTACCCGGGGCGAACAACGGTCCCAAGGCGGCCGCAGTCATCAGCGATACCACTGCCACCGGGCCGACTGCCAGGGTGCGACTGGTGCCGAACAGGGTATAGGCGATCAGCGGCAGCATGCTGGCGTACAGGCCGGTCACTGGCGGCAGGCCGGCGAGCATGGCGTAGGCGAGGCTCTGCGGGATCAGCATCAGCGTTACGATCAGCGCGGCCAGGCTGTCCTTGGCCGCGGCCGCGCGATCATAGTGCCTGACCCACTCCAATATGGGCAGGTAGCGAGCCAAGCGCTGCTTCATCCCTTCTTCTCCTGGGTGAAGTCGCAAGCGTCGGGTGCCTCGGCCGGGCGCGGTTCGAAGTCCAGATGCTTCGGCTCGGCCAGCCATTCATGGCCCTTGAGCATCATCTCGAAGTAGATCGACGGCATCCATTGGGTCTTCAGCTTCCAGGCCAGGCGGCGCGGCACTTTCGGGTCGAGCGGGAACGTCGGCAGCAGCTTTCCGCCATAGCCGAACTCGGCGAGGATCACCTTGCCGTGCTCGACGGTCAGCGGGCAGGAGCCGTAACCATCGTAGATCGCCCGCGGGCCGCTGCCCTTGAGCACACTCAGCACGTTTTCGGCGACCACCGGTGCCTGTTTGCGCACCGCTGCTGCGGTCTTGGCGTTGGGCGCGGAACACACATCGCCGAGGCTGAAGACGTTGCCGAAGCGCGGATGCCGAAGCGTCTCGTGCTCGGCCTCGAACCAGCCGTCGGCGTTGGCCAGGGCGCTGTGGCGAATGAAGTCCGGTGCGTGCTGCGGTGGCACCATGTGCAGCAGATCGAACTCACGCTCCACCGTGGTACTTTGCCCGGCGCTGTCGGTCACCTTGAACCAGGCCTTGCGCGCCGGTCCGTCGACAGCCACCAGATTGTGGTTGAAGTTCAGCCGCGCGCCGTAGCGCTCGACGTACTGCATCAGCGCGGGCACGAAGTCTGCGACGCCGAACAGCACCGCGCCAGCCGAACAGAAGTCGACCTCGATATCCTTCAGCACGCCTTGCTGGCGCCAGTGATCGCAGGACAGGTACATCGCCTTCTGCGGTGCGCCGGCGCACTTGATCGGCATGGGTGGCTGGGTGAATAGCGCCTTGCCGCCGCGCAGGTTCTGCACCAGTTGCCAGGTGTAGGGCGCCAGTTCGAAGGCGTAATTCGAGGTCACGCCGAACTTGCCGAGGCTGTCGCGGGCGCCTTCGATGGCGTCCCAGTCGAGGCTCAGGCCCGGGCAGACCACCAGCGCCCGATAGCCGATGCGGCTGCCGTCTTCGAGCACCACTTGCTGGTGCTCCGGCTCGAAGGCTTCGGCAGCCGCGCGGATCCATTGCGCCTTGGACGGAATGCAGCGACTCATCGCGCGCTCGGTGGCGGCGCGGTCGAACACGCCGGCGCCTACCAGCGTCCAGCCTGGCTGATAGTAGTGCTGTTCACGGGGTTCGATGATTGCGACGCGCAGTTCGGGGTCGCGCTTGAGCAAACTGGCGGTCACGGCACAGCCGGCCGCGCCGCCGCCAATCACCAGGACGTCGTAGCGCGGCGTGACGGCGAATTTCGAAGCGCCCGGCAGCGGCAGATCGGTTGTCGACTGCCAGTAACCCTGCATGCGTGGCAGCAGGCCGCTTAGGTCGTAACTGGCTTGCTGGGCTGTCTGCAGCAACACCTGCGGATCGAGGTGATGTGCCTGGGCCAGTGCCCAGAGCGAGGCCGAGCGTGTCCCGGTGCGACAGAACGCCAGTGCTGGCCCCTTGATCCGCGCCAGTAGCGCTCGGAAGGCCGCGACGTCGGCATCAGTGATCTGCCCGGATACGACCGGTAGATGGTGATACTCGAGGCCGGACGCCTCGGCGGCGGTGCGCATGGCCTCGCTGGACGGCTGGCCTTCGTTCTCGTTGTCCGGGCGGTTGTTGATGACGCAGCGAAATCCGCTGCCGGCCAGCAGTGCCATGTCCGCCGGTTGCAGCTGGGCAGCGACGGAGATGAAAGGGGTCAGTCGTTTTATTGTTTGCATGTCGACGTCCTCCACGCTTGGGGCTACAGCACGTCCAGGGGAATCTTCAGGTAGCGCGTGCCATTGCTTTCCGGCTCGGGCAGCTCGCCGCCGCGCATGTTGATCTGTACAGAGGGCAGGATCAGCGTAGGCATGCCCAGCGTGGCATCCCGTGCCGTGCGCATGGCGACGAACTGGTCCTCGCTGATGCCGGCGTGCACGTGCACGTTGTGTTCGCGCTCGGCGGCGATGGTCGTTTCATAGAGAAACTCTTCACGGCCGGGCGCCTTGTAGTCGTGGCACATGAATACCCGTGTGTCGCCCGGCAGGGCGAACAGCTTCTGGATCGACTGGTACAGCGTGCGCGCGTCGCCGCCCGGGAAATCGCAACGGGCAGTGCCGTAATCGGGCATGAACAGCGTGTCGCCGACGAACGCCGCATCACCGATGACATAGGTCATGCAGGCCGGGGTGTGGCCCGGGGTATGGATGGCGCGCGCCTGGATGTTGCCGACCTGGAAGGTATCGCCATCGTGGAACAGGTGGTCGAACTGGCGGCCATCGGTCGCAAAGCCGGTACCGGCGTTGAACAGCTTGCCGAAGGTGTCCTGCACCACGGTGATGCGATCGCCGATCGCCAGCTTGCCGCCTAGTTGCTGCCTGAGGTACGGCGCTGCGCTCAGATGGTCGGCGTGCACGTGGGTTTCCAGCAGCCACTGCACCTTGAGGTCGTGCTCGCGTACATAGTCGACCAGGCGCTGGGCGGTGGCATGGGAGGTGCGGCCGGATGCCGGGTCGTAGTCCAGCACCGAATCGATCACTGCGCACTGACGGGTCTGCGGGTCGCTGACCACATAGCTGTAGGTGAAAGTGGCGGGATCGAAGAAGGGTTCGACGTGGGCGTTCATGGGTGAGCTCCTCTCCAGGTTTAATACCGGTGGGGGTATCTGTTCGGGAAGATCTTAGCTCTGAAATAGGTTATATGCTTAGATTTATTGGTTATTAGTGAAGGCCGCGAAATTCGTCCCGACCACCCGGCTCAACAGCTCGCCGCGCTGCGGCTGAGATCAGCTTGCAAGCGGGTTGGCGGCATCGCTGACAATCCGGCCATCGACCAGCTGGATGGTGCGCTCGCAATCGGCGGCCAGGCGCGGATCATGAGTCACCACCAGTATCGCGCAGCCGAACTGCGCATTGATGCGGTGAAACAGCTCAAACACGCTTTGCGCGGTGCGGGTATCGAGGTTGCCGGTCGGCTCGTCGGCCAGCAACAGAGGTGGGCGGGTCACGAGCGCCCGGGCTATGGCCACCCGCTGCTGCTGGCCGCCGGAGATCTGCGTCGGCTTCTTGTCGGCGAATTGCGCCAGTCCGACTTCGTCGAGCAGGCCGCGGGCCAGATCGATATCCGCGCGTGACGGCTTGCCGTGGCGAACCATCAGCGGCATCAGCACGTTCTCCAGCACGCTGAATGCCGAGATCAGGTGGTGAAACTGGAACACGAAGCCGATTGCCTGGTTGCGCAGGTGCGTGCGCGCTTCATCGTCGCTGTCGCGCGTCGCCTGGCCGAGCACGTACAGTTCGCCGGAGCTGGGCGTATCGAGCAGGCCGATCAGGTTCAGCAGCGTGCTCTTACCTGAGCCGGATGGGCCGATCAGCGCGGCCAGCTCACCGCGGTTCAGGCGCAGGTCGATACCGTGCAACACCTCGGTTTCCAGTGGTGTGCCTATGTTGAAGGCCTTGCGTACCTGTTCCAGGCGCAGGACCTCATTGACCGGGCTGGCTGGCAGGGTTTCAGACATATCGAATCGCCACCGCAGGGTCGTAGCGCGCCGCACGCCGCGCCGGCATCGCCGCCGCCAGCACGCCGGTGATTGTCGCTACCAGCATGGCCAGCGGCACCAGGGTCGGATCGACCGGAATGGTGAACAGCCGCGGGCCAAACAGATTGAAAACCTGCACCAGGCCCCAGCCGACGCCTCCGCCGCAGGCCGAACCGAGCAGCCCGAGCAGCCCGCCCTGCAGCAGGAACACGCGCAGGATCTGCCCGCGCGGGCTGCCCATGGCGCGCAGGATGCCGATCTCGCGGGTGCGCTGGACGACGCTCACGGCGAGCACGCTGGCGATACCAAAGGCCACGGAGATACCGACGAATACACGGATCATCTCCGTGGTCATGCTCTGCGAGGCGAGCGCGTTGAGCAGTTGCCCATTGGTTTCCATCCAGCTTTCGGCGCGCAGCCCGGTGAGGCGCGCGAGGCGTTCGGCGACCTGATCGGCCTCGAAGATCTCGGCGACCGTGGTATCGATCACTGTGACGCCGCCGGGCAGGTCGAGCAGTGTCTGCGCCTGTTTCAGGTCCAGGTACACGTAGCGCGCATCCAACTCGCGCACGCCCAGCTCGAAGATACCGGCGATATCGACGACCGCCTCGCGGCCTTCGCCGGCGTCCAAACGCAGCTTGTCGCCGATGCCCAGGCCGAGGTCGCGTGCCAGTTCCTTGCCGATAACCGCATGGCCGGCGCCCACGGTGAACAGCCCGGCGATCAGGTCGTCTGCCAGCGGGATGATGCGCTGATAGCGCGGCGGGTCGATGCCGAGCAGCGCCACCGAGGCGCGGGCCACGCCGCGTCGGGCGATGGCCGGGCCGCTGATCACCGGCGACACCGCGAGGATCTGTGCGTCCTGGTCGAGCACGTCGCGTACGTCCCTCCAGTTGATGATCGAGCGCAGGCGCTGCGCCCGCGGGCTCTCCAGCACCAGCGACCAGCTGTGGTCAGCGGCGGGCAGAATGCGGTTGACCTCGTCCGGCGGCAGGATGCGGATATGCGCCTGGGTGCCCAGGGTGCGCTCGACCACATTGGCCTGCAGGCCGGTGATCAGCGCCGTGATGAACACGATCACCGCCGAGCCGACGGCGATACCGAACATGATCAGCAACGTCTGCATGCGGTCGTCCAGCAAGAAGCGCAGGGCGATCTTCCATTCGGTCCACAGCGAGTCGGCCAGGCGCATGCAGTCAGTCCTGAATGCCGGTTGGAATCGTTTGCTCACGCACGCGTACGCGCTGGCCTTCCTCGGCGTCGCCGATCAACACCAGATCACCTGCCGCCAGCCCTTCACTGACTTCGCTCAGCGCGGTGCCGAGCATCCCCAGACGCACGCCGACCCGCTCCACCACGCCGTCATTGACGCGCAATACCTGGGCGCGTGTTCCGTCGCGGGCGCGCAGCGCATCGTTGGGCAATACCAGGGCTTGCTCGCGTCGGCCGGTCTCGATGTTCACCGAGACGGTCATGCCCTGACGCAGGAAGTCGGCTGGCTCCAGCAGGTCGAGATGGACATCGATGGTCCCACGGGCGGTATCGACGCTCGGCGCGATAAAGCTGACGCGTGCCGGCAGCACTCGATCCGGGTAGGCATCGGCGATGATCCTGGCGGCCTGGCCCAGTTCGATCGGGGCCAGATTCTTTTCGTCCAGAGGCAGCAGGATTTCGCTACTGCCGGAGCGGGCGATCGTTAGCAGGGTGCGGCCGGGCTGTACCAGGTCGCCGGGTTCGACTTCGCGCGTCTGCACGATGCCGTCGACCTGGGCGTGGATGCGGGCTTTCGCCAGGTTCGCGCGCGCCGCTTCCAGGCGCTGACGCAGGACCTGTTCCTCGCTGCCGCCTTCGCCCACGGCCGCGGCGGCGAGGCGGGCGCGATCTCGGACCACACGGGCAGTCAGCGTTGCGCGGCGAGCCTGCTCAAGGGCCTCGGAGGCCAGGAGCTTGCGTTCGAACAGTGTCTCCCGGCGCTGGAGTTCGCGATCGGCCTGTTCGAGGTTGTTCTGTGCCTCGCGTAGGGTGGCCTGTGCCTGGGGGCGGCTGGAATCAATCAGCTGCCGCAGGGCCGCTTCCGCCTCGCGCAGGCGGGCGCGCTGCTCGTCGTCGCGCAGCTCCAGCAACAGATCGCCAGCCTTTACCGCATCGCCCTCGCGCACATGGCGCACGGCGATAACGCCGGTGATTTCGCTGCCGACCTGCGCCAGCGACTGGCTGTCCACCTCGCCGCTGGCGACCACGCGTTGCACCAGTGGGCGTGTTTCCAGGCGATAACCGGGCAGTTCCGGCCCTTGAAGCTGGCGCCAGATCATCCAGCCGGCCAGCAGCAGGACCGGGATGATCAGCAAAAGCGCGCGACGAATGGTTTTTGCAGCGGGCACGACGGACCACTCCTTAATGCGGCCCCTCCGGGCCATCGAACCCGCCAAGCTTACGGTCATACCCATGGGGGTACAACGCGGGCGTTGCGCGCAGGTCGGCGATGGTCTGCGGCTATCGTGACCATAGGCTCTGGAGCAGGGCGTGGCGGAGTACACTGGCCGCCCGCATCGAGGATTCTGAAATCATGGCGTCCACCGTTCAAAGCCCGGCGGCCACTCTGCGCGCTGCCTGGCTCGCACAGGCGCAAGCCAACCCCTGGATCACCTTCGGTCTTGCGGCAACTGCAGTGGCGGTGCTGTTACTGCTAGTGGCGGGTACCGCCAACGCTTTGCAGAGCAGCGAGGCGGGCAACGTTCGCTACGCGCTGTTGGGCGGCAGCGCCGGTTTCGTAGCGACGGCGGTCGGCGCGTTTCTGGCGATCGGCCTGCGTGACATTTCTACCCGCACCCAGGACAGCATGCTTGGCTTTGCCGCCGGCATGATGCTCGCTGCGAGCGCTTTCTCCCTGATCCTTCCGGGGTTGGAAGCGGGGCGTGAATTGTTCGGTAACGGCCCGGCTGCGGCGCTGACGGTGGTGGTCGGCCTGGGGCTTGGCGTGTTGCTCATGCTCGGTCTGGATTACTTCACGCCGCACGAGCATGAAAGCACTGGCCCCTGTGGTCCCGAGTGCGAACGCCTGAACAGGGTCTGGCTGTTTGTGCTCGCCATTGCGCTGCACAACATCCCAGAAGGCATGGCCATCGGTGTGAGCTTCGCCAATGGCGACCTGAGCGTCGGCCTGCCGCTGACCACGGCGATCTCCATTCAGGACATTCCCGAGGGCCTGGCCGTCGCGCTGGCGTTGCGCACCACCGGGTTGTCGGCGCTGGGTTCGGTGCTGGTCGCCGCGGCATCCGGGCTGATGGAGCCGATCGGCGCGCTGGTGGGTATCGGCATGTCCAGCGGCTTCGCCATCGCCTATCCCATCAGCCTCGGCCTGGCCGCGGGGGCAATGATCTTCGTGGTATCCCACGAGGTGATCCCGGAAACCCACCGCAACGGCCATCAGACGCCCGCCACGCTGGGCCTCATGGTGGGCTTCGCGGTGATGATGTTCCTCGATACCGCGCTGGGCTGAAGCGTCAGGGCTTGTCCGCCTCGGTCTGCATGATCAGCTCGACGCGGCGGTTGCTGGCGCGACCCTGTTCGTCGCCGTTGTCGGCGAGCGGTCGCGTGTCGGCGTAGCCGGTTGCGCTCAGCCGCGTCGATTCGATGCCGGCCAGCTGCAGGTAGCGCACCACGCTGCTGGCGCGGCTGGCGGAAAGCTCCCAGTTGGACGGGAAGCGCTCGGTCTGGATGGGCAGATTGTCGGTATGGCCCTCGACGATGATCCGATGACCGCCTGCGGCGAGGGTTGGGACCAATCGGTCGATCACATCCAGCCCGGCGTCTTCCAGCTCCGCCCGCCCTGAGCCGAACAGAATTTCGCTGCTGATTCGAAAGCTGATGCTGCCATCGTTGACGATGACCTCGATGTCGTCGCCCAGCGCCAGATCGGGCTTCGCTTCGCTCGTGTCGTCCTGCTGCGTATCAGCCGCCGGCGCCGGTAGCGGCATGATCGATGGTATGGGTGAAGCGCTTGGCTGCAGTGCTACCAGCTGATCGCCAGCCGCCTGCTGCGTGGCTTCTATCATCGCTGGCTCGCTCTGCTGGCCTTCGCCCTTGCCGGCCAGCGCCAGCATGATCACCAGCATCACCAGCAGCAGGGTGAGCATGTCCAGGTAGGTGATCAGCCAGGCTTCCTGCTCTTCCTCTCGCTGCGGCTCGATATGCCAGCGGGAGAAGCGACTGCCCTGCGATGCCTGGCCGTTCACGTGCGTTCGTCCTGCGGCGCGCTGCGCGGTACGGCGGGGCTGCCGTCGCGAATTTCGTCGTCGTGGTGGGCGATGAACGACTTGAGCGTTTCGCGCATGTAGGCCGGGCTGCGGCGATTGCACATCATGGAGATGCCCTGCATCACCAGATTCATCAGCGCCACGCGTTGCTCGGTACGCCGTTCGAGCTTCACAGCCACTGGTTTGAGGATCAGGTTGGCCAGCAGCACGCCGTAGAAGGTCGTCATCAGCGCGACCGCGAGGCTGCGGCCGATCAGGTCCATATTGCCGCTACCGAGCATGAACATCAGGTTGATCAGTCCGACCAGCGTGCCGATCATTCCGAACGCCGGCGCATAGTTGGACATCGCCCGGAACAGCTGTGCCTCGGCATTCTCCCGGGCGCGCAGTCGTGCGATGCGCCATTGCAGAAGTTCCAGGATGTCTTCTTCGGGGGTGTTGTCGATCACCAGCTGCACGCCGGTGCGCAGAAAGGGATTGCTGACCTGCTCGACCGCTTTTTCCACTGCAGGTAGATCACCGCTGATCCACAGTCGCGAGATCTGCACCAGCTCATCGAGATCCTGCCGGGTGTACAGGCGCTCGTTGCGCATCACGGTCCAGATCAGCCCGAACACTCGGGTGACTTCGCGCAACGGATAGCTGATAAAGGTCGCCGCCAGGGTGCCGACCAGTACGATGCCGAGGCTTGGCAGGTCGATGAAAAGCGCGGGTTCTTTGGCGGCGAAGAGCATGACGACGGCGAGCAGTCCGATGCTCGCGACGATGCCGATCAGGGTGGAGGGATTCATCGGAACTCCGCTGAAGGGGGCAGTGCAGAAAGCGCCCGATCATAGCAGCTGGCCTTGCGCGTACGGCTGACCTGGGTCAGATCAGCCGCTGGCAGCCGCTCTACAGATTCTCAAGCAGCCGGCGCGCCGCTTCCTGGCCGCTAAGCCAGGCGCCTTCCACTCGGCCGGACAGGCACCAGTCGCCGCAGGCGTAAAGACCCAACCCGGCGTCGGCCAGGGCATTCCATTCGTGGGCCTGGGCCGGGCGGGCATACAGCCAGCGATGGGCCAAGGTGAACTCCGGGGCCGGCACCACACAATCGATCAGCTCGGCGAATGCGCCATGCAAGCGCTCGATCACCGCCTCCTTGGGCAGGTCGAGGTGCTGTCGGCTCCAGCTGCTGGTGCCGTGCAAAACCCAGGTATCCAGCTCGCCGTTGCGGCCGGGCTTGCTGCGGTTGCGAGCGATCCAGTCCAGCGCATCGTCGCGAACGAAGCAGCCTTCCAGCATGGTGTTCAACGGAGTCGCGAAGCCCAGCGCGACCGCCCAGGTGGGCTCCATGGCTACGCTGGCGGCGACGGCGGCGAGCTTGGGTGCGCTGGAGAGCAGCGCAGCCGCCTGCGGCGCCGGCACGGCAATCACCACCTGGCTGAATGGTCCGTGGCTTACGCCTGTGGCATCGACCAGCGTCCAGAACTGCTCGCCGCGAAACACTTCGGTGATGCGGCAGCTGAAGTTGACCGGCATGTCGCCCAGCAACCCGCGGGTGATCGAACTCATCGTCGGTGTGCCGACCCAGCGCACCTGCTCGTCGGCAGATGGTTTCAGTTGACCGTCATGGGACTGGTACATGCTGGGCGACCATTGATCGACCCAGCCTTCGCTCTGCCACTGGCGGACGGTTTCGCCAAAGCGACGATCCCGGGCGGTGAAGTATTGCGCGCCCAGGTCGAGCGAGCCCGCATCGCTGCGCTTGCTGGCCATGCGGCCGCCGCTGCCGCGGCTCTTGTCGAACAGATGTACTGCCTGCCCGGCATCGTGGAGGGCGCGCGCAGCGGAGAGCCCCGCGATCCCGGTTCCGATGACGGCGATTGGAGCCTTGCTCATGATTACCTCGTGTGCTGTTGCCATCAGCCGCACAGCGAAATCGCTGCACAGCATGGTTTCATGACAAGCGTTCGATAGCGCTTGAGCCTGCCCATCCTCGGACAGACGTTGGTCTTTGGCTAGAGGCTTTCGACGCAATGCGCATACCGCTCGCCGGTTCAATCCATTGATAGTCGGGTTGCTGGCGCTTCATGGAAGAGGATGCAAGTGGCCTGCCGTAAGCGTGGCAGCAGTCTGTGGTTGTAAGTTGCTGATAAGCCGGTACAATGGCGCCGCTCGCCGCCAGGCGGGTTTCGTTATGGTGGGCCCTGCCGGTCCCCTCGCAACGATCAGCCGTGAACCCGGTCAGGCCCGGAAGGGAGCAGCCGCAGCGGTGACATTGTGTGCCGGGGTGTGGCTGGTAGGGTTCACCTCCATAACGATCTTCTCGTTTTTCCTTTCTCTCTTATCTGAATCCGCTGACGCCTTTGCAGGCTCGGGCGTATACGCGTGTCTGCCGTTCCTGTTATGGCATGGCAACCGGTTGCTGGCGCCAACCTTGTATCCTGCGCAGCATTTCCAGAGGCACGAAGTGCCGGTATCGGCTCGAGGAGCACGGTTTTGTCTGTAAAAGCGAAGTGGGACATCTTCTGCGCAGTCGTGGATAACTTCGGTGACATCGGCGTCACCTGGCGCCTGGCCCGGCAGCTGGCGTCGGAACACGGTCAGCACGTGCGGCTGTGGGTGGATGACCTGGATACCTTCGCTCGGCTGTGCCCGGCGGCCAATGCCGAGGCGGAACAGCAGCTGCACGAGGGCGTGGAGGTCCGGCGCTGGTCCGGCCAATGGTCAGCTACCGAGCCCGCCGATGTGGTCATCGAGGCGTTCGCCTGCAATTTGCCGCAGCCCTACATCAATGCCATGGCTGCCAGCGGTCGTCGCATCCTCTGGCTGAACCTCGAGTATCTGAGCGCCGAGGACTGGATCGTCGGCTGCCATGCGCTGCCCTCACTGCAGGCCAACGGCTTGCAGAAGTACTTCTTCTTCCCGGGCTTCGAAGCCCGGACCGGCGGTCTGATCCGTGAAGCTGATCTGATGTTGCGCCGTGCGGAATTTCAGAGCGATATGGCGCAACAGACCGCTTTTCTTGCCTCGCTCGGCGTAGCGCGACAGCCCGGCGCGCGCCTGTTGTCCTTGTTCGCCTACGAAAACACTGCGGTCGCCGGTTGGCTGGACGCCCTCGCGGCCGATTCGCGCAGCAACCAGCTGCTGGTCCCGGAAGGGCGAGTACTTGGCGATGTTGCCGCCTGGCTTGGCGTGCCTAGCCTGCATGCGGGCGATCAGCATCGGCGCGGCAGTTTGCAGCTTTGCATCGTGCCGTTCATGACTCAGGACGAATACGACCTGCTGCTGTGGAGCTGCGATTTCAACGCAGTGCGCGGGGAGGAGTCCTTTATCCGCGCCCAGTGGGCCGGCAGACCGCTGGTGTGGCACATCTATCCTCAGGAAGACGATGCCCACTGGGATAAACTCCATGCCTTTCTCGATCTGTACGCGCATGAGCTGTCGCCCACGGCCAACGCAGCGCTACGCGAATTCTGGCGTGCCTGGAACGCCGGGCAGGGGGCTGGCGAAGCCTGGACGGCTCTGGTCCGCGAATACCCGCCCTTGCTGCAACATGCCGAAGCCTGGACCCACGAGCAGGTAGCCAATGGCGATCTGGCCGGGAAGCTGGTGTTTTTCTTCACCGATTGGCTAGGTGCTGTTCACGCTTAGCGTGCGACCGCACCTTCAATTATGGTGGGGAAACGCCGTGGCCTGATCTCCGCGCCTTGTTGTACGCCGCTCCGCATGGCGCCATTTGGCGCAGCAACGTGGCTTGCGACCAGGCGGGAACAGACCCTATGATACGCGGCCTGTTTTTTGTCTCTAATTCCCCTTCGGATATTTCGTATGAAAACCGCACAAGAGTTCCGTGCCGGCCAGGTGGCCATCATCAACGGCGCACCCTGGGTCATCCAGAAAGCCGAGTTCAACAAGTCCGGCCGTAACAGTGCCGTGGTCAAGATGAAGTTGAAGAACCTGCTCAACGGTTCGGCTACCGAGACCGTTTACAAGGCTGACGACAAGCTGGAGCCGGTCATCCTCGAGCGCAAGGAAGTGACCTATTCCTACTTCGCCGACCCGCTGTACGTGTTCATGGACGACGAGTTCAACCAGTACGAAATCGAAAAAGACGACCTGGAAGGTGTAATGACCTTCATCGAAGACGGCATGACCGACGTCTGCGAAGCCGTTTTCTACAACGACAAGGTGATTTCCGTCGAACTGCCGACCACCATCATTCGCGAAATCGTTTACACCGAGCCGTCCGTACGTGGGGATACTTCCGGCAAGGTCATGAAGACCGCTCGCCTGAAGAACGGTGCCGAGCTGCAGGTTTCCGCGTTCTGCGAAATCGGCGACTCGATCGAAATCGACACCCGCACCGGCGAGTACAAGTCCCGCGTCAAGGCCTGATAGGCCACGCAGACTGCTCGAAAAAGAAACCCGGCCTGGCGCCGGGTTTTTTTATGCCCTTTCACTTGCCGATCGGTGCGCGACA
>NZ_JXXD01000258.1 GCF_000935215.1 Stutzerimonas stutzeri
CCTCGGAGCTGGCGCCGATCGCCGCGCCGGTCACCGGGCCGACGATGTAGGTCACAGCGCCCGTGCCGATGGTGGTCAGGCTGACCGCGTCGGTGTAGCCGAATGCCATGGCCACCGCGACACCGGCGACGAAAGAGGAGAACACGCCGACGAACAGCGCCAGCACACCCACCAGACCGGCGCGCTTGAGTTCCTCGACGCTGACGCCGAAACCGGTGGCGACGATGGCGAAGTCACGTAGCATGGCGCCGCCGAGCAGGCCGATGCCGGAGAACAGCGCGATATCCACCAGGCCCTTCTGCCCGCCGGTCACCACGCCGCCGATGTACGACAGCAACAGGCCGATGAGGATGGCCACCGCCGAGCCGTGCAGGCGGCCCTTGGTGAGCTTGTCGGACAGCCAGTAGGAGATCCACATGGTCGCGCCGATGATGGCGAAGCCGCTGATCAGGCCATAGCCGGTGATCACTTTCATGAGGGACTCGTACATGGATCAACCCTCCGCGGTCAGTGGCTTGGCTTCATCGGCTTCAGGCTTTTTTCGGCCGATCCGGTCGAGCACCGGCACCAGCGCGAAGGCCACGGCGACAGCCGCCACACCGGCGAGAATGGCCATCGGGCCGCCGCTGAGGGCGCCGTAGACGTTCTGTTGCGCAGCCATCGCGACCACGATCGGGATGTACACGGCACTCCAGAATTTCACCCCCTGTTCGGTTTCCATGTTGAACAGGCCGCGCTTCTTCAGGTAGCTGCCGAGCAGAATCAGCAGGACCATGGCGATACCCACGCCGCCGACGTTTGCCGGTACGCCCAACAGTTTGCCCAGCAGCTCGCCGGCGAAAATGCCGGTGAGGGTACACAAGGCCAGGAAGGCCACACCAAAGATGATCATTGTTCTTGTCCTTTTTGGTTGCGCCGCCTGCAGAGGGCTTGGCGCGTGTTATCGAGGTCGTTGTTTTTATCCATCGATCAGCCGCGAGTAAGGCTTGCTCGCGCTGAATGTGCACGCGGTCTATCGGCTCTGGCTGCCCTCCTGACGCAGCAAGGCGTCCAGTGTGTCGAGCCGGGCGCCGTCGAAGGCGACCAGCGTACCCTGTTCGAAAACCCGCCGCGCCAGGCCGGTGAGCACCTGGCCCGGGGGCAGTTCGATATGCAGGCGCACCCCGCGTTCGTAGGCGGTGCGCAGGGTGCCGTGCCAGTCGACGACACGGCACATGTTGAAGGCGAGGTCATCGCGCAGACGCTCGGCATAGAACAGCGGGCGCGCCAAGGTACCGCTGAGGTAGCGAATCCGCGGCGCGCGCAAGCTGACGGCGGCGAAGGCTTCGGCCAGCTGCCGCGCCGGCTGCTCGAGCAACGCGCAATGCGACGGCACGCTCATCGCCAGACGCCGCGCACAGGAGGCGCCGAGGGACTTGGCGCGGGCGGCGATCGCGGCCATGGCGGCGTCGCTGCCGGCGATGACGAGCTGGTTGTCGGCGTTGATATTGGCCAGGTAGGCGGGCTCCGCGGCCTCCGTCAGCAGGCTCTCGACCGTGCCCAGCGACAGGCCGAGGATGGCGGTCATGCCATAGCCATCGGGGTAGGCCCGCTGCATCAGCTCACCGCGCAGGGCGACCAGGCGCACGGCATCGCGATAGTCCAGCGCACCGGCGACCACCGCCGCGGCGTAGGCACCGATGGACAGCCCGGCGACGTAGTCCGGGCGCTGGCCATCGCGCATCAGCAGCCGCGCTCCGGCGACACCGGCGATCAGCAGGCAGAGCTGCACGGCACGGGTCGATTGCAACGCTTCGGCCGAATCGAGCAGCAGCGCATCCTCGCCCAGCACCGCACCGGCCTGCGCCAGGCATTCGAGCACTTCGGGCTCCTGCGGCAGGCGCTGCAGCATGCCGGGCTTCTGCGCGCCCTGGCCGGGAAAGGCGAACAGGCTGCTCATGCCGCACGCTCCGGCGCCCAGGGATCGACGATCAGCCGGGGGCCCTCCGCGGCCTTGACCAGCACCCGCGCCGCGCCACCCGCCCATTCGCAGAGCGCCACGCCGCCCAGCGGCGTTTCCAGTTGCAGATCGACGCGGCAGGCGCGGCCTTCCAGCAGCTGCAACAGCGGGCGCGCCTCGCTGCGTGG
>NZ_JXXD01000259.1 GCF_000935215.1 Stutzerimonas stutzeri
CAATCCCTCACGCCTTCGCGCCTGCGGCGCTGCGCGCTTCGCTTGCGGAGATCCGGCACTACGCGCCGACGCGCTACGGCGTATCCGACTCCTTCAGCACGGCCTCAAGCTCCTGGCGCACGCGCGCCAGCAGCTCGTCGGCCTGGTGCGCGCTGTCGCCGACGTAGGCCAGCGTCAGCAGCGTGAGCGGATGTACGTCCATGACCTCGCACAGCTCGGCCAGCTTGTGGATGGTCGGGCTTTTCAGGTCGCGTTCCAGCGAACTCATGTAGGTGCGGCTGGACACGTCAGAGAACGCTTCCTGGCTCAAGCCACGCGCTTTCCTGACCGTCCGTATCGCCGCTGCCAATGAGTTCTTCGCTGCCACCTATGGTTTCCCCCCAAAAACCAAGATGACAGCCCATTGCGCTCTATAGGGCTACAATCTATAGTGTTCATTTTGTGCTACTGCTTTCCTCTTTCGTGCCTTTACGGAAATCCGTATCTGCGGATTTCTTCAAACCCAGGGAACCGCATCCGTGTCTTTCCTGACTTCCGGCAATGCGCTTTCGTGCCTCTACGCTTCTATGGATTCGTGCGCAAGCACAGAGGCGCTTCGGCGGTTCCGTGCATTCGTGGAAGGCACGCGGCCGTGATCCCGCTTGCGACCGAGGAAGAACGGACGCGGCTGCTGGCCCACGGCCAAGCCCGCGCCGCCGGGCAGGATATCGACCCGTTGCCGGCCGTGCGGCTGTTCACCCCGGACGCGCATGCAACATGGCTGCTGGCCTCGCTCGATCCTGCCGATGGCGATACGGCCTACGGCCTGATCGACTTGGGGATCGGAATGCCCGCTCTGGGCACGGTGAGGCTGTCCGATCTCGCGTCCATCGTCGGCCCGCGTCAGCGGCCGGTGATGCGCGATCGCTACTTTCAGCCGACGCGGAGGCTGTCGGAGTATGTCCGGCTGGCGCAGGAAGACGGTTCGATCCCGGACTGATACCGGCCAGCGCAGCAGGGCCAAACGGGACGCATTGTGACTATTTCAGTCTTGTTCAAGACCGGACAAGTCTGAATCCGCACGCTTGCGCCGAAGCGGTGCGATCCAGATGCAAACAGTCATGATGCCGGGCGCTGGATGCGGCACGTTGCTCAATGCTGCGCACCATTTTTACGGCGGCGCAGCCGTCGCATTCAGACGATTTCAGCAATGCTCCGGAGCGAATCTGTCTTGACACCAGCAGTTACAGCTTACCTTGATTCGATGACGACTTGATGGCGTTTCGATAGCTCCCGCACGGCGGAATCCGTAGCGACGTTCCTGCTGATCGACAGGAGGTTGCGTTATGGCTGATCTGAACGCCGAGCATTGGTATCCAACCGCCGCGTATCTCTACACGCTGCACCTCGACGGCCCCGCGCTGGCCTGGGAATACCTGCGTAGAAACCCCGATTACCGGCTCGACTGGTTGCGCCGTCGCCGCCGACCGGATACGGCGCATCGATGGGGCTTGCGCCTGCTGGAAGACCCGGCCCTGGATGCGCGCGATGCGCATCCAGCCTGGTTCCCCGATCACGATGGCGTGATCCAGCTCTATCCAGACGACGACCCGCCGCCGGATGCCGACGCCTTCGAGTTCTGGCGCGTGCCTGGCCGCAAGCAACTGATCCACGACGGCAAGCGCCTGGTGCTGGTGTCGCACTGGCCGGGTTGCTGCGTGCGGCTGGCACTCGCGCCCGGCCTGGAAGACGGCATGGCCTACCTCTACGCCACCC
>NZ_JXXD01000260.1 GCF_000935215.1 Stutzerimonas stutzeri
ATGGCTACCTATTGAGCTCCGGGAGGCGTCCATATAAGTTTCCCTAAGGGGACTTTGGTTGCCCATGGTTTCCACGGCCCAATCGTTGACGCCATTGACGATTCCGCTGGCATTTTCAGTACGCACCGTTTGGCGCTCCATTACCCAGCCCTCTGATGCATGTATGTATAGGTAAGGTCGTCGTTATTTCGGCGTGGATGTGCTGACTGGAGGTGTAGCGTGGTGAGTCAGTATGGCGTGCGCTATATAAGTCTCATCTCGGCATCCGCACATGGATGCTGTTAGATTCAGCAAGTGGGAAAAAGCGCGAGCGCTAAAAGGAAAGCTGCCGGCCGGCGTGCTCAGTACCAAGCTGCCCCGGCAACACTTAGGAAGAGATGATCATGAAGTTACAGGCATATCGGCTGCAGAACTACCGCCGGCTGCGCGATGTTGTCATCGAGCTCGATGACGAAATTTCTATCTTTGTCGGCGCCAACAACAGCGGGAAGACGTCCGCCGTCCAAGGCCTGTACTCAATGCTCCGCGGCGAAGTGAAGAAGTTCGAGCTCTTTGACTTCAGTGCGGCGCTGTGGGCCGAGATCGACGCGGTCGGCAGGACGCCCCCTGGCGATGAGGATGCGCCCAAAAGGTTACCGTCCATCCTCTTGGATCTCTGGTTCCGCGTCGGTGAAGACGACCTTGCCATTGCGATGTCGCTGCTGCCGAGCACTGAGTGGGACGGCAAGTGCGTCGGGATCCGGGTGGCGTTCGAGCCTCGGGATGCCCACGACCTCGTCTGGAAGTTCCATGAATTACATGAGAAGGCCAACAACGCAGCTGTCGCGCTTGCGGCCAAGCGCAAGGCTGCCGGGGAGCAAGCCGTGGAGGCGGGCGCGGAAGACGCGGCTGCGGTGGTGGCCGATGCCGGCGAGTACAAGCCTTGGCCGGAAAGCCTGACGAAGTACCTCACCAAGGAGCTGAGCAAGGAATACACCTTCCGCTACTACGTGCTCGATGAGCGGGCTTTTGTCGGCTATCAGGCAAAGGAGGCCGACTACGAGCCGCTACCCCTAGGCAAGGAGCCGGGCGGTGCGGCCATTCTCAAGTCGCTGGTGAGGGTCGACTTCCTGCGCGCGCAGCGGCACCTCGATGACCCGGATACCGGTAGCTCTGATCGCGCCGAGAGCTTGTCGCGGCGCCTGAGCAGGTTCTATCACCGCAACCTGGAGAAGCGTGGCGACGACCATGCGGCTCTCAAGGCGCTCGATACCTCGGAGAAAGAGCTGAACTTCCATCTGAAGGAAGTCTTCAGCGACACCCTCAAGCGCCTGGCCAAGCTCGGCTATCCGGGCGTCAACAATCCCGAGATCGTGATTCGGGCGGCCTTGGATCCGACCACTGTCCTGGGGCAAGACGCCAAGGTCCACTACGTGATCCCGGGCGTGGCTTCCGCTCAACTGCCCGACAGCTACAACGGCCTGGGGTTTAAGAACCTGGTCTACATGGTGGTTGAGCTGCTTGACCTGCACGAGCAGTGGAAAGCCGAGGAGGACAAGCGAGCTCCGCTTCATTTGGTCTTCATTGAAGAGCCTGAGGCGCATCTGCACGCGCAGATCCAGCAGGTCTTCATCAGGAACGTTTTACGCCTCCTTGAGGATGCTAACGATCACGCGACTTTTTTCCACACGCAGCTCGTCATCACCACGCACTCCCCGCACATCCTCTATGAACGCGGATTCTCGCCCATTCGGTACTTCCGCCGCGTCAGCGACCAGTTGGGCCATCACACGAACGTGCGCAATCTGTCGCTATTCAAAACGGGCGCGTCCGAAGCTCCAGCGCGCGAATTCCTGCAGCGGTATCTGAAGCTGACACACTGCGACCTCTTTTTTTCCGACGCGGTGATATTGGTGGAAGGCAACGTCGAGCGTCTGCTCCTGCCTGCAATGATCGAGGTGGCGGCCAAGCGCCTGCGTTCTTCCGCCCTAACCATCCTTGAAGTCGGTGGCGCGTTCGCGCATAAGTTCCAGGAGCTGATCGCCTTCGTTGGGCTCACAACGCTGGTGATCACGGATCTGGACAGCGTGACGGTCAAGACGGACGCCGAGAAGGCCGCCGCGCAAGGCGCAGGTGCTGAGGGCACCGTCGACGGAGATGACGAGGACGACGACCTGAAGCCCTTCGAGCTTGAAGACGACGACGAAGCAGAACCGGGTGGCAAGAAGAAGTCGAAGAAGCGTGGCAGCACCTGCCATGCACACGTGGAAGGTGCCGTCACGTCCAACCAAACCCTCATCAGCTGGATCCCGAAGAAGCGGTCGATGGCAGAACTCTGGGAAGTCACGGCGGAGCAAAAGACGCTGTCGCTGGCTGAGGATTCTAGCGCTGAGGTTCGGGTGGCCTATCAGATCAAGGTTTCGGTGACGGTGGGTGCGACGACATCGCAGCTCTGCGGCCGCACGCTTGAGGAGGCCTTTGGCCTTGAGAACGCGGACTGGTGCCAGGCTGAGGCCAACCGGGCGGTCGGCCTCAAGCTCAGGAGCGCACCGAGCAGTCCCGAAGAGCTGGCTGAGAAGTTACACAATAGGGTGGTAGGCAAGAACTTCGACAAGACCCGCTTTGCGCTGGAGGTCCTCGCAAGCGGACCGCTCAATGGCTGGAAGGTTCCCGCGTACATCGCCGAGGGCTTGGCCTGGCTCGAAGCCAAAGTGGCCCACGAGCTTGAGGCGGACGCCGCCATCGCCGCCGAGGTCGCGACTATTGAGCCGACTGCAGCCGATGTTGTCGCTGTCATTGTTGCCCCAGGGCAGACGGCATGAGCAGACGAATTGATAGCCCAGATACCGACGCCGACCGCGAGATCCATACATGCATTGCCGCGACGCCCCCGCAGCCCTTCGTGGTTCGTGCTGGCGCAGGTTCCGGCAAGACCACCTCCCTCATCAAGGCGCTGGACTGGGTGATGTCGGAGCACGGCGCCAGCATGCGGGCGAAGAAGCAGAAGGTCGCGTGCATCACGTATACCGACCTTGCTGCCAATGAAATCCTGGCGGACGTCAACGATGACCCGCTGGTTCATGTCTCGACCATCCACAGCTTTTACTGGTCTATTGCCAAGACGTTTCAGGCCGACATCAAAGTTTGGCTGCAGAACGACATCCGCAGGCGGATCTCCGAGCTGGAAGAAGCGTTCGAGAATTACAGCTCGCGTGTCCGGCAGACCACGCGCGACAGGAACAAGGCCGACCAAGAGCGCTATGGCCGAAGCCTGGAGGCTGTGGCCGGCGTCAGGACGTTCAACTACGGCGTGGGCAGTGACTACGCCAAGGGCATCCTCGGCCACGAAGACATCCTTCAGCTCGCCGACTTCCTGCTGCAAAACCGCCCGCTATTCCGACGGGTCGTGGCGCTGAACTACCCGTTCGTGTTCATCGATGAGAGTCAGGACACGTTTCCGGGGGTGGTGAAGTCTTTCAAGGAAGTGGAAGCCCAGATGCGGGGCAAGTTCTGCCTCGGTTTTTTTGGCGACCCAATGCAGTCGATCTTCATGAGAGGCGCAGGGGACATCACGCTCGAAGACCATTGGCGGGCCATCACGAAGCCGGAAAACTTTCGCTGCGCCAAGCAGATCCTTGACGTCGCCAACGCCGTGCGCGCGCAGGGCGACGGCATGGAGCAAGTCCGCGGGCTGCACGAGAGGGGCGATGGGGGCCTCAAGCCGGTGGAGGGGTCGGCCCGGATGTTCGTCCTGCCGAACACGCTGAACCGAACCGAGGCCTTGGCAAGAGTCCGGGCGTGGAGCTCGGCGACGAACAACGACGAGGGTTGGGCAACCCCAGACATCGCGGTCAAGATTCTTGTCATCGTGCACCGCATGGCCGCAAACCGGCTCGGATTCGGCGGCATCTACTCGGCGCTGAACGACAAGACGTCTGATGCCATGAAGCAGGGGATGCAGGACGGCACCGGCTGGCCCGTTCGACCCTTCCTAAATTTTGCGCTACCGATCATTGCAGCTGTGAACGCCGGCAATGAGTTCGCGGCGATGAACCTGCTCCGGGAGTTCAGCCCGCGCCTGGCGCCTGCGGCTCTGACCGGCCAACGTGCGGTGGATGTGTTGCGAGAGCTGCATGCTGCTGTGTTGAGACTTGTCGCCATGCTGGACGAGGCAGGGACCACCATTGGTGACATAGCTCTCCATCTCTGTGACACGGGTCTTTTCGAGTTCGACGTGCGCTTTGCGCGTGTTCTTGGGTTTGTCAGGGATGTTGCTGACGCCGTTCAGGAGCCCGAGGCTGCTGATGCAGTTCCGGCCGAAGGATTATCCTCGGACGCGGCAATGGCCAAGTTCTTCAATTGCTCTGCGCAAGAGCTTTGGCCCTATGAACGCTATGTCTCAGAAGGCTCCCCCTATGCCACGCAGCACGGCGTGAAGGGAGCGCAGTTCGAGCGCGTCGTGGTGGTGATGGACGAGGAAGAAAGCGACTACCGAACGTACAACTACGAGCGTGTCTTCGCAAGTGCTGAGGCCCGTGCTGCAGATCGTGCGCGAGCACTGGATGGTGATGAAAACACTTGGAGCCGAACGCTACGACTGCTTTACGTCTGCTGCACTCGCGCCCAGCGTGGACTGGTTCTAATGTTCTTTGTCGCCGATCCGGCGACCACCCTGGAAAACGTCGTGGCGAGCGGGATCTTGCCGCGAAGCGCAGTCTTTACGCAGGAAGTGTTAGCTGGATGGCCATAGACGAACGATTGCCTGACCTATTTGAAGCAAGAGCCGAGCGGCAGGCTCGGTAGCTACCGGGTGGTAACTCTGAGGATGTGAGCGACTGCAATTGGCCGGTTAGCGACGGCCTGGCTTCGACCGTCGCTATGCATGGTCAAACCTCGGTCTGTTCCGCCATCTCTAGGGCATCATCGACCTCAATCCCCAGATATCGAACGGTGCTCTCCAGCTTCGTATGGCCGAGCAACAGTTGAACTGCCCGCAGGTTCTTCGTCCTGCGATAGATCAGCGATGCCTTCGTACGTCTTATTGTGTGAATGCCATACAGGGCTGGATCAGGGCCAATGGCTTTCACCCAACCTTTGACGATACGAGCGTATTGACGAGTGGATAGATGGTCTGAGATATGCAGCCGGCTCGGAAAAAGGCAATCCTCGCTGCGGGGCTGGGCATGATGTATGGCGATGTGCCGTTCCCTAAGATCAAATGGATTTTCCAGAATCTCAACAAAGCCGAGGTCCTGCTGACCTTCAATGTCGATTTTTTGGTTACGTATCTAGCCGACCGCCAAGCGAACCGGAAAGCCATTGCAAATATCGGCTTGGATCAGCATGTGCCATGGGACATGCTTAAACAGCTGAAGGCGCATCAGCCACGGAGCTGGCAATACCTGATCCAGCGCTATCTGTCCGAGGGGATCAAGCAGGAAAGCGGTGCCCAGTACATGACCGTCTTCTTCATTCGTCCGGCCGGCAGCAACCCGATGGCCTATTGGTTTATCCATCTGGCGAACAACTACCGCGCTAACGATGTGATGAAGAAGATCCACTGGAAATACGGCA
Source organism: Stutzerimonas stutzeri (assembly GCF_000935215.1). Taxonomy (GTDB): domain Bacteria; phylum Pseudomonadota; class Gammaproteobacteria; order Pseudomonadales; family Pseudomonadaceae; genus Stutzerimonas. The sequence continues at coordinate 5,554 of NZ_JXXD01000260.1, forward strand.
ACAACTTTTCCCATATGCTGTCGCCTTCCAGCTTTTTCAGCTACGACGCCAATCGGGATATCGCCGTGACAGGTCAGCACGATTTGCTGTTGGATGAGCATTATTTCGACGATGCTACCAATGACCGCATCCGAGGAGAACTTTCGGAGCTCTTGCCCAAACAGGTCTACGAGGTAGAACGGCAACCTTTTTTGGGCCTGATGAGCGGATTGACCAACTACACCATGGCTGACGAGCTTCGCGTAAAGCAGGCACTCGACATTGCTGTCGCGACCGGTGATCTGCTGGCGGTCGACAAGAACGGCAAAACAAGGCGTCGAAAAGGCACAAGCATCAAGTCGACAGATATCCTGATAGCGCCCCCGCAAAGACCCATCTTCTTCGTGCCACCTCTGAAGAAATCCAGTTCAGAAAACTGAGAGGGGCGGCATCGCTCTTCGGGTGGGCGGTTCGCCTCCAACGGTAGAGGTACCGGCATGATACAAGCAGTAGTTTTCGATGTGTTTGGCACGCTTCTCCAGATAGGTGAGCGCCGCCATCCTTTCCGCCAACTGATGCAGAACCTGCGGCTTCAGGGCAAAACACCAAGGCCGGATGACGCACGGACTCTGATGACTCGAAATCTGGGCTTGGCTGGAGCTGCCGATTATTTCGGTGCGCAGTTGAGCAACTCTGAGTTAGCTAGCCTTGAAAGCGACCTTTTCACCGAGCTGGCCAGCGTTCGCCTTTCGATGATGCGTTGGAGTCGCTAAATCAGCTAAAGGACGCCGGCCTGAATCTCGCGTTGTGCTCCAATCTCGCAGCCCCATATGCGATTCCGGCCAAACTGTTACTGCCGTCGTTCGATGTTTACGGATGGAGCTTTGAGGTTGGGACAATAAAGCCTGAGCCCGCAATCTATCGTCAGATGATCGAACAGCTTGGCTGCGAAGCCTCCGCTATCGCAATGATCGGTGACACGTTGCAAGCCGATATGCTTGGTCCAATTGGGCAAGGCATGCGGGGCTACCACCTACAGCGTGAAGGAAAAGCCGATCAGTGCGGCTTCGTCTCGCTGATGGACTTTGCAGCCCACGTTCTGCAATACCCACCATCCGCCAACGGCTAAAGCGGCGTCGCCAGTTTTAGCTGACGCCGCTAGACCCGGATGGCTTAGAGGCATGACGACGCCTTTTTCTGTAACGGGAGCTTCTTTAGCTCTTGAGCGCCAGAATACGCCGAGCGCCGTTTAGAACGATGAATCCCACAACGGTACCGATAATCAGGTCTGGGTAGTTTGACCCAGTCCAAGCGACGAGCGCTCCGGCGACTATAACCCCCATGTTGATGACCACATCATTGGCGGAGAATATCCAGCTCGCTTTCATGTGAGCACCACCTTCCCGGTGTTCGGAAATAAGCAGCAGACAGCCCGTATTGGCGAGCAATGCCAGGAACGCAACGGCGATCATTATCAGCGACTCGGGCTCACTACCGAATACAAAGCGCCTAATCACCTCTACGAGCACGCCGAGTGCCAAAATTAGCTGGAGAACACCAGCAAGGTGTGCAGCACGCACCTGCAGACTGACGCTACGTCCAACTGCATAAAGGGCTAGGCCGTACACTGCCGCGTCAGCGAACATATCGAGCGAATCGGCAATCAGGCCCGTGGACCTGGCGATCAGGCCAGCGGTCATCTCTACCACGAACATGAAGGCGTTGATGCCTAACAGTAAACGCAGGGAGCGGGATTCCTGTGTAGAGTCCGCCGAATTCTCGGCGGCTTTGATCATCTCTGGGTCGGCAGCGACAGTTTTCTGAAGAGTGGCGCCTAGCCCTAACGTCGCCAGCTTTGTGGTTATGGGCTCAACGGCACCGCAATGCATGACATCTAACCGACGGTCCGACAAATCAAAAGTCAGCTTCCGAATTCCGTCCAAACCACTCAGAGCCAAGCGGATCATTCGCTCTTCTGATGGACAATCCATTTTTGGCACGGCGTAAACACTGACCCATTGTGCTGTCGTATCGGCAGGGTTTTGCACACCGGCATCGGCGGCTGGTGTCGCATCGCAGCCGCAACGATCGCCATCGGATTTGCTCATGATACGGCTCCACTTGAAATCGAAGATGGGATCATTAAAAACCTTATAGCTACCATAAGGTCAATAACGCAGAGAACCGAAGAGGATTCGCGCGATGCGCATTGGTCAGTTAGCAAGGCTAGTAGGGATTGATACACAGACGATCCGCTTCTATGAGCAGCAGGGCTTGTTGCCACCGCCTGATCGCCAGGCGAACGGCTATCGTGTCTACACCGAGAAGCATGGCGAGCGGCTAGCTTTCATCCGGCGCTGCCGAATCTTGAATCTGTCACTTCCAGAGATTCACGCACTCCAAAGCTACCAGGATGACCCTCGCCAGCCTTGTACGGCCGTCAATGCCTTACTCGATGATCACATTTCTCAAGTCAGATCCCAGATAACCGCTCTGCAATCACTCGAACGACAACTCGTTTCACTGCGGGCTAATTGCAACGATGGGCGGGAAGTTGAGGCTTGCGGCATTCTCGCCGGAATTAGCGAGGACGCATGCATTAAATGAACGGCGTTGGGGCTTGCGGGCCTGGTTACCCGGCCAACGCGCATGCCCTCGAAATGGTTGTTTGTCCCTGTGGTTTTTGCCCCTTCGTAGTGATGGCTGTCTCCGTGCGGTATCACTTTGAGTCAGGCCTGCCGAGGAAACGTGAGTTCAAACGTGGTCCGACCGTCTTTGCTGGCGACGGCCACGTGGCCTTTGTGGAGGTTCATCACTGAGCGGACAATCGCTAGCCCCAATCCTGCCCCGCGAGGTTGTATGCCGTTAACGCGGTAAAAGCGGTCGAACAGATGTGGGAGATGATCCGATTCGATAGTCGCGCCATGATTGGTGACAGCCAGCGAGACGATGTCTACGTCCTCCTCAAGGATCTTAAGTTCGACCGTACTGCCAGTATTTGAATGCCGCAGCGCGTTGGATAGCAGGTTGGAAATGGCCCGCTGGACCATAAGTCGATTTCCCAAAATCATGGCATCGCCCGTTACTGTCGTAGCGACTCCCGCTTCTTCGGCAAGGACTTCGAAGTATTCACATACGCGCCTCGCCTCGCTTCCTAAGGATAATTGTTCGAGCTTCAGTGCTGGGCTGGCGTGGCTGGCCTGGGCGAGAAACAGCATGTCTGACACGATTCGATCCATGCGTTCGAGTTCTTCAACCGACCACTCGATCACCTCCCGATAATGCTCCTTGCTTCGCTCACGCACCAAAGTCACCTGCGCCTTGCCTATCAGGTTGTTCAGCGGAGTTTTTAGCTCATGAGCCACATCGTCCGAGAATTGTGACAGTTGCTGAACGCCGTCATCGAGTCGATGAAGCATTACGTTGAGGCTGTGCGCCAATGCCTGGAGCTCTTGCGGAAGCCGATCGGTGCGGATTCGGGGTGATAGGTCCTGTGTCGATACCTTAGTCGCCAAGGCCCGGAACTTGCGCAGCGGTCGCAAACCATTTTGGGCGATTAGCCATCCAGCCAATCCGATCAATATCAGTAGCATCGGCACGGTCACTAAGGCCGAGCGCAGAAATGCAGCCACTAGCCGTTGATCGGCACTGCGATCTTGCGAAAGTAAAAGCGTCATTGGAGCCAGTCCCGGGACTTGGATTTGCTTGCGCCCGGTTAGCATCTGCACGCGATCTTTCGTTGTCCAGCCAAGATAGTCGCCGTCCCTGCTCACGAGATCCAGCTGCTGCGGCGCATTGGCGAAGCGGCCGATACTGAAAATGGGTGATTTCGCTGTATCGCCGATGACCGTAATCGAAAGGTTGTCATGGCCGAGTACCGTATCGCTCAGTGCGTGTTGCCAGGAGCGGCCCATACGGGCTTTGGTGTCTTCGAGGAGTCCATGATCGATCTGCGAGAGCTTGGCCGTCACTTCCTCCTGGGCGCGCAGTTCCAGTTGGCGCACCAGTACCCAGTAGCTCAGTGCAATCAGCAGCGCGACCAAAGCGGCGCCGGTAAGTGTGATTTGTAGCGCGAGACGCGATGCGAGGCTGAGTGGCTTCAAGGCCGCGCCTCCAGCACGTAGCCCACACCCCGGATGGTGTGTATCAGGCGATCGCCGAAGGGTTCGTCCACTTTCATCCGCAGGCGACGAATCGCAACATCCACCACATTGGTATCGCAGTCGAAGTTGATGTCCCACACCATGGCAGTTATTTCCGTACGCGTGAGGACTTCGCCAGTCCGGCGCATGAGCAGATGCAGTAACGCAAATTCTTTGCTGGTGAGGTCGATACGCTGACCGCTCCGGTAAGCCCTATGCCGGCCCGGGTCCAGTTCGAGGTCGGCTACACGCAGGTTGCTCGGAAGTGCGACTGCCTCGCCTCGCCGCAACAGTGTCCGGATACGGGCAAGCAGCTCGGGGAACTGGAACGGCTTGACCAGATAGTCGTCGGCGCCCGATTCCAAGCCGCGGACTTTTTGCTCTAAGCGGCCATTGGCAGTCAGCATGATGACGCGTGTCTGCTTACGCCGCCTGATGAGTTCGAGCACCTCCCACCCATCCATGGTTGGCAGATTCACATCTAGCAGCACGATGTCATAGTCGTTCTGCAGTGCCAGGTGAAATCCATCGAGGCCATCACTTACGCAATCGACCAAGTAACCACATTCGATAAGACCCTGTTGCAAGTATTCCGCAGCTTTGATCTCGTCTTCGACAACCAGGATGCGCATGTTTTCAGGTAACTCGGCAAGGAGGTGCGCGGTAAGCGGAACCAAAAAATAATCCATGTAGTAACTAGGTCAAGACGAAAGCGGCTTGGCTCTAGCGTGAAAGGCAGAGGCGAAAAGATCTGCCCAGGGAAGCGGGAAGCACTTTAACGCGGTAAAAGCCCTGTGAGGGCTATCTTGCGAATTTGTAATCTACCGGTCATTTGGTTGACCCGCAGCGCGAGCGGGTGCACCAAACGAAAAAAGGCGCCCTGATGGGCGCCTGAAACACATCTTCAAACCAAGGGAGCAAACTAAAGAAGATGTGGTGTTGCTCATGGTGTTTCACAAGATCGAGAGAGGGTACTCGGCGATGAATCGGACCTCATCGAGGTCGGACTCGAAAGCAGTCGCCCGCGTGGTAGCCTGGCGCACCCGCAGAGACAAATCCTTGAGAGAGCCAGTCTGTACAACGTAGCGGGCTTCGACGTCGCGTTCCCAGCGGTTCTGTCCGGTCAGCGGCGCACCGTTATCGTCTTGGCGCATGTACACCTCGTTCGCGTTGCTGTAATCGGCGCCCCAACCGCGGGCGTAGCGGGTCATGAAAGTAAGCCCAGGTATGCCGTACCCCGCCATGTTCAGGTCGTAGCGCAGCATCCAGGACTGTTCTTTAGGTGAGTTGAAATCACTGTACTGGATGGAGTTGTTCAGGTAGATCGAGTCCGCCTGGCGCAGGTAGTCAAAGTCGTTGTTACCGTTGTTTCGCTGATACGACGCCGTGACGGTGTGCGCGCCGAAGGCGACACCCAGGCTGGAGCTCCATATGTTGTTGTTGAGTTCGCCCAACAGCTCGCGGCCTTCATCGGTTGCCTTGTAGTAGTTGAAGGTGCCCAGCAGCGCGACGACATCAGAAAGCGGGTAAGTGGCCGATACACCAAAGTAATGCTGATTCCATGCATCTTTAAGGCGGCTGGTATACAGGCTAAGACTGAGATTTTCGTTGACGCTATAGTCGCCGCCTGCGTAGCCGAGCCAAGGGGCGTCGACGGCACCGCCATAAAACGTGACGAAGTCATCGTTCGTGTTGCTGGTATTGGGCTGGCTCATCGCGTGTAGGCGCCCGGCCGCAAGCGTAAGACTGTCCAGCGAGTTGTTCACAACGGTGAACCCCTTGAAAGACTCCGGCAGCAGCCGTGCGTCACCAAAGTGCACGACAGGAGTAGCGGGAAATACATCGCCTGCCTTGATCTCGGTGCCCAAGAACCGTGCTTTCACGGCCCCCCCTACTCGAGAAAAGTCATCCTCGGCATCGCCGGCGCTATTGTAGGGGAGAAGATCGACGCTTCCGCCAGCACCGGAACGTCCTGATCCAGAATCGAGCTTGAGACCGAGCATGGCGAAGGCGTCGACACCGACCCCCACCGAGCCTTGAGTATATCCGGACTCGAAGAAGGCCATTAATCCGTGCGCCCACTCCTCAGAGTAGCCATTGCCGGTCGCACTCTCACCGTCGCGAAAATCTCGATTGAAATAATAGTTGCGATTTATCAGCGATAGCGTGCTGCCTTCGATGAAGCCCTCCGCTGTTTCCGATTGGGCAAAGACCGGGGCGCTGCCCAATGCCAGTGAAAGGGCTGTTAGTGAAAAAACGGCCATTTTGCTCATGATGATGCTCCTGGTGTACGGCAGGTCAGTGCTCAAATGACGCCTTTCGCTTTTTTTTAGCGCTTAGGCAAGTTCTTCCCTGCAGATGACCGCAGGATTAGCGGCAAATTACTATTTTGTTATCTGAGAGGCAAGCAATCGCGCATATCCTCGATTACAGATTTGTAATGTTGCGGTCACGCGGTCGTTATCCACTCTTCTTTAAAGTCAGCCCCATGGCCATCAGTTATCTCCCCGGCTTGGCGAGGCTGATAAAAACGGCGGTTGCAGGAGCTGAGTGCAACACGGTTATTGAATTGAAACCGGAGCATCATGCCGCATTGCCATGGCATTTTGCATGACCTCTCC